>NZ_JBVJMD010000003.1:0-382513 GCF_055584385.1 Streptomyces sp. NPDC104096
GCCGCCGCCGCCCCCCCCGCCGCCCCCCCCCCCCCCCCCCCCCCCCCCCCCGCCCCCCCCCCCCCCCCCCCCCCCCCCCCCCCCCCCCCCCCCCCGCCCCCCCCCCCCGGGGAACGAGAGAAGACAGACGCAAGGGGGAGAAGTGGGGCGGGAAAAGGGGGAGTTGATGGCCGCCACTGCACGTACAAGTTGGTCCAGACCAATTAGGTCTGTCAAGAGGTCCAGACCAAATCCGTCGCCTGTGCGGCCGTTGTCCGACACGATGCACAACGTGCCCCGTTTTGCCGTGACTTGCGTGAGCACAGTTCTCTCTCGGCTGCCCAAAGGCGGTTCTCCGGCCACAGGGCCGTGGTTACAGTGCTCGGGTAGTCACGCAATGAAGTCACCTCGGTGCACCGGAGTAACGCCGGAGCACCGCCAGGCGCGAGGGACGGGGAGCTGCGCGTGCCAACTGCCATTGCCGTGACCGGTGCCGACATGGCACTGCCGGCCCAGGACGAGCGGACCCTGCCCGCCGCCGTCCTGCACGACCTGGACCGGCGGCCGCTCGACCAGGCACTGTCGGACGTGCAGACGCTGATCGAACAGCACGGCTACGTGATCGTCCTGAGCTCGCGGGCCGCCCCCGCCGCCGTGACGGAGCGGCTGCACACCGTCCGCTCCCTGCTGGAGAGCGACCGGATCGCCCTGTTCGGCCCGGAGCTGCCGCCGCTCGGGATCGCCGTCCTGGCCCGCCAGCTCAGGCAGTTGGCGTCCTGCGACCTCAGCCCCGGCGTCCTCGCCTCGGCGGGCCGGCTGCTCACCCACTATCTCCACACCGGCGCGCTGCTCGGCTCCGTCGCCGGACTCGACCGCGTCCCCGTCGACCTGAAGGCGCACGCCAGGTCCTGGATGCCGGGCAGTCAGTTCGCCGTACTCGCCCACCCGGCACCGCAGTTGGTGCGGATCGGTCCCGGAGCGATGCTGACCGGACCCGAGTTCGCCACCTCGATGCTGGTCGCCAGGGGACAGCTCGCGGCCGACTGGGTCAGCGGCACCCTCGCCCCGGCCTGGAACGCCCAGGGACTGCGCGAGGTCGCGCTGCCCGCCGAGTCCGCCGCGTGGTGGGGGACGGGGAAGCTGGTCGAGTTCTGCGCCTATCTGCCCGACCTGTCGGTGCTCTACCAGCTGGTGACCTCGGTGCGGCAGAGCGCCTGCCACTGGTGCGGCATCGACGTCATCGGCGACCGCTGCGTGTTCTGCTCCGCCACCCCGCCCGCCGCCGACCTGCCGGTCCCGGCCCGCTGACCCCGCCCCGCCGACCGCCCTCCCGACCGTCCCGCCGAGTCCCGACCACCCCGCCACACCCGGATCGCCCCGCTTCCCGACCGACCGGTTCCCGCCGACTCCAGTAGCCCGCTCGACCGATTCCCCCAATGAGGTTGCACGGTTCATGAACTCCCGTCAGCGCCGCGGCGTGCTTCTCCTGATCCTGTCGGCCGTCTGCGCCCTGGGCGCGTTCGCCGGTGTCCTGTCCGTCATCAGCGACGTGAAGTCCAAGGTCGGCCCCGAGGTCACGGCGTACGAACTCCGGTCGGACATAGCGCCCTACACCACCCTCGACTCCAGCCAGTTCAAGAAGGTCGACATGCCCGAGCGCTGGCTGTCGCCGAACGCGGTCACCGACCTCGCCGGTATCCGCGGCAAGATCGCGGTCACCGCGCTGCGCAAGGGCTCGCTGCTCCAGAGCGACATGATCGTGGACCGGCCCGCGCTGCGCCCGGGGCAGCAGGAGGTCGCCATCATGATCGACGCGGCGACCGGCGTGGCGGGCAAGATCACGCCCGGCTCCACGGTCAACGTGTACGCCACCTTCAAGGGCGCGCGGGACGGCGACCCCGACCAGTCCAAGATCATCGTGACCAACGCGAAGGTCATCGACGTGGGCGACATAAAGGCCCTGGAGCCGAACGCCGACAACCGCACCCAGCAGCCCACCGACGCCGTCCCCATCACCTTCGCCCTCACCACCCTCGACGCCCAGCGCCTCACCTACGCCGAGTCCTTCGCCGAGCGGGTGCGGCTCGCACTGGTCGCGCCGGGCGGCACCGTCGCGGTCCCCGAGAAGGACCGGACCTACGAACTCGCGAACGACAAGTAGGAGGCCCCCATGCCCACGAGGATCCTCCCGGCCGTCGGCGACGCGGACGCGGTCCGGTCCATCACGACCCTCCTGCACCAGCTCCCGGACGCAGAACCGGTCACCCCGGTCGTCGACTCCACCCAGCTCGTCGACGCCCTCGCCCGGCTGGCCGCCGAGTCCGTCGACGAACTGCCCGAGGTCGTCGTCGTCCACGAACGCATCGGCCCGGTCCCCGCCCTGGAGCTCATCCGCGAGGTCGCCCTGCGCTTCCCGGCGGTCGGCGTCATCCTGGTCAGCTCCGACGCGAGCCCCGGCCTGTTCTCCGCCGCCATGGACTCGGGCGCCCGCGGCCTGGTCGCCCTGCCGCTGAGCTACGAGGAGCTCGCCAGCCGGGTCCAGGCGGTGGCCCAGTGGTCGGTGGGCGTACGGCGCCACCTGGGCCACGGCGCCGACGTGCTGCCCGGCGCGGGCGGCCGGGTCGTCACCGTGAGCGGCGCGAAGGGCGGGGTCGGCACCACCCTCACCGCCGTCCAGCTCGCCCTGGCCGCGCAGGCCTCGGGCCGGGCCGTCGCCCTGGTCGACCTGGACCTCCAGACCGGCGATGTCGCCTCCTTCCTGGACGTGCAGTTCCGCCGCTCGGTCGTCGACCTCGCCGGCATCAGCGACATCTCCCCGCGGGTGCTGGCCGACGCGGTCTTCCGGCACGACACCGGAGTGGCCCTGCTGCTCGCCCCCGGCGAGGGCGAACGCGGCGAGGAGGTCACCGACCGCGCCGCCCGCCAGATCGTCAGCGCGCTGCGCTCCCGCTACGAGGTCGTCGTCATCGACTGCGGCGCCCAGCTCGGCGGCCCCGGCGCCGCCGCCGTCGAGATGGCCGACACCGCGCTGCTGGTCACCACGCCCGACGTGGTCGCCGTACGGGGAGCCAAGCGCACGGTCCGGATGTGGGACCGCCTCCAGATCCGCAAGGCCGAGGAGACCACGGTCGTCGTCAACCGGCACACCCGCGGTACGGAGATCCAGCCCCTGCTGATCCAGCGGATCACCGGCACGGCGATCGCCGCCACCGCGATCCCCGCCAACTTCAAGGAACTCCAGACGGCCGTCGACGCCGGCCGTATCCACACCCTCGACAACCGGAGCACGGTGAAGCAGGCGCTGTGGACCCTCGCCGGCGAACTGGGCCTGGTCGACGCGCCCGAGGGCACCCGCCGCGGCGGCCGGTCACGCGGCGGCGAGCGGGGCACGGTGAGCCTGCGGCGGCGGAGGGGCGGCGGCGGATGAGGACGATCCGAGCAGCAGCAGTCGCCGCCGGCCGGTCGGACCGGGGGCAGGTGACCGTCGAGTTCCTCGGCATGACCCCGCTGATCATCATGACGCTGGTGCTGCTGTGGCAGTTCGTCCTCGTGGGATACACGTTCACGCTCGCCGGGAATGCTGCGGACGAGGCGGTGCGGGCGGGCACGGCGGCGCGCCCGGGGGAGCGGCAGGCGGCCTGCCGGGCGGCGGGCCTGGACAAGCTGTCGGGCGGCTGGAAGGGGGGCGCCGAGGTGAACTGCACCACCGGCGGCGGCTATGTGCGGTCCTCGGTCGCCCTGAAGGTGCCCGTCCTCTTCCCCGGCGTGGTCGCCTTCCCGTTCACCGTCCACGGCGAGGCGGGCGCGGTGGAGGAGGCGAAGCGCTGAGATGCCGTACGACATCGGGTCACGCGCACGCGATCGCGGCCAGGTCGCCATCGAGTACCTCGGGTTCATCCCGGTCCTGCTGCTGGTCGCCCTGGCCGGGGTCCAGCTCGGCCTGGTCGCCTACACCGCCCAGCAGGCCGGCACCGCGGCCCGCGCCGGTGCGCGCAGCGCCTCGCTGGACCAGGACTACCAGGGCGCCTGCCACAGCGCGGTCAGCGACTGGCTGGCCGACGGCACGAGCTGCACGAGTGCCGACCTGGGCGACTCCGTGCGGGTCACCGCCGAGATCGACATCCCCTCCCTCGTCCCCGGCTGGGACTTCGGCCGGGCCGGCCGGACGGCCACGATGCCCAAGGACCACTGACCCGACGACCGACCCGACCGACCCGACCGCGCGCGGGGAACCGACCGACGACCACGCAGGGACCGTACGAGCGAGGAGCACCGGACCATGAGCCTGCGGGCACGCATCAACTCCCCCGAGGAGAACGGCGGCCGGGGCGAGGACGGCCATCTGGTCGCCTCCTACCGCGCCAAGCTCCTGGAGGAGATCGACCTCGCGGAGATGGGCTCGCTGGCCGCGGCCGAACGCAGGGCGCGCCTGGAGCGGGTGCTCGGGCACATCATCAGCCGTGAGGGCCCGGTCCTGTCCACGGCCGAGCGCTCCCAGCTCATCCGCCGGGTCGTCGACGAGGCGCTCGGCCTCGGCATCCTGGAACCGCTGCTGGAGGACGCCTCGATCACGGAGATCATGGTCAACGGCCCGGACGCGATCTTCGTGGAGCGGGGCGGCCGGGTGGAACAGCTCCCGATGCGCTTCGCCTCCGCCGACCAGCTCATGCAGACCATCGAGCGGATCGTCTCCACCGTCAACCGCCGGGTGGACGAGTCCAACCCGATGGTCGACGCCCGGCTGCCGTCCGGCGAGCGCGTCAACGTGATCATCCCGCCGCTCTCGCTGACCGGTCCGATCCTCACCATCCGCCGCTTCCCGCGCTCCTACACGCTCCAGGAACTGGTCTCCTTCGGCTCCCTGGACGAGCACATGCTGTACCTGCTCGCCGCGCTGGTGCAGGCGAAGTTCAACATCATCGTCTCCGGTGCGACCGGCACCGGGAAGACGACCCTGCTCAACGCCCTCTCCGGACTGATCCCCGACGGCGAACGCATCATCACCATCGAGGACTCGGCGGAGCTCCAGCTCCAGCAGGCGCACGTCATCCGGCTGGAGTCGCGGCCCCCGAACGTCGAGGGCAACGGCCAGGTGACCATCCGCGACCTGGTCCGCAACTCCCTGCGCATGCGGCCCGACCGGATCGTCGTCGGAGAGGTCCGCGGCGGCGAGTCGCTCGACATGCTCCAGGCGATGTCGACCGGCCACGACGGCTCCCTGGCCACCGTCCACGCCAACAGCGCGGAGGACGCCCTGACCCGGCTCCAGACCCTCGCCTCCATGTCGGACGTCGAGGTCCCCTTCGTCGCGCTGCACGACCAGATCAACAGCGCCGTCGACGTCATCATCCAGCTCACCCGGTTCGCCGACGGCGCCCGCCGGATCACCGAGATCGCGCTCCTGGACAGCCACGGCGGCGAGCCCTACCGGCTGACCTCCGCCGCCCGCTTCGACGCCCGGCCGATGACCGCGGACGGCCGGGTCCACGGCGCCTTCCAGTACTTCCCGCTGCCCCGCCGTACCGCCGACCGCCTCTACATGGCCGGCCAGTCCCTTCCGCAGGCCTTCGGCGTCGCCCGTACGACCGAACAACTGGCCATCCGGGAAGCCCGGTAGAGACGGAGAGAACGGACCCCTCATGGATCTCCAGACACGCATCACCCTCACCACCGGCGTCACCCTGCTGGCCTGCCTCCTCGCCGTCGTCGGTCTGCGGGTCCACGCCTCAGGCCGGGCCCAGCGGGCGGCGCTGGTCGAACGTCTCTCGTACACCGGCCAGCTCCCGGCCGCCGGACGCAGACGCCGCTTCCGCTCCCTCGACCGCCGCCTGCGCCGCACCAAGACGGGCCGGAAACTGGAGCTGAAGCTGGCCGCGACCGGCCTGGACGTGACCCCCGGCGAGTTCTTCGTCTACATGACCGCGGCCGCGGTCGGCCTCTTCCTGGTCGGCCAGGCCTCCCTGGCCCCCTTCTTCGGCCCGATCGCCGGACTCCTCGGCATCTGGGCGGCCCTGCAGTTCCTGAACTGGCAACGCCAGAAACGCATCGAGAAGTTCATCAACCAACTCCCCGAACTGGCCCGCATCCTGGCCAACGCCACCCAGGCCGGACTCGCCCTGCGCACCGCGATCGGCATGGCCGCGGAGGAGCTGGAGGCCCCGGCGGGCGAGGAACTGGGCAAGGTCGCGGACCAGTTGTCGCTGGGCCAGTCCGTCGACGAGGCCCTGGGCGAGCTCGCGGACCGGCTCCCCTCGCGTGAACTGGTCGTCCTGGTCACCACCCTCGTGCTCTCCAACCGGGCGGGCGGGCAGGTGGTGGGCGCGCTGCGCAACCTCACCGAGACGCTGGAGGAGCGCAAGGAGACACGGCGCGAGATCCGCACCCAGCTCTCCCAGGTCAACATGACGTCGTACGCCGTCCCCGTGCTCGGCGTCGGCTCCCTGTTCCTGATGAACGGGGTCAAGGACGGCGCCCTGGACCGCATGACCGGCTCCACCACCGGCCAGGCCTGCGTCATCATCGCGTTCGCGCTGTACGCGGTCGGTTTCGTCCTCATCCGCCGTATGTCCCGCATCGACGTCTGAGCAGTCCGAGCAGTCTGAGCACGAAGAAGGGAGCAACCCGTGTCCGGACACCAGGTGGGCCTCGCCCTGGCGCTGCTCATGGGCCTGAGCGTGTGGGGCGTCTTCGCGGGCATCCGCATGTACCGGGCGGACGCCAGACTGCCCAGCGACCTCGCGCTGGCCCTGGAGGTCGGCGCCACCCGCACCGGAGCGGTCGACTCGCTCGTCGACCGGCTCGGCATGCGGTACGCGCCCGCCGTGCTGCGGCTGATGGGCCCCACGCTGGTGGCCCGCTACCGCCGCAGGATCGACCTGGCGGGCAACCCGGGCGGTCTGACCATCGACCGCTACGCGGCCCGCCGCGCGGTCTACGGCGCGCTGGGCGGCGTCGGGGCCCTGGTGTTCCTCCTGCGCGGCCAGTACCTGATGGTCCTGCTGCTGCTGGCCTTCGGCGCGTTCTGGACCGAGGTCGGGATCTGGGCGGCGATCCGGGTCCGCAGGGACGTCATCGAACGGACGCTGCCCGACTTCCTGGACGTCCTCGCCGTCGTGGTCGGCGCGGGCCTCGGCTTCCGGCAGGCCCTGGACCGGGTGTCGACCCGGTACGAGGGCCCGTGGGCGGACGAGATCCGCATCACCCTGCGCCAGATGGACCTCGGCATGAGCCGCCGCCAGGCCTTCGCGGAACTGCGCCGCCGCAACGACTCCGAGCAGGTCGCCATGTTCGTGACGGCACTCCAGCAGGGCGAGGAACTGGGCGCGCCCATCGTCGACACGCTGGTCGCCATCGCGAAGGACATGCGCCGCACGGACGCCCAGAACGCCCGCCGCAAGGCCGCGCGCGCGGTGCCGCGGGCCACGCTGGTGATCACCACGTTCATGGTCCCGGCCACCATGCTCCTGCTCGGCGCGGGCCTGCTGCTGGGCTCGGGCACGGACTTCGGCTCCATCACGGGGAAGTAGGCGGGCGGGGTGACGGTGATGGCGACGTGGCAGCGGGCCCGGCGGACGAAGACCCGGCCGGGGCCCCAGGCGGGCACGGGGACCGAGGCGCGTACGGGGCTGCCGAGACGGCGGCGGGGCGCGCGTCCGTGGGGGAGGGCGAAACGGGTGGCCGCACCCCCGGCGATCCCCATCCAGGTCAACGCCCTCCAGGCGATGTGCCGGCAGGTCTTCGGCTTCCGCCTGGCCATGATCGCCCTGGCCACCCCCTCCGCCCTCCTCAACGCCCACCCCGGTCTCGGCGCCCGCCTGGTCGGGGCCGCCGTGGTCGTCACCTTCATGACGAACTACGTCCTCTTCCGCGACTGGGAACGCTTCGGTCCGCTCCTCCTGCGCCACCCCACCCTGCTGGCCGTGGACACCCTCTTCGGCTCCCTGCTGCTGATCTCCGCGGGCCCGGACACGACCCTGGCCTACGTCGGCGTCTGCACCCCCCTCCTGGCCGGCATCGTCTACAGCTGGCGGGGCGCGGCCTGCTTCGCCTCCCTCCAGTCGCTGATCCTCCTGCTGGTCCACACGTCCACGAGGAACCCGGGCGCGAGCCTCGCCGAGTCCCTGCTGCTGCCCGGACTCTGCGTCGTCACCGGCGCCCTCGGCTCCACCCTGCGGGGCCTGCTGCTCCGCTTCGGCGCCGCCACCCACGCCCTGAGCGCGGTGCAGTCCCGGCTGGCGGTGACGGAGGCGGTGGCCGCCGAACGGGCCCGGCTGGCCCGCGAGATGCACGACTCCGTGGCCAAGACCCTGCACGGGGTGGCGCTCGCGGCGGAGGCCCTGGCGGCCACGGCCGGCGCGGAGAACACGGACCCCGCACGGGTACGGCAGCAGGCCGAACTGGTGGCCCGCTCGGCCCGCCGCGCCGCCACCGAGTCCCGCGAACTCCTCACCGACCTGCGCGGCCGCACCGCCCCCGACACCACCGACGTGCTGCACGAACTCGCCACCCGGACCAGCGACTTCAGCACCCGCACCGGCCTTCCCGCCACCTATCACCCCACGGGCGAACCGGTGGCGGCGCCGCCCGAGCTGCCCCCCGCCGTGGCCCGCCAGCTCCTGACCATCGCCGCCGAGGCCATGGAGAACGCCCACCGCCACGCGGCCCCCACCCACGTCGACGTCCGCGCGGGCGTCCACGGCGGTCTGCTGCGCATCAGCGTCTACGACGACGGCCGCGGCCTGCCGCCCGGTACCGACCTCGAACGACTGCGCAGCGAGGGCCACTTCGGCCTGCTCGGCATGGTCGAACGCGCCGCCGCGGTCGGCGCCCGCATCCACATCGGCCGCGGCGGCCACACCCGGGGCACCGAGGTCAGCCTGGAACTGCACCTGGCGGCCGCCACCGCCCGAGAGGAGGCCTCGTGACGACGGACCGGCCGACCCGAGTCCCCGCGGATCCCCTGCGGGTCGTCGTGGCGGACGACAACCCCGTGGTCCGCGCGGGCCTGACCGCCCTCCTGACCGGCCGCGAGGACATCACGGTCGTCGCCGAGGCCGCCGACGGCCACGAGGCCTGCCTGGCGGCCGACCGCCACCGTCCCGACGTCGTCCTGCTCGACGTCCGGATGCCCGGCGTGGACGGCATCGCGGCGCTGCCCTACCTGGTCCGGATCGCTCCGGTCCTGATGCTGACGTACACCGGGGAGTCGGAGACCGTCCGGGAGGCCCTGCTCAGGGGAGCGGGCGGCTATCTGGTCCACGGCGAGTTCACGGTGGACGAACTGGTCTCGGCGGTACGGGACATCAGAGACGGCAAGGCCCGTCTCACGGCCACCGCGGCGGACGCCCTGCTGGCCCAGCTGCGGGAATCGGATGCGATTGCACACGATGAGATGCCTGATCCACCATTGCCCCGTGCGACTTCTCCGCAAAACCTTTCGCAAGTGCAACCGAGTATGAGACAGTCGTCGTTGTCGGTGTCATCGTCCCAACTCAGCACGAGGGAGGCGGAGATCATGGACCTCATCGCGTCGGGCCTGACCAATCACCAGATCGCCGCCGCGTGCTTCATCAGCGAGAAGACGGTCAAGAATCACATCAACCGGATCTTCGCCAAGCTCCACAGCACAAGTCGCTCGGAGGCGGTCGCCAAATGGCTGGGGGTGTCCTGAGATGAGCGGACGGGAGCGGAATTGGGCCCGCCGCTGGGCCCGTGGGCCCTTCACCGACATACGCGCTCCGCACTACCGTCCCGGCGACGCGACACCTGGAGGGGCACACCATGAGCGACCTCATGCTGAAGACGGCCGTCCGCGTGAACGGCTGGAAGAACACGACAGCCGAATCCATGCGGCGCCGGGCCGGCGACCGGGGCCAGACCGCGGTGGAGTATCTCGGCATCATCGCGGTGGTGGTGGCGATCGTGCTGGCGATCACGGGTACGGATATCGGCAAGACGATCCTCGACGCGATCAAGGCGAAGATCGCCGAAATCACCTGATGCCTTTACGCAGGTATGGCGGTGACGCAGGGCAGGCCTTCCCCATCTACATCACGGTGGTGGCGGGCCTGCTCTTTCTTGCGTTGGCCTATCTGGCCGTCGGCCAGGCGGCGGCAAACCGGAACGGCGCCCAGACGGCAGCCGACGCGGCGGCGCTCGCGGCGGCGCAGGACACCCGGGACCAACTCGCCGGGCAGTGGGTCACGGACCTGCTCGACCCGACCAAGTGGCAGGACATCTTCGACGGCCGGGCCACCGTCACCCCCTCGTGCTGGCGGGCCTATGAGCTGGCCGGGCAGAACGAAGCCCACGTGACCGACTGCGGCCCCGACGGGCTGCTCGGTTACACGGTCGGCGTCCAGACGGACAAGTCGGTCGGTGACTCCGTCGTCCCCGGTACGGAGAACACGTACGCGAAGGCGTCCGCCACCGCCGTGATCGAGCCGCTCTGCACGTTCACGCTCTCAGGCGAGGGTGCCGGGGACGACGTACTGCCGCAGCTCATCTGCAAGGACCGCGACTGGGACCTGGACCCGCACGACACCGCGACCCTCCCGCACCCTGAAGACCTCTTCGACGTCCATCTGGCCGACTGACATGCGAACGACGAGTGAAGGAAGCAGAGCGATGAGCATTCGGTTCACGGCTAAGGCCCGCAGCGGGGTGGTCGCGTTGACCGTGGTGGCCGGCCTGGCTCTCGGCGTAGCCGGCTGCGGCGGGAGTGGTGACGACGGCAAGAAGCCGGAAGCTTCGACGTCGGTCTCCAAGGGCGACGGATCCAAGCCGAGCACTCAAGAGGGGCAGTCGGATGAGCCCTTGGCGGAGCTCAAGGGCCCGGAGGGCCTGGACCTGAAAATCACGTCTGCCGCTCGGGACTCCGGTGGGTTCGTCACGGTCAATGCCGAGCTGAAGAACGACGGAAGCAAAGCGGCGATCCTCTCGTCGCAGTTGACCGGCAACGAGACCGAGATCATGAAGAACGGCCAGTCGTTCGGCGGGGCAACGCTGGTGGATTCCAAGGGCAAGAAGCGCTACTACGTACTGCGGGACACGGACGGACGGCCGCTCACCACGGCCGGTGTCCAGTCCGTGAAACCTGGTGAAAACATCCCCATTTTCATGCAGTTCCCCGCACCCCCGGCGGACACCGCCGAGGTCAGTTTCCAGCTGCCGACCTTCCCCTCCGCCACCATCCAGATCTCCGGCTGAGGCACCCATGACCACCCGCCTCGCCCTGGCCCTCACCGCCCTGCTCGCCGCGAATCTCTACGCGGCCACCACCGCCCAGGCCGACGACACGCCCAGCGTGCCGCCGGGCACCGAGGCCACCGCCTCCGCCCCCGTCGAGGTCGACCCGAACGACCCCGATCTCAAGCTTCCCGAGGGCGCCACCCTCGCCAGTCCCAAGGTCCTGGACATCAAGTCGGTCGTGGAGGACCAGTCCGGGGACGAGCGCCGGGAGGACACCAACACGTCAGTGAAGTTCGCTCTCCAGGCGGAGGTCCTGTTCGGCAAGGACAGCGCGAAGCTCGGCGCCGACGCGAAGGCGCGGATCGCCGCGATCGCCGAGGAGATCAAGAAGCAGAACGCGACGAACGTCCGCGTCTTCGGCTTCACCGACAACCTCGGCAGCTCGGCGCACGGTGACGTCCTGTCGAAGCAGCGCGCCAACGCCGTGCAGGACGTCCTCTCCCAGGACCTGAACGACCCGAACGTCACGTTCGAGGTGCGCGGCTACGGCGAGCAGTTCCCGATCTCGTCGAACGCGACGGAGGAGGGCCGCAAGAAGAACCGACGGGTGGAGGTGTCGTTCCCGCGCTCGGAGAGCTGATCACTGCGTCTGCCTGCGTTGCTGCTTCACCTCCTCGTTGACGGCCCAGGCGTCGGCGACCGGGCCCAGGTGGCCGAGCTTGTCGGGATTGATGACCGAGCGGACGGTCTGGATCCGTCCGTCGAGGACGTCGAGGGCGAGAGCATGGAGCACCCTGCCGTCCCGGTCGCGGAAGACCGCGCCCGGCTGTCCGTTGACCTCGTGCTGTTCGAACGTGATGTCGATCCGGATCATGAGCGGGTAGACGGCGGCGAGCAGGCGGCTCACGTTGTCGGCGCCGCCGACGGCCCTGGCCAGTTGCGGGGCCTTGCCGCCGCCGTCCCCGACCAGCTGGACGTCGGCCGCCAGCAGGCTCTGCAGGCCGCCCATGTCACCCTGCGACAACGCCTCGAAGAACCGATCTGCCAGTTCCTGCCGCTCCTGCCGGTCCGCCTCGAACCGGGGGCGCCCGGCCTGCATGTGCCGACGCGCCCGTACCACCAGTTGCCGGCACGCCGCCTCCGAGCGGCCCACCGCTGTGGCGATGTCGTCGTAGCCGAAGGCGAAGACCTCCCGCAGCACGAACACGGACCGCTCCAGCGGGCTGAGCCGCTCCAGGAGCAGCAACGCGGCCATCGAGACGGAGTCGGCCAGTTCGGCCGCCCGCGCCGGGTCCTGGTACGGATCGCTGAGCAGCGGTTCGGGGAGCCACGGGCCGACGTACTCCTCCCGGCGCACCCGGGCGGAGCGCAGCACGTCGATGGCGATCCGGGTCACCGTGGCCGACAGGAACGCCTTGGTCGACACGGGCCGGGTCGTCGAGGCGTCGAAGCGCAGCCAGCTCTCCTGCACCGCGTCCTCCGCCTCGCTCACGCTGCCCAGAATCCGGTACGCGATCGAGAACAGCAGCGACCGCAGCTCCTCGAACTCCTCCGCCTTGTCCACTCGCTCGTCTCCTCGCAGTCCTCGGCCCGCCGTCAGTGGAACTCGCCGGCCTTGTAGTCGCCGGCGGGCTGCCGGGTGACGATGTTCAGTCGGTTCACCATGTTCATGAACGAGACCAGGACGACCAGAGCGGTGAGCTGCTCCTGGTCGTAGTGGTGCGCGGCGCCGGCCCAGACCTCGTCGCTGACGCCGTCGGCCGCGTCCGCGACCCGGGTCCCCTGTTCCGCCAGCGCCAGGGCGGCCCGCTCGGCCTCGGTGAAGACCGTCGCCTCCCGCCACACTCCCACCAGAGCGAGCCGCACCGCCGTCTCGCCGGCGGCCGCGGCCTCCTTGGTGTGCATGTCCACGCAGGCGGCACACCCGTTGATCTGGCTCACCCGCAGCGCCACCAGCTCCTGGGTGACGGCCGGCAGAGGCGACTCCTTCAGCGTCCTCCCGGCCGACATGAGGTACTTGAGGGCCTTGCCCGCGGTCGGGCTGGCGAAGTAGTTCAGTCGCGCGTCCATGGTGTGCTCCTCCGTGCTCGTCGGTGACCTCACCCCCGAGACGAGGCGGCCCGCGTCCCTGTGACATGACGGACGGACGCGTTCGGTCAGAGCAGGTGGTCGGCCTTCCCGGCCTTGATCTCCAGGATCAGCGCGCGGAGTGCCTCACGGCTGTCCGTGAGGTGGTTCTCCTCCTGCCCGGCGACGGCGAGGTAGGCGTTGCCCGAGGAATCGGTCCCTATGCGGAAGCAGTTGTTGCCCTCTCCGCAGAAGGGCTCTTCCCAGGTGATGTCGGCCATGACGACTCCCTCAGATCTCGCGGGCGACATTGCGGATGAGGTCGCGCGAGGCTGCCGAGGGCAGTGACGCGTCGTCCATCCAGTCCAGATGGGAACGGTACTTGGTGAGCTGAGCCTCGGCGCCGGTGAATTCCGGCCCATGGGCGGAGTCCAGTTGCACGGTGTCGAGCGGAGGCACGACCGCGTCGGCGTACAGCAGGGCGTGTCCCGCCCCGGGGAAACCGCCCACGCTGGTGGGGATGACACGCACGTCGACGGTGTCACGCTCGGACTGGGCAGCCAGGTGGTTCAGTTGCTGCCGGGTCTGTTCGGTGCCTCCGTACGGCATGCGCAGTGCGGCCTCATGGACGTAAGCCACGTACGCAAGTGGCTTGTCCCGCTGGAACACCTGCTGCCGTGCCATGCGGTGGGCGACGCGCAGTTCGACTTCGAGCCGGGTCAGAGCCGGGAGCACGGCGGCGAACACGGCACGGGCGTAGTCCTCCGTCTGGAGCAGTCCGGGTACATGCATCACCTGTGCGGTGCGGACACGTACGGCGTGCCACTCCAGCTCCGCGATGTCCAGCAACCCGGCGGGCAGGGTGCCACGGTAGCCCTCCCACCAGCCCCGTTCCTTGTCGTCGGCGATGGAGGACAGCGCTTCGACGTAACTCTTGTCCGTACAGGCGTAGTTGCAGGCCAAGGTGCGGATGCGGTCGCCCGAGAAGGGCCGGATGCCCGACTCCATATTGGACAGCCGGGTCCGGTCGATGCCGAGCAGCCCGGCCGCGTATTCCGTGGTCGCTCCGGCCGCGAGCCGCATCTTGCGCAGTTCGGCGCCCAGTCGCCGCTGCCGTTCGGTCGGCGTGCTCCGCGTCGCCATGTCGCCCCTTCTCGCCGTGCGTGATGGGCCTCAGTGTGCCGGTGATCCACCATCAGGTCCACCAGTTGTGGGGGTAATTATCCCCACAACTGGTGGACAATATGACTCAACGCCTTCTACATTCGGTGATCGATCGACTACACAAACGGCACACCAAGGGAGTTGCTGCCATGTCCGCGATCGCCACCGCCTGTCCGCCCCCGACCTCCACGGACGTACGGCCCTCGCCGCCCACCCCCGAGGCCCTCGCCTACAGCCTCACCCTCCCCGCCGCCCCGCAGACCCCGTCGATCGCGAGGACGGCCACGCGTACGATCCTGCGCGCCCACGGCCTCGCGGACGTGGCGGAGCCCGCGGTGCAGGTGGTGAACGAACTGGCCACCTGTGCCTGCCGGTTCGCGCCGGACGCCGAGGTGTACGTGTCCCTGCGCTACCGCGACGGCGCCCTGCGCGTGATCCTCCACGACGGTCATCCGCGTCACACCCACCCACGCCTCGCCGCCGCGTGCGACACCCGGCGCCGCGCCGCGCTGCGGGTGCTGGCCTGCGTGGTCAGGGCCTGCGAGGGCGACTGGGGTTTCGACGCGGCCCGCGAACCCGCCGGCGGGACGCGCATGTGGGCGGTGCTGCCACGCGCCACGACGACCGCATACCTCGGGAGTTGACGCCGGGAGTGCGCGGATCACTTCCCGTCGGTGTCGATCCGCACCCGTACGCCCGCCTTCACTCCCCAGGCCGCCATGGCCCCCGCCTCCGCCTCCAGTACGTGCCGGGAGCGGAGTCGGGGCAGGCCCAGGCGGCCGGGTTTCATGGTGCGTACGGCGATGACGTCGAGCCGTCGGTCGAGATAGGCGACGTCGATGGGGATGCGCATCCGGAAGGTGTGCACACCGCTCGCGGGGGACAGCAGGATCGCCCCGTCGACGCGGTCGCGGCCGAGCAGCCCCCTCGTCCGGGCGCGATAGGACGTGGCGATCTCCAGCGGCACGGTGACCGGGTCCTCGTCCTCCGGCCGCTCCCCACGCACGCTCAGTTCTCCCCGTCCGTCCCGCCAGTGCCGTCCCATGCCGGTCACCTCCCCCGCCGTGGCCCGGGGGAACCGTCCGCGGCGAACTCCCGCGGGGCAGGGCGGCCGGAGAAAAATGAGCGGCGCCCGTCGGCCGGGCCCTGTCAGGATCGCCGTATGAGCCAGGGTGCGCGCACGTTCGAGGATCTTGTCGCGGAAGGCGCGGCCGTTCCCACCGAGGGCTGGGACTTCTCCTGGTTCGAGGGCCGGGCCACCGAGCAGCGGCCGTCGTGGGGCTACGCGGTGTCGAAGGCGGCGCGGCTGTCGGAGGCCACCGCCGCGCTCGACCTCCAGACCGGGGGAGGGGAGGTGCTCGACTTCGCCCTCGGGCGTGCCGAGCGGGTACCCCGGCTCACCGTCGCCACCGAGGGGTGGCCCCCCAACGTGGCCAAGGCGACCGCCCTGCTGGGCCGGCGCGGTGTCGCGGTGGTGGCCGTCGCGGAGGACGCGCCGCTGCCCTTCGCGGACGGCGCGTTCGACCTCGTCGTCAGCAGGCACCCCGTGCGGCCGCAGTGGGAGGAGATCGCCCGGGTCCTCGCCCCGGGCGGCACGTACTTCGCCCAGCACGTGGGACCCGCCAGCGTGTTCGAACTCGTCGCGTACTTCCTGGGCCCGCAGCCGGAGGCGGTGCGCGGCGCCCGGGACCCGGGCCGGGAACGCGCCGACGCCGAGGCGGCCGGGCTGGAGGTCGTCGGACTGCGGGCGGAACGGCTGCGGGTGGAGTTCCACGACATCGCCGCCGTCGTCCACTTCCTGCGCAAGGTGATCTGGATGGTCCCCGGCTTCACGGTGGAGGCGTACGAGCCCCGGCTGCGCGCCCTGCACCGGCACATCGAGACCGAGGGGCCCTTCGTCGCCCACAGCACCCGCCATCTCTTCGACGTCCGCAAGCCCGGCTCGGCCCCGGCGGCCGACCGGGCGTAGGACCCACCGGTCGGGACGCGCCGAGCGGGCGCGTCGGAGGCGTCCGTCGGAGACGTCGGCCGGAACTGGCCGGGAACCGTCGGCCGTCGACCGGCCGAACCGGCGCCACGTGTACGTCCGGGCCCGCCCGAGCCCGCGGACGATTCCCCCGGACGGCCGCGCGAATCGGTCAAGTCGCCCTCTCCGGGGCAGAACTCCTCCAATTCTCCACAGGGTTTCCACATCGTTACCGGAGTGGCTGGTTTCCCTCCCCGGCCTCACGTAAGTTCAGGGCGGGCAATTCGCGCCAGCAAAGCTGTGCGGCGGTACCGCGCGGTGGAGGGGACTGCGCGGTGCCGCGCCGGTGCCGGCCGGGTCGCTCCACCGTCAAGCCGCGTCAACGGGCGGGGTCGCCCGTCGGGGGGACGCGGCCCGTGGCGCGCCCGGGGCTCCCGGGGTCCGTCGAGTCCGCCGGATCTCCCCCCGTTTCCGGGCGTCCCAGGCGAAACAGCAGGCCGTCCCCCCTGTTTCGGCCATACGAGCCCCCTGAATCCCGCCTTCCGGCACCATCGAGGCGTCGCCGTCCGACTCCGGAGAGTAGTTGTGGCACGCCGATGCACGCAGCATCACTTACGAAGGGTTATGGTGGAACCCCCCCCTCGGGCCGGTCCGTCTCCCCCCCCACGGACCGGCCCGTTTTCTTTGGCCCGCGCACAGCGCTCGATTCCCCCGCGCGCCCGACCCCGTGCGCCCCCAGCGATCCACACCCCCAAATCCCGCCCCGGCCGTGCAGCCGTTAGGCTTCGCCCGCGGGGACCGCCACCGTATGGAGGGGCTGACAATCACGTGAACCTGCGCGACAGGCTGCGCGGCCTGCTGGTGAGGCTGTACGCACGCCGGGTGGAAGGTCACCTGGACCACGCTCAGGTGCCCAAGCACATCGGCGTGATCGTGGACGGCAACCGCCGCTGGGCGAAGGCCGCCGGCTCCACCGCCGCGCAGGGCCACCGGGCCGGTGCGGACAAGATCGAGGAGTTCCTCGGCTGGTGCACCGAGACGGACGTCGAGGTCGTCACCCTCTGGCTGCTGTCGACGGACAACTTCGACCGCCCCAAGGAGGAACTGGTCCCGCTTCTCGACATCATCGAGGACGTGGTCCGCTCCCTGGCCGCCGACGGCCGCTGGCGTGTGCACCACGTCGGCACCGCCGACCTGCTGCCGTCCGGCATGCAGACGGTGCTGAAGGAGGCGGAGGAGAACACCGCCCACGTCGACGGGATACTGGTCAACGTCGCCATCGGTTACGGCGGCCGCCAGGAGATCGCCGACGCCGTCCGCGCGATGCTCCACGACGCCCAGGACAAGGGCGTGTCGATGGAGGACCTCGCCGAGTCCGTCGACGTCGAGATGATCGGCCGCCACCTCTACACCGGCGACCAGCCCGACCCCGACCTCGTGATCCGCACCAGCGGCGAGCAGCGGCTGTCCGGATTCATGCTGTGGCAGACGGCCCATGCGGAGTACTACTTCTGTGAGGTCTTCTGGCCGGCCTTCCGCAAGGTCGACTTCCTGCGCGCCCTGCGCGACTACGCGGCACGCCACCGGCGCTTCGGCGGCTGAGGGTCCGTCGGCACACGGCGGGGGGCACGGGACCCCGGGGATCCCGTTCGACACGAACGTCACACGGAGTTCATCGGCGCGCCGTCATATGCCGTGGCATGAGCGTGCATTTTGGAGGGCATAAGCCAGACAGGTCGGTGCCCGAACCACGGGTACCGCATCTCAGCGGACGGCTCGGGGCCGTCCGCCCGGGAGGCCCTTTGCACCAGCCCGACCGTGTGTTCCCAGCACGGACGCAGCCGCGGAGGGCCGGTTCTCGGCCCGCCGTGCATCGGCGCCGTCAACCGGTCCAGCTCCTTCTCGTCGCTCCCCGACCTCATCCGAGGGGGTACGTCCTTCCGTGGTGACCAGCACAAAGCGCCGCACGCCTGACCGGCGCACCTATGTTCTCGACACCAGCGTCCTGCTGGCCGACCCGAACGCCCTGACCCGCTTCGACGAGCACGAGGTCGTGCTCCCGATCGTCGTGGTCACGGAACTGGAGGCCAAGCGGCACCATCCCGAACTCGGCTACTTCGCCCGGCAGGCGCTGCGCCTGCTCGACGACTACCGGGTCCGGTACGGCCGTCTCGACTCCCCCATTCCGATCGGGGATCTCGGCGGTACCGTCCGTGTCGAGCTCAACCACTCGGACCCCAGCGTGCTGCCTTCCGGCTACCGCCTGGGGGACAACGACTCCCGCATCCTCGCGGTGGCCCGGAATCTCCAGGCCGAGGGGTTCGACGTCACCGTCGTGTCGAAGGACCTGCCGCTGCGGATCAAGGCGTCGTCCGTGGGTCTCCTCGCCGAGGAGTACCGCGCCGAGCTCGCCATCACGGACTCCTCCGGCTGGACCGGGATGTCCGAACTGACGCTGTCCGGCGAACAGGTGGACATCCTCTTCGAGGAAGGGCACGTGTACGTGCCGGAGGCCTCGGACCTCCCGGTGCACACCGGCCTGACCATCCAGTCCGAGCGCGGCAAGGCGCTCGGCCGGGTGTCCCCCGAGGGCAACATCCGTCTGGTGCGCGGGGACCGCGAGGCGTTCGGCATCAAGGGGCGCAGCGCCGAGCAGCGGATCGCGCTCGACCTGCTCCTCGACCCCGACATCGGGATCGTGTCGATGGGCGGCCGGGCCGGCACCGGCAAGTCGGCGCTGGCGCTGTGCGCGGGCCTGGAGGCGGTCCTGGAGCGCCGTCAGCACAAGAAGGTCATGGTCTTCCGTCCGCTGTACGCGGTGGGCGGGCAGGAACTGGGCTACCTGCCCGGCTCCGAGGCCGAGAAGATGAGCCCCTGGGCCCAGGCGGTCTTCGACACCCTCTCCGCGGTCACCAGCCGGGACGTCATCGAGGAGGTCACCGCGCGCGGGATGCTGGAGGTCCTCCCGCTCACCCACATCCGCGGCCGCTCGCTGCACGACGCGTTCGTGATCGTGGACGAGGCGCAGTCGCTGGAACGGAACGTCCTGCTGACCGTGCTGTCCCGGATCGGCGCGAATTCGCGTGTCGTCCTGACCCATGACGTGGCACAGCGGGACAATCTGCGCGTCGGGCGCTACGACGGTGTGGTCGCCGTCGTGGAGAAGCTGAAGGGGCATCCGTTGTTCGCCCACATGACGCTGACCAGGTCCGAGAGGTCCCAGATCGCCGCACTTGTGACCGAAATGCTGGAGGACGTCCAGCTCTGACAATTCATGGAACGGTTGTCCATGGAGACCCGTTACACGAATTCGGCGCCGCTCGACGAAGGCAATGAGCCTAGTCGGGCGGCGCCTTCGTGCGTGGGCGTTTCATGAAACCCCCTGGGCCAAACGAGGTGTGAGCTTTCACACGCAACTCAGAATTGCCTTGCGTCGTCGGGTTACGGCAGAGTCTCACTCCTGTCAGGCCCCCGCATACGACACACCTGTACCTCTGGACGTACTCCCGCACTCCGGTGAGGGCGGTACGGCACGACGGAGGCACGAGCCCAACTCCATAGCGTCGTCGTATGCCGCCCACTCTTCACGTGGCACTCCCGTGCAGGGAGTTGCCCGCCGGGCCCGCGCCTCCCGTGACCCCGCAGTTGGGAGGCCAGCGACAGGGGCACGATTGCGTCCGCCAGGGTCACCGAAGCGGGCGACGCTGGAAGGAAAACCGTGTGAGCCGGATCTCGGTCCGGGGATTCGCAGTGGCCTCGGCCACCGCGGTCACCGCCGTCGGAAGCGTTGTCGGTGTTGCCTCGGGCAGCGTTGCGCAGCCCAACGACGCAGAGGCGACGGCAAGCGACTCGACGCTGCTCCTCGCGGACATCCCCGCGGGTCAGCAGGCCCAGGTGCAGACCGCGTCCCTGACGCAGCAGGCTGACGCCCAGGCCATCGCCGCCGACGCGAGCGCCAAGAAGGACGCCGAGGAGGCCGCCCGCAAGGCTGCCGCCAAGACCGCGGTCGCGAAGAAGGAGGCCGCCGAGGAGGCGGCCAAGAAGCGTGCCGAGGAGAAGGAAGCCGCGAGCCGCAGTGCGGTGCGCGACGCGTCCACCTTCGCCGTGCAGAGCTCCTACACGGTCGCGCAGATCCAGGCGATGGCACGTCAGATGGTGCCGAGCGCCCAGTTCCAGTGCTTCAGCAACATCGTGAACCACGAGTCCAGCTGGAACTACCACGCCGTCAACGCCTCCTCCGGCGCCTACGGCCTGTTCCAGGCGCTGCCCGCCGGCAAGTACGCCTCCGCGGGCGCCGACTGGCAGACCAACCCGGCCACCCAGATCAAGTGGGGCCTCAGCTACATGAACGGCCGCTACGGCAGCCCGTGCGAGGCCTGGTCCTTCTGGCAGGCGAACAGCTGGTACTAGACGGCCCCGGCCGTCGACGCTCAACCTCACGAAGCCCCTCCCCGTCCTTGGGGGAGGGGCTTCGCCCTGTACGGTCGGAAGCGACGACTCCAGGGGGAGTGGTGGGGAGAGACGGGGGAAGAGGGCGGATCATGACGCGAGTGCCAGGGTGGCTCAGCCGGATCGGTGCGAGGCTGACCGAGATGGGCGAGCGCCTCGACGAGCGCCGCGCCGAGGTCGAGCGGGAACACGCGGACCTCGCGTCGCCGTCCGTGCCGCCGACCCCGTCCCCCGCGCCGTCCCCGCCGCCCGGGCGGGCCCCGGCCGGCGTGCCCGAGTCCGCACCGGCCGATCCGGAGGCGGCGCGGTACGAACTCGCCGCCGTCGCCGTCCGCCCCGACCCCGCACAGGCGGTCCCCTGGGCCGTACGGGTGGCCTCCGAGGCGGGCTGGCGGCTGCTGGTCCTGGCAGGGACCGTCTGGGTGCTGATGCGGGTCATCAGCGCCGTACAGCTCGTGGTGCTCGCCTTCGTGGCGGCGCTGCTCATCACCGCCCTGCTCCAGCCGACCGTGGCACGGCTGCGGCTGCTCGGTGTGCCGCGCGGCCCGGCCACCGCGCTCACGGCCGTCCTCGGCTTCGTGGTCATGGGGCTGATCGGGTGGTTCGTGACCTGGCAGGTCATGGAGAACATCGACGACCTCTCCAACCAGGTCCAGGACGGCATCGACGAACTGCGCAAGTGGCTGCTGAACAGCCCCTTCCACGTCACGGACAAGCAGATCAACCAGATCGCCAAGAACCTGCGCGAGGCGATCGGCGCGAACACCGACCAGATCACCTCGGCGGGCCTGGAGGGCGTCACGGTCGTGGTCGAGGCGCTGACCGGCATCCTGCTGACCGTCTTCTCGACGCTCTTCCTGCTCTACGACGGCCGGCGCATCTGGGAGTGGTCGCTGAAGCTGGTCCCCGCGGCCGCCCGTCCGGGGGTCGCCGGGGCCGGACCGCGTGCCTGGCGCACCCTCACGGCCTACGTCCGCGGCACGGTGATCGTCGCCCTGATCGACGCCATCTTCATCGGCCTGGGCATCTACTTCCTCGACGTCCCGATGGCCGTCCCGCTGGCCGTGTTCATCTTCCTCTTCTCCTTCATCCCGCTGGTCGGCGCGGTGGCCTCGGGCGCGCTGGCGGTCCTCGTCGCGCTGGTCACCCAGGGTGTCTTCACGGCCGTCATGACCCTGGCCGTGGTCCTCGCGGTGCAGCAGATCGAGGGCCACGTCCTCCAGCCGTTCATCCTGGGCCGCGCGGTGCGGGTGCACCCGCTGGCGGTGGTCCTGTCCGTCGCCGCGGGCGGCATGATCGCGGGCATCGGCGGCGCGGTGGTCGCGGTGCCGCTGGTGGCGGTGACCAACACGGTGGTCGGCTACCTGCGTTCGTACGCCCAGGGCCCGGCCCTGCGGACGTCCCCCGTCCCGCGGGGCGCGACGGTGCTGGACGCGGCGCCGGTGGACCCGCCGGTGGTCCCGCCGAAGCAGCCCTGACGGGACGACGGAACGGGCCCCGCCCACCGCGAGGGTGAACGGGGCCCGGGAGAGCGTGGCTCGGGCGGGGTTACTCCGCCAGCACCGCTTCCGCGTCCAGCGTGACGCCGACCGCCTGGATCACCGAGGCGATCTTGAAGGCCTCCTGGACGACCTCACGGTCGACGCCGGCCTTGCGCAGCACCTGCTCGTGCGAGTCGAGGCACATGCCGCAGCCGTTGATCGCGGAGACCGCGAAGGACCACAGCTCGAAGTCGACCTTGTCGACGCCGGGGTTGCCGATGACGTTCATCCGCAGACCCGCGCGCAGGGTGCCGTACTCGTGGTCCGACAGCAGGTGCCGGGTGCGGTAGAAGACGTTGTTCATCGCCATCACCGCGGCCGCGGCCTTGGCCGCCGTGTACGCCTCGGGCGACAGGTTCGCCTTGGCCTCCGGCGCCAGCTCGCGCAGCGCGATCGGCGAGCGCGAGGCGATCGCGGTCGCCAGCACCGTGCCCCAGAGCTGCTGGGCCGGCAGGTCGGAGTTGCCGATGACCGAACCCAGGTTGAGCTTCAGGTCCTTGGCGTAGTCCGGGACGAGTGCCTTCAGGGAGTCGAGGGACATCCGTCACTCACCGGCCAGCAGCGCGCCCGCGTCCAGCGTGTCCTCGCCCTTGGTCCAGTTGCACGGGCAGAGCTCGTCCGTCTGGAGCGCGTCCAGGACCCGCAGGACCTCCTTGGGGTTACGGCCGACGGAACCGGCGGTCACCATGGAGAACTGGATCTCGTTGTTCTGGTCGACGATGAAGACGGCGCGCTTGGCGAAGCCGTCCTCGCCCTCGATGCCGAGGTCGCGCATCAGCTCGTGCTTGGAGTCGGCCATCATCGGGAACGGCAGGTCACGCAGGTCGTCGTGGTCCTTGCGCCAGGCGTGGTGCACGAACTCGGAGTCACCGGAGAAGCCGAGGACCTGGGCGTCACGGTCGGCGAACTCGTCGTTCAGCTTGCCGAAGGCCGCGATCTCGGTCGGGCACACGAAGGTGAAGTCCTTGGGCCACGCGAAAACGATCTTCCACTTGCCCTCGTAGGACTTGTGGTCGATCGTCTCGAACTCCTTGCCCTTCTCCAGCGAGACACAGGCAGTCAGTTCGAACTGGGGGAACTTGTCACCGACAGTGAGCACGGGCTCTCCTTGCAGCGAAGAACAACCCCTTGTGGGGGCGTTTCTCATGGGTTGGATCGTTTCGATGGTGGCACAGGCTGCATTGATTAGGGAAATAGCTACACTTTGTGGTGTTGATCGGAGGTGGTTATTAGTGACCATGAGTACGGGAAGCAAGAGGCGCCAGCCCAGCCTCGCCCAGCTGCGCGCCTTCGCCGCCGTCGCCGAGCATCTGCACTTCCGTGACGCGGCCGCGGCGATCGGCATGAGCCAGCCCGCGCTCTCCGGCGCGGTCTCCGCGCTGGAGGAGACGCTGGGCGTGACGCTGCTGGAGCGCACCACCCGCAAGGTGCTGCTCTCGCCCGCGGGCGCCCGGCTCGCCGTACGCGCCAAGGCCGTGCTGGCGGAGGTCGGCGCCCTGCTGGAGGAGGCGGAGGCGGTGCGCGCCCCCTTCACCGGCGTGCTGCGCCTCGGGGTCATCCCCACCGTCGCGCCCTACCTCCTGCCCACCGTCCTGCGCCTGGTCCACGACCGCTATCCGCACCTCGACCTCCAGGTCCACGAGGAGCAGACTGCGAACCTCCTCGACGGCCTGGCCACCGGCCGGCTCGACCTGCTGCTGCTCGCGGTGCCCCTCGGGGTGCCCGGCACGGTCGAGATCCCGCTGTTCGACGAGGACTTCGTGCTCGTCACCCCCCTCGGCCACCGGCTCGGCGGCCGCGCGGAGATCCCGCGCGAGGCGCTCAGGGAGCTGAACCTGCTGCTCCTGGACGAGGGGCACTGCCTGCGCGACCAGGCCCTGGACA
Organism: Streptomyces sp. NPDC104096; assembly: GCF_055584385.1. NCBI lineage: Bacteria > Bacillati > Actinomycetota > Actinomycetes > Kitasatosporales > Streptomycetaceae > Streptomyces > Streptomyces sp. NPDC104096. The sequence continues at coordinate 24,241 of NZ_JBVJMD010000003.1, forward strand.
TCTGCCGCGAGGCCGGTCGCGAGGACGCCCCGGTGACCACGACCGCCGCCGGTCTGTCCACCCTCGTCCAGCTCGTCGCCGGCGGTCTCGGCTGCACCCTGCTGCCGCGCACCGCCGTCAAGGTGGAGACGACCCGCAGCACCGAACTGCTCACCGGCTCCTTCGCCGACCCCGCCCCGAGCCGCAGGATCGCGCTCGCCATGCGGACCGGGGCCGCGCGCGGCGCCGAGTACCAGGAACTGGCGGCCGCGCTGCGGGAGGCACTGCGTCCGCTGCCGGTGCGGGTGCTCGACCAGAGCGTCTGAAAACCTCAAGCAATCGTTCAAATGCGCGCCGAACAAATCTCCTTGAGTGACCGGGTGCGTCAACTTCCGTCACCTGGAGACAGGTAGGGAGACCCCCGCCGGAATACGCACCCGCGCTGATACACATACCCCCTCAGCGTTATGCGTCAGCCGTATGTGCGAAATCCCAAGGGGAGTGATGTCGGGCATTCGTGAGGGCACTCGGGATTCTCTCGGCCGGGTCGGCTACGACCTGTTGTCGCGCTCGCTGCTGGACTGCGGGCGGGAATGGTTCACCGGGGAACTGCGGGTGGCGGGCTCACCCGGGGGCAGCTTTCACCTGCGCAACGGACTGGTCGTCTCGGTCGAGAGCCCCGGCGCCCCGGGCCCCGGCGCCCTGCTGCTGCGCTCCGGCCGGGTCAGCGGCGAGCAGTGGGACGAGCTGATGCGGGAGTCCGGCGGCTCGCGCTGGCCGGTCGACGGCCTGATCGCCCACGGGTACGCCGGAGCCGCCCAGCTCAGGGTGGTCTGCATGATGGCCCTGCAGGACGCCACGTTCGCGATCGTGGCCGGCCGGGTGGACGACTGCGAACCCGCCGAGGGGGCCGAGCCGCCCGTCGCCCCGGTCGCCGTCGGCGAGGCGTCGGCCCGGCTGCTCCAGGACGCGACCCGCAAACTGGCCGCCCTCGTCGCGCTGCCGTACCCGGTACGGCCCGACCGGGAACGGCCCGTGCCCGCCCTGCTCTCCCGCGCCGGAGTGCGCCTGACCGAGTTGCAGAGCGAGCTGCTCGTCCACGCCGACGGCCGACGCACCGCCCGCGACCTGGCCTTCCGCACCGGGCGCGGGGTCTACACCGTCTCGGTCGAACTCGCCCGGATGCTCGGCGAAGGACTGCTGGAGTGCGCCGACGCGCCCTCGCCGATCCCGGTCCGGCTGCCGCCCGACTTCCAGGGCGTCCACCCCAGGGAGGCGCCCCCGCCGCCCGAACCGCCCCCGCGACCCACCGAACCGCCCCCGCGACCCACCGAACTGCCCCGCAGGAAAGCCCACCGCGAAATGAACATCCAGTCCCCCCACATGAAAAAGAAGAACAGATGCGATCGGAATTAGGGGAGTTGCATATATGGACCACAAGGCCCTCGCGCAGGAAATGCGCGGCCTGCGTGAGCAGGTGGCCGGCATCACCGACACCGCCGTGGCCGCCGCCGACGGACTGCTCATCGCGGCGGACACCGCCGACTCCATCGACCCGGAGGGCCTGGCCGCCCTCGCGGCGGCGGGGCTGGGACTCGCCCGCCGTACCGCCGACGCGACCGACCGGGGTGCCCTGCACCGGACGGTGACGTACGGCAGCCACGGCTGTGCCGCCTTCTACGCCGTCGGCGACACCGCGCTGATGGTCGTACTCGGTGACGAGGGCATGGACGTGGACCGCCTGCACATGGCGACCCAGCCGGCCCTGAGCCGGATCGGCTCGATCCTCACCGCGCAGGACAGCAAAGCCCCCGAGGGAGTGTGAAGGGATGGCGACGAAGCGAATGTCCCCAGGTTTCTCCGACCAGGTGATGGGCCTGGTCAAGTCTCTGCGTACCGATGCCCCCGACTGCGTCGCGGCCGGCGCGGTCGACATGTCCACCGGGATGCTGCTGTCGTACGAGACCGTCGACAACCATCCGCCCGAGGTGCTCGACCTGCTGGCGGGAGCGACCCTCGACCTGTTCCAGGGCCGCACCGTCGTGATGATCGAGGACGTCTTCAAGGAGCGTCGCGGCATCGCCAGCGACAACCACTTCTTCCAGGAGATCCTGGTCAACAGCGAGAACCTCACGCACCTGTTCATCCGGATGAACGACCAGCAGGACGTCGTCGCCGTGGTGGTCTGCCGCAAGTCGGTGAACGTGGGCATGCTGTTCGCCCAGGTCCGCCGGGTGGTGCGGGAGTACAGCATCTGAGCACGGCGCGGGCCCCTCCGGCCGGAGGGGCCCGCGACCGGCGCCGCCCGGCTACTCCGTGCGCAGCCCGTCGGGCCGCATCAGCCGCAGCAGCGGCGGCAGGCTGAACAGGGTCACCACCAGGACGACCGCGGCGCCGAAACCGGTCATCGCCAGGACGCTCGCCCAGTCGATCCGCACCGCGGTAGCCGTCATCCGCAGCAGCACCGCGCCCAGCGACAGCCCCACCGTCATGGCCAGCAGCAGACCGAGCGCGATCGGTATCGCCGTCTGCCACAGCACCGACAGGCCCAGCGTGCGCCGCCGGGTGCCGAACGCGACCAGCGCCGACAGCAGCTTCCTGCGCTCGCGCAGCTGCTCCAGCTGGGAGACCAGCAGACTCGCGCCGATCAGCGCCAGCACACAGGCGGCGCCCACGGACAGGCCGGTGCGGATGGAGCGGTACTGCCCGGACTGCACGGTGGACGACCAGGACATCGGGTCCAGCAGCGGATCGATCCGGGCGGCCGTGTTGCGTACGTACTCCTGCGCGTCGCGGACGGCGGGGTCGAGGCCGAGGTAGACCTGCCCGCGGACACCCGCCGCGGCCCCCGTGGGCAGCGCCGCCGGGGTGAACAGGAAACCGCCGCGCTTCACACCGGTCGGGTCGAGGCGGGACTGCGCCTGCTTCAGCCCGCGCGGCACCGCCCAGGCGACGGGGGCGGACTCCTTGTCCTCCTCGCCGTCGGCGGGGTCGAGGAACACCGTGCCGGATTCGGCCAGTTTCCGTGTGCCGTCGTCGTAGTCGGAGCCGCGCAGCGCGAAGACGTCGCCCTCACGGCAGGACGGCAGCGTCGCCACCTCGCGCAGCGCCGCGCAGTCGCCCACGGTCACCTGGGCGTTCAGCTCGGCGGACATCCGCCGCTCGCCGAGATTCCCCTCGGACAGCGCGACGACCTTGCGCACCCCCCGGGTGGCGGCCATCTTCCGCGCCATACGCGCCGCCGGGACCCCGTCCGGCACGCTCACCGACATCTGCGCCCGGCTCACGTCCTGGCCGGTCGCCTTGGTGTAGTCCGCCTCCACCCCGGTGAACAGCATCTGCAACGCGATCGCGCCGGCCACCGCCACGGCGATGCCGTTGACCATGCGGGCCGCCGTGCCGCTGCTCAACTGGAGCCTGCGCACCGCCAGTTGCCAGGCGACCCCGCCCGGGTCCAGCCGGGCGACGACCGCCTCGACGACCCAGGGCAGCAGGGCGGTGATCCCGACGAGCAGCAGCAGCACACCGCCGGTGACCAGGTACTGGTTGAAGGTCCCGTTCGAGCCGCCCTGGCCGAGCATCGGGTAGAGCAGCGCCAGTCCGCCGGCCGGCAGCAGCAGCCGCCACCACAGCCGGCGCCGCGGCGGCCGGGCCGTGCGCACCACACCGAGCGGCTCGATGACCACCCCGCGCAGCGCGAACAGCGTGACCAGCACGGCGGCCGCCGGGACGGCGACCGCGACCAGCGCGGCGAGTGCGGGGGAGGGGTTGAGATAGCTGGGGAACACGCTGACCCGGAACACCTCGGCGGTGCCCGCGACCTGGCGCCCGATCAAGAAGAAGCCCGCACCCAGGACCAGTCCGAGGAGTGCGCCCGCGAGCGCCTCGCCGGCCGCGATCCGGCGCACCATCCGGCCGTCCGAGCCGATCAGCCGCAGCGCCGCGAGCCGCTGGTCGCGCCGCTCGCCGCCGAAGCGCACGGCCGTGGCGATGAACACCGCGACCGGCATCAGCAGCACCACGAACATGACCAGGACCAGCAGGAGCAGCACCGGGTCGGTCTCCGACGCGGGGAACGGGTTCGGCTCGCCGAACTCGCTGATCCGGGCCACGTGCGGCGGGTCGATCCGCGTGGCGAGGTCGTCGGCGCCCGCGTAGTAGGCGAGCTCGTGCGAGCCGATGAGCCCGCTCTCCGAGATGGTCCCGGTGATGCGGTACGGCAGCCGCTCCCGCAGCAGCCGGCCGCCGTCGGAGGCGAGCAGCTCCTTCAGCGCGGGGGAGACCACCATCTCGCCCGGCGCCGGGAACGCCCGCAGGCCCGGCGGCAGCGGCGCCCGGGAGCCCTCGGGCTGCATCAGCCGGCCGCGTACGTCGTCGCCGCGGTAGGTGGAGTCGATGTCCGCGATCACCAGCGTGTCGTCGGCCGCGGGCCGCGGGTTGTAGTCGTACGTGTAGTCCCGCCGCGCCTGCTCGCGCTCGTGCCGCACGGACAGCACGTTCGGCAGGGCGGTGGTGAGCAGCAGCAGCGCCACCCCCAGCCCGACGCCGACCGCGGTGAGCACGGTCCGTATCCAGCCCTCGCGCCCGCCGGTGAAGGCGAACCGGACGCCCATGGCCAGATCCCGGGACCGGCCCCAGGACCTCGACCCGGCCGGAGCGCGCAGGTTCCCCCGTCGCACGCTCATACGGCCCGCTCCATGTCCCGGGACCTGCCGTCGCGTACGACGATCTCGCGGTCGGAGTAGGCGGCCACCCGGGCCTCGTGGGTGACCAGCACGACGGCCGTGCCCGAGGTGCGGGCCGCGTCGGTGAGCAGCTCCATCACGCGCTCGCCGTTGAGCGAGTCCAGGGCGCCGGTGGGCTCGTCGGCGAAGACCACCCGGGGGCCGGTGACCAGGGAGCGCGCCACGGCGACCCGCTGTCCCTGACCGCCGGAGATCTCGCCGGGCCGCTTGGCCGCGAGGTCGTCCACCTCCAGCCGCTGCATCCAGCCCAGGGCGGCCTTCTCGGCCTCCTTGCGGGAGGTGCCGTTCAGCCGCAGCGGGAGGGCGACGTTCTCCACGCAGGTCAGCTCGGGCACGAGCCGGCCGAACTGGAAGACGAACCCGAACTCCGAGCGGCGCAGCGCGCTGCGCCGGGTGTCGCTCATGGTCGCCATCTCCTGGCCGTCGTAGAGGATCGACCCGGAGTCGGGGGTGACGATCCCGGCGAGGCAGTGCAGCAGCGTCGACTTGCCGGAACCGGAGGGTCCCATCACGGCGACGACCTCGCCGGGGTGGATGGAGAACCCGGCGCCGTCGAGGGCGACCGTGGGCCCGTACGACTTGCGCAGGTCCTGGGCGGTCAGCAGGGAGCCGGCGGGGGCGGTCACTCGGTCACCGCCTCGGCGAGCCGGTCGAGCCGGGCGGCGGTCAGTTCGAGCCAGCGCAGGTCGGCCTCCAGGTGGAACAGGGCGTGGTCGCAGATGAGCTGGTCGGCGAGGTCGCCCTTGCGCTTGCGGTCGGTGAGGATGCGCATGCTGCGCAGGTGCTCGGACCGCTGGGCGTCGAGGATGTCGGCGGCGTCGCGCCGGGTGAGCAGGGCGAGGACGATCTTCGTGTAGAGCGTCGACTGGAGGTAGAGCTCGGGCTTCTCCGGCGTCGCGAGCCAGCGCTCCACGTCGGTGACCCCGGCGTCGGTGATGGCGTAGCGCTTGCGCTCGGGACCGCCGCCCGCCTCGACCCCGTCGACTTCGACGAGTCCGTTCTTCAGCAGGCGGGACATCGTCGAGTAGACCTGGCCGTAGTGCAGCGGCCGGTCGTGACCGAACTTCTCGTCGAAGGCCCGCTTGAGGTCGTAACCGTGGCGTGGCCCGGACTCCAGGAGCCCCAGAAGGGTGTGACCGATGGACATGACGATGACTCTACACACCGTGTATACGCCGTGTGTATACGCGCCTCGCGCGGGGCGCGGAGAACGGGGCGCGGACGCCCCCGGGCGGCCCGGAGTGCGCAGGTGGCAGCCGATTGTCACGGTTCTGCCACACGAACGCGGCCTGCTCGGCCGACGGGGGTTCCGGGGCGGGACTGACGGGGCGGCTCTCGGGCCGGGGGCGGGCTGCCCGGGTCGGCCGGAGGCTTGGCGGTCGCGCCGCCGGGGACGGGGCGGACCGTCGGCCGCGGCCGTCGGGCTTGGGGCCGATTGCCCGGTTCGGCCGGGGGTCCGGCGGTTCTGCCGTGTGGGCGGGCCTGCTCAGTCGGCCGGGGGTCTCGGGGCGGAGTCGTCGGGGCCGGCGGGTGGTCTCGGGCCGGTGCTGCCGGGGGCGGCCGGGGGGCGCGGGGGCGGACCGCCGGGGGTGGCCGGGGGTCTGCGGGCCGGGCCGCCCGGGTCGGCCGGGGACCTCGGGGCCGGGCCGCCCGGGTCGGTGTCGGGGCCGGGCGGGGTGCCGCGGGGTGGGCGGCCGCGGCGGGCGATCGGGCCCGCCTCGCCGGGCAGCCGCCCGGCCTCCGCCAGCGCCCTGCGCAGCAGGAACTCGATCTGGGCGTTCGCCGAGCGCAGCTCGTCCCCCGCCCACCGGGCGAGCGCGTCGTACACCGACGGGTCGAGCCGCAGCAGCACCTGTTTGCGCTGCTGCGGCCGACGCTGGGGGGACGCGCCCCCGGAGGGATCCGTCACTGGTAGAGCGTCCCGGTGTTCAGGACCGGCTGCGGCGCCCGGTCTCCGCACAGCACGACCATCAGGTTCGACACCATCGCCGCCTTCCGCTCCTCGTCCAGCTCCACGATGTCCTGCTCGGCGATCCGGGCGAGGGCCGCCTCGACCATGCCCACCGCGCCGTCCACGATCTGCCGCCGTGCCGCCACGACCGCACCGGCCTGCTGCCGCTGGAGCATCGCGGAGGCGATCTCCGGAGCGTAGGCGAGATGCGTGAAGCGGGACTCGATGATCTGCACACCCGCCGCCGCCACGCGCGCGCGCAGCTCGACGGCGAGCTTCTCGGTGATCTCCTCGGCGTTGCCGCGCAGCGAGAGCCCGCCCTCGTCATGGGCGTCGTACGGGTACTCGATGGCGATGTGCCGCACGGCCGCCTCGGTCTGGGTGGAGACGAACTCCAGGTAGTTGTCCACCTCGAAGGTGGCCTGCGCGGTGTCCGCGACCTTCCAGACCACCACGGCGGCCAGCTCGATCGGGTTGCCGTAGGCGTCGTTGACCTTCAGGACGGCGGTCTCGTGGTTGCGTACCCGCGTCGAGATCTTGGTGCGCGAGGTGAAGGGGTTCACCCAGCGCAGTCCGTCCTCGCGGATCGTGCCGCGGTAGCGGCCGAACAGCTGGACCACCCTGGCCTCGCCCGGCGCCACCGTGTTCAGCCCGCACATGGCGAGGAACGCGCAGAGGCCGACGAGGACGCCGGCCGCGATCAGCGCGGCCTTGGCGCCACCCTCGCCCACCGACGACCCGACCGCGATCAGCGCGGCGGCCGCCCCCAGTCCGAGCAGTCCGAGCAGCAGCGAGAGACCGCCGCCGATGCTGTGCGCGGTGAACTCCCGCACCTGCGGCTCCGGCATCTCCGGCGTGTCGGCGGTGGCCGACGGGTCGAGTGTGGACATGACTGATCCCCCGTTTCCTGGACGTTCGCTAGCTTCTACCTAGCTAAGTGATATCACTTAATTGGAACATGGCAACCCTTGGGCCCTTCCGAACGTCGGTTCCCTTGGGACGGGGTGCTGATTGTCACGTCCGTAAAAGACCGGATCGGCGGCCCTTTGTCATAGAGAGCGGTGTTAGCTTTCTGAGCTGACCTGTCCCCCGGGCACTGGTGTGACAGCCGAGAACGAAGCGGAGCGAGCGGACTCATGGGACGAGCGGACGAGAGACGAGCGCGGCAACGGGGCGGCCGCCGCGCTGCGCCCAGGGACCGCTCGCCCCAGGCGGCGCCCGACGAGGGTCCGGTCGTCGTCGGTCACGGCCGCGCGGCGGCCCGCAGGGGCGGCGCGGGCGCCAAGCCCGCGAAGAAGAGCTTCATACGCAGGATGTTCACCTGGAAGAAGGTCCTCGGCACCTTCCTGGGCCTGTGCCTGCTCGGCATCGGCGGCTTCATCGCGCTCTACGTGATGATCGACATCCCCGAGGGGAACGCCGCCGCCAAGCAGGAGAGCAACGTCTACAAGTACAGCGACGGCTCCGTCATGACCCGTGACGGTGAGGTCAACCGGGAGGTCGTCGACATCGCCCACGTGCCCGAGGCGGTCCAGAAGACCTTCGTCGCCGCCGAGAACAAGTCCTTCTACAAGGACAACGGCGTCGACCTCAAGGGCACCGCGCGCGGTCTGCTCAACACGCTCTCCGGCAAGGGCGCGCAGGGTGGTTCGACGATCACCCAGCAGTACGTCAAGAACTACTACCTGTCCCAGGACCAGACCGTCACGCGCAAGCTGAACGAGCTGGTCATCTCGCTGAAGCTGGACCGCGAGAAGTCCAAGAACTACATCCTCGCCGGCTACATCAACACCAGTTACTACGGCCGCAACGCCTACGGCATCCAGGCCGCCGCCCAGGCCTACTACCGCGTCGACGCCGACAAGCTCAGCGTCGAGCAGGGCGCGTACCTCGCCGCGCTGCTCCAGGCGCCCAGCCAGTACGACTGGGAGGTCGCCAGCGACACCGGCAAGAGGCTCGTCACCCAGCGCTGGAACTACGTCCTCGACAACATGGTCGGGGAGGGCTGGCTGAAGAAGGCCGACCGCGACGCCATGAAGTTCCCGGTGCCCCAGAAGTCCAGGCCCGCCCCCGGCCTCGGCGGCCAGAAGGGCTACCTGGTCAAGGCGGCCAACAGCGCCCTGGAGAAGCAGCTCGTCGAGCAGGGTGTCGCCGAGAACGCCAAGCAGGCGGAGGACATGGTCGGCCGTGGCGGCTGGACCATCACGCTGAACATCAGCAAGAAGAAGCAGGCGGCGCTGGAGAAGGCCGTCAAGGAGCAGCTGACCAGCAAGCTCGACGGCAAGAAGCGCAAGGTCGACGCCGACGTCCAGGCCGGTGCCGTCTCGGTCGACCCGAAGACCGGCGCGGTCGTCGCGATGTACGGCGGCGTCGACTACTACAAGCACTACTACAACAACGCGACCCGGGTGGACTACCAGCCCGCCTCCACCTTCAAGCCGGTCATCCTCGCGGCCGCCCTCGACGAGGACGCCAGGACGCAGGACGGCCAGGCGATCACCACGAACACGATCTACGACGGCACCAGCAAGCGGCCCGTCAAGGGCAGCGACATCGGCTTCGCCCCGGAGAACGAGGACGACCAGGACTACGGCCCCATCACCGTGCAGACGGCGATGAACCAGTCGGTCAACTCCGCCTTCGCCCAGCTCGGCGTCGATGTGGGCATGGACAAGGTGCTCAAGGTCGCCGACGACCTGGGCATGGACACCAAGAAGCTGAAGGCGGTGCCCGCGCAGACCCTGGGCACCATGGGCGCCAGCCCGCTCCAGATGGCCGGCGTCTACGCCACCCTCGACAACCACGGCAAGAAGGTCACCCCGGCCCTGATCAAGTCCGTCCAGCACATCTCCCGCACGGTCACCATGCCGGACCCGATCGGCGAGGAGGTCATCAGCCGCGAGGCCGCCGACACCGTCACCTCGGTGCTGACCGGCGTGGTCGACGACGGTACGGCCAAGAAGTCGGTGCGCGACAACCCCAACCGCAACGGCCAGAAGGTCGCGGGCAAGACGGGTACCTCCGACAACAACAAGTCGGCCTGGTTCACCGGCTACACGCCGAGCCTGGTCACCTCGGTCGGCCTGTTCGGCGAGAGCGCCAAGAACGGCGCGCAGGTTCCCCTGACCGGCGCGACCGGACTCCTCCCGGGCGTCGGCCGGGTCAACGGTGGCGGATACCCGGCGCAGATATGGGCCGCGTACACCTTCGGGGTGCAGTCCAAGGTCACCCAGTTCGACCTGGAGACCGACCAGGGCGCGGCGGTGCAGCCGACCCTCTCCCCGACCCCCTCGTACTCGGTGACCGAGTCCCCCTCCGAGTCGCCGACGACCGAGGCGCCCTCGCAGACCCCGACGACCCAGAAGCCGACGCAGACGCCCACCCAGACGCCGACGCAGACGCCGACCACCGAGACACCGACGGAGACGCCGACCGAGACGCCGACGGACGGCATCGACGACCCGCTCGGCCTCAGCCAGCAGTGACCCGCACGAGAGGGGCGCCCGCGATCCGCGGGCGCCCCTCTCGTCTGTTCACGGGTCAGCTGCGTACCGGCGTCGGCCTCAGCCGCGGTTCAGCTCGAACCAGACCACCTTGCCGGTGCTGAGCCGGGTGGCTCCCCACCGTCTGGCCAGCTTGTTCACCAGATACAGCCCGCGGCCGCCCTCGTCCGTGTGCCGCGCCTGCCGCAGCCGCGGCAACTGCGGCACGTCGTCGCCGACCTCGCAGCGCAGCACATCGGTACGCAGCAGACGCAGCGTGACCGGCCGGGTCGCATAGCGCACCGCATTGGTCACGACCTCGCTGACCAGCAGCTCCACGGAGTCGGTCAGCTCCTCCATGCCCCAGCGCGACAGCGCGCGCCGGGCGAGCCGGCGGGCCCGGCCGGGAGCCGCGTCCTCCGGCTCCAGGAACCAGTACGCCACATCGCTCGGCGCGATCCCGTCGAAGCGGGCGGCGAGCAGCGCGATGTCGTCGTCCCGGTCGCCCGGACCGAGCATGTCGAGCACCTCGTCGCACAGCGCCTCCAGCGGCGGCGGGTGATCGGGTCCGGTGAGCTGCGCGGTCGCGGCCAGCTTCTCGCGCAACTGCTCTATGCCGGTCCACACGTCCCGCAGCCGCGACTCCACCAGCCCGTCGGTGTACAGCAGCAGGGTCGCCCCGGCCGGGGCGTCCAGCTCCACCGCCTCGAAGTCGACGCCGCCGACCCCGATGGGCGCGCCCGCCGGCACCCGCAGCACCTCCGCCCGGCCGCCCAGGTGCAGCAGCACCGGTGGCGGATGCCCGGCGTTGGCGATGGTGATCCGGTGCGAGACCGGGTCGTAGACGGCGTACAGACAGGTCGCCATGCGGTCGGTGCCCAGCCGCTGCGCCTGCTCGTCGAGGTGGTGCAGCACCTCCTGCGGCGGCAGGTCCAGCCCCGCCAGGGTCTGCGCGGTCGTCCGCAACTGGCCCATGATGGCCGCCGACGTCATGGAGTGCCCCATCACGTCACCGACCACCAGCGCGACCCGGCTGCCCGGCAGCGGGATCGCGTCGTACCAGTCGCCGCCGACCCGCGCGGTCTCCGCGGCGGGCAGATAACGCGACGCCAGCCGCACCCCCGTGGGGCGCGGCAGCGTCTCCGGCAGCATGGTGCGCTGGAGCTCGTCGGCGATGTACGCCTCCCGCCCGTACAGCACCGCCTTGTCGATGCCGAGCGCGCTGTGCGTGGCGAGCTGGGCGGCGACCAGCAGATCGTCCGCCTCGAAGGCGATGCGCTCGGGGCGGCGCAGGAACACCGCGGCCCCGATCACCCGGCGCCGGCCGCGCAGCGGCGCCAGGATCGCCCGCTGACCGCTGGGCACGACCAGTTCCCCGCCGTCGCCGAGGAGTTCCGGCAGGGCGGCCCGGGCGGCCGGGGCGTCGGCGAACACCGGGCGCACCCCGCGCAGCACCTCGGCGAGCGCGCCACCGGGCCGCACCTCGCACAGTTCGGCGGTGACGGCCGACAGCTCGGTGAGCTCCGGCGGCTGTTCCGGCTGGGGCGCCGAGGCGAACCCGTTCTCGGTGTCGCGCTCCTCCGGGATCCGGTCGGTGCGGCGCAGCCGCAGCACGACGGGACCCGTGGGCCGCTCGTCGCCGATCGGCAGCGGGTCGCGCAGATACACCAGGATCGCGTCGCTGAAGGTCGGCACGGTGGCCCGGCACAGCCCCATCACGATCTCGTCCAGGTCCAGGCCCCGGGCGATCCGCCGGGTCGCGGCCCCGACGAAGCGCAGCCGGTCCCCGTCCCGCCGCATCGGCGTGGGCTTGCCGGGCGCCAGGGCCTGCCCGGTGCGCCGCTCCTGACCCCGCCCGGCGTCCCGGCCGTCGGCCGAAGGGCCGACGCCGCCCGGCTGGGCCGGGATGGCCTCGGGCGCGGGGCGCGGCCGGTGGGTACCGGTCTCCGCGACCGCGGGCTGGGAGTGCTCGGGGTCGCCGCCGGACTGGTCCTTGCCGCACGGCGCCGCCGCCCCCGGCGTCTCGCCGGCCCGCGCCTGGGCGCCCCGGTCGGACTGCGCCGACGGGGCGGACTGGGGCGTCAGGGCGGCGGCACCGGGGGTGCGGGGCGGCGCCGGGGTACGCAGGAGCGCCCCGCGGGGGTCCGTGGGGTCGACGCCCGGCTGCGGGCGTTCGTAGGAGGTGGGCTGCTCCGTCACGCGTGTCGAATCCGTCCGTCCGGGGCTGCGCGCCGCCCGCGCAGTTCGTCCCGCAGAAAACCCGATACCCGGAATACCTGCCCCAGGAACGGAATTGCCGCGTGACCAGAGGTTGTTGCCGTGCCACAGGCGATGCGGGCGTACCCCGAACCGGCGCGACCGGCGGCTCTGTCCGTGCCGTGCCGGCCCCGGGCGCAGCCCGGACCGGTGTTGCCCTCGTACCCCTCGCTCACGTCCTGCCGCCCCTCGGTGACGTTCGGTCAGGCTCGGTGCCTGCTCCGGGAGTTGCCGCTGTGCGCCCTTGCGGAGGACGATCCTACGTTTCGCGCCCGGGGGCATATCAAGGGTCTCATGAGGACACGTGCGCGGTCGTACGGTCCCAGTCCTCCGGCAGCAACGGTACGGCCCAGGAAGGATCCGGGCGCCAGTGCTGCCAGCCCTGGTTGTACGGCGCACCCCAGGCCCGGATCACCTCCACCGCGTCCCGCCCCGCCGCCCGCACCCGTTCGGCGAGGTCGGCGTCCATCAGCCCGTCCCGCTGGGCCTGCGCGAACTCGTCCTCGTCGCGCCAGTGCCAACTGCGGTCCGGGTGCACGGAGATGTCCAGAAAGTGATCCTCGGAGTCGACCCCGCCCTCCCAGCGGGTCAGCGGCTCCTCGAGGTTCACGTACCAGTTCTTGAACTCCCAGCCCGGCTCCCAGAACAGCCACACCGACCACGGCTCGCCGGGCCGGGCCAGCTTCAGCACCCCCGTGCCCAGCCACCGGCCGCTGCGGGCCACCCGCGGCTTGGTGTAGCGCGACTCCAGCGGCTCGGCGTGCACCGAGGTGCCGTCGGCGAGCACGGGCCGCATGCACTCGGTGCCCGGCGCCATCCACACCGCGAGCACCTCCTCGTCGTCTCGGGCGACGGTGACGGGCCGCGCGATATGGAAGCGCTTGCCGCCGTTCTCCCGGTAACGCCACAGGATCTGACTCCCGGGCGCCCAGAAACCCGCCGAACCGCCCGTCCCCACACGTCTCATCACTTCACCGTCTGCCATGCACAGATATTAGGTGTCAGGCACATACGACGCTGCGGTACCGGAAATGGTTCACACCTGCGGAGCCCCCGGTTCGCCAACCGTCACGGGCGCGTCATACGCAGGACATCCAGCGCCTCGTCGAGCTGCTCCACCGTGAGGTCCCCGCGCTCCACGTATCCGCCCTCCAGCACGACCTGCCGGATCGTCCGCCGCTGCGCCAGGGCCTTCTTGGCCACCTTCGCCGCCTCCTCGTACCCGATGTACTTGTTCAGGGGCGTGACCACGGACGGCGAGGACTCGGCGTACTCCAGGGCCCGCTCCCGGTGGGCGACGATCCCGTCCACGGTCCGGTCGGCGAGCAGCCGCGAGACCCGGGCGAGCAGCCGGATCGACTCCAGCACGTTCCTGGCGATCACCGGCAGCATCACATTGAGCTCGAAGTTGCCCGCGGCCCCGGCGACGGCGACGGCGGTGTCGTTCCCGGCCACCTGGGCCGCGACCATCAGCACGGCCTCCGGGATCACCGGGTTGACCTTGCCGGGCATGATCGAGGAGCCCGGCTGGAGATCGGGCAGCGAGATCTCGGCGAGCCCGGTCCGCGGCCCGGAGGCCATCCACCGCAGATCGTTCGCGATCTTGGTCAGGGAGACCGCGACGGTCCTGAGCTGCCCGCTGGTCTCCACGATCCCGTCCCGGGCGCCCTGCGCCTCGAAGTGGTCGCGCGCCTCGGTGAACGGCAGCCCGGTCACGGCTGCCACCTCCGCGATCACCGCGGCGGAGAACCCGGGCGGGGTGTTGATCCCGGTGCCGACGGCGGTACCGCCCAGCGGCAGTTCGGCGAGCCTGGGGAGGGCGGCGGTGAGCCGTTCGACGCCGTAGCGCACCTGGGCGGCGTACCCGCCGAACTCCTGCCCCAGCGTCACGGGCGTGGCGTCCATCAGATGAGTCCGCCCGGACTTCACCACGTCGGCGAACTCCTCGGCCTTGCGGCCGAGCGCGGCGGCCAGGTGCTCCAGGGCCGGGATCAGCTCGCGGGTGACGGCGGCGGTGGCGGCGATGTGGATCGACGACGGGAAGACGTCGTTGGACGACTGCGAGGCGTTGACGTGGTCGTTGGGATGCACGTCCCGGCCCAGCCGCTCGCTCGCCAGCGTCGCGATCACCTCGTTGGCGTTCATGTTCGACGAGGTGCCCGAGCCCGTCTGGAACACGTCCACCGGGAAGTGCTCGTCCCAGGCGCCCGCGGCGACCTCGGCGGCCGCCCCCTGGATCGCGTCGGCCACGTCCTGGCCGAGCACCCCCAGCTCGGCGTTGACCTTCGCGGCCGCCCCCTTGATCCGGGCGAGCGCCTCGATGTGCGCCCGCTCGATCCGCTGCCCCGAGATCGGGAAGTTCTCCACGGCCCGCTGGGTCTGGGCCCGCCACTTGGCGTCCGCGGGGACCCGGACCTCGCCCATGGAGTCGTGCTCGATGCGGTAGTCGCTCATACCGGCGACAGCGTCGCCGGGGACCGGGATGTTCCCGGGGGGAACGGAGGGGCGCCCCCGTACCCGACGGGGGCGCCCCTCCGGCCGTACGGGGGGTGCTACGCCAGGCCGGGGCCGCGCACCGGGATGGTGGTGAACGTCGGGGCCGGGGCCGGGTCCTGGAAGAAGTCGTTGCCCTTGTCGTCGACGACGACGAAGGCGGGGAAGTCCTCGACCTCGATCTTCCAGACGGCCTCCATGCCGAGCTCCTCGTACTCGACGACCTCGACCTTCTTGATGCAGTCCTGGGCGAGACGGGCGGCGGGTCCGCCGATCGAGCCGAGGTAGAAGCCGCCGTGGGCCTCGCACGCGTTGGTGACCTGCGCGGACCGGTTGCCCTTGGCCAGCATCACCTTGGAGCCGCCCGCCGCCTGGAACTGCTCCACGTAGGAGTCCATGCGGCCGGCCGTGGTCGGGCCGAAGGAGCCGGAGGCGTAGCCCTCGGGGGTCTTGGCCGGGCCCGCGTAGTAGACCGGGTGGTCCTTCAGGTACTGCGGCATCTCCTCGCCCGCGTCGAGGCGTTCCTTGATCTTGGCGTGCGCGATGTCACGGGCGACGACCAGCGGGCCGGTGAGCGAGAGCCGCGTCTTGACCGGGTACTTGGTCAGCTCGGCGAGGATGTCGTCCATCGGCTGGTTCAGGTCGATCTTCACGACGTCGCCGGCCTCGTCGAGGTGCTCGTCCGTGGTCTCCGGCAGGAAGCGCGCCGGGTCGGTCTCCAGCTGCTCCAGGAACACGCCCTCGGCGGTGATCTTCGCGACGGCCTGGCGGTCGGCCGAGCAGGAGACGGCGATCGCGACCGGGCAGGACGCGCCGTGCCGGGGCAGGCGCACCACGCGCACGTCGTGGCAGAAGTACTTGCCGCCGAACTGCGCGCCGATGCCGATCCTCTGGGTCAGCTCGAAGACCTTCTCCTCCAGCTCCTTGTCCCGGAAGCCGTGGCCGAGCTCGGAGCCCTTGGCCGGGATCTCGTCCAGGTAGTGCGCGGAGGCGTACTTCGCGGTCTTCAGCGCGTACTCGGCGCTGGTGCCGCCGACCACGATCGCCAGGTGGTACGGCGGGCAGGCGGCCGTGCCCAGCGAACGGATCTTCTCCTCCAGGAACTTCATCATGGAGCCCTCGTTGAGGACCGCCTTCGTCTCCTGGTAGAGGAAGGACTTGTTGGCCGAGCCGCCGCCCTTGGCCATGAACAGGAACTTGTAGGCGCCGCCGTCGGTGGCGTACAGCTCGATCTGCGCCGGCAGGTTGGAGCCGGTGTTCTTCTCGTCCCACATGGTCAGCGGGGCCATCTGCGAGTAGCGCAGGTTCAGGTTCTTGTACGCGTCGTAGATGCCACGGGAGAGGGCGGCCTCGTCGCCGCCCTCGGTGAGCACGTTCTGCCCCCGCTTGCCCATGACGATCGCCGTGCCGGTGTCCTGGCACATCGGCAGCACGCCCGCCGCCGCGATGTTCGCGTTCTTCAGCAGGTCCAGGGCGACGAACTTGTCGTTGGCCGAGGCCTCCGGGTCGTCGATGATGCGGCGAAGCTGCGCGAGGTGGGCCGGGCGCAGATAGTGCTGGATGTCGTGGATCGCCTCCTCGGCGAGCTTGCGCAGCGCCTCGGGCTCCACCTTGAGGAACGTCCGCCCGTCGGCCTCGAAGGTGGACACACCCTCGGAGGTCACCAGCCGGTAGGGGGTGGTGTCCTCTCCCATCGGGAGCAGATCGGTGTACGCGAACTCAGGCATCTCGCCCATTCCTCACTCGACAGACAGCGGCTGGCCTCCATTGGCAGCGTCCACCAGCGTAGGACCTGGCGTCCGCGCGGAGCCTGTGAGGTAAGGCTCACTTCGGGGGTGTCGCGATCTATCGTGTTTCGCTAGTCTGTTTCCGTGGACCTTCAGAAGCAGACCGAGTCTCGCCCCGCCGCCGAGCCCCGGGTCGCCGAACTGCGCGCCTCGGACGCCGACCGCGACCGCATCGCCGACATCCTGCGCGACGCCATGGCCGAGGGCCGGCTGACCCCGGAGGAGCACGCCGAGCGGGTCGAGGGCGTGCTCGCCGCCAAGACGGTCGGTGAGCTGGAGGTCTTCATCCGGGACCTGCCGGCCGCCCACCACCGGGCCGCCCCGGCCTACGCCGCCGCTCCCGGCCGTCCGACCGCGGGCGCCATCCCGGCCGACCCCGACGAGAACGTGGTCGCGGTCTTCAGCAGCGCCGTCCGCAAGGGCCGCTGGCGCGCCGGGCGCCGTATCCACGCGTACGCGATCTTCGGCAGCGTCGAGATCGACCTCAGCGAGGCGCTCTTCGAGTACCAGCAGGTCGTCATCAAGGCGCTCTCGGTCTTCGGCAACGTCGAGGTCCGGGTCCCGGAGAACGTCTCGCTGCGCGGCACCGGCGGTGGCGTGCTGGGCAACTTCGAGGTGGACACGCTGGACGCGGCGGACCCGGACGCGCCCGTCGTCTATCTCGACGGCTGGGCCGTGCTGGGCAACATCGAGGGCAAGCCGAAGCGCGGCAGGCTCGTCGGGGACATCCTCGACCGGGTCCACCGCAAGGTCGACAAGAGTTTGCGCAAGCACCTGGACCGTTGACGGTCGTGAATTCCGGGGTCCCCGCGGCGGCGGGGGCCGGGCGCGAGCGGTGTGGCGCGGGCGTCGGCGCGCCCCTGGAATCCTGCGGTTCGGAACTGAGTGCATAGGCGCGCGTACAGCGGGTAGGCCTTGCTGCATCGTCTCTCGCTCGCGAAGCCGTCGTCAGGAGTAGACCCGTGCAGCAACCGCCGCATTCGTCCCTGCAGGTAGCTGCCGTACCGGCCCAGCGGGTGCCGGTGCGGGACAGGGACCAGGACGCGCCCTGGCACACCGAGGCGGTGTGCCGGCGTGACGAGGCCGGCCTGTTCTTCGCACCGTCCAAGGAACCCACCGCCGCCCGGCTCTCCCGCGAGGAGGCGGCCAAGAGGGTCTGCGCGCGCTGTCCGGTGATGGTCGAGTGCCGCGAGCACGCGCTGCTCCAGCCCGAGCCGTACGGCGTCTGGGGCGGCCTCACCGCCGCCGAGCGCCGCGTGGTGCTGGCCAGACGCCGTCGCCGCGAACTCGAACTGAAGAAGGCCCGCGCGGCGAACCGCATAGCGGCCGCGGGTTAGAAGCCTGGGGCCTGCGCGGGTCTGCCGGGGCTCCGATCGCGTGGCGTCCGGGTCACCCGTGCGGGCCCGGCCGGTGCCCGCGGGGCCGCGATCCGGGCCTGCGCCCGTGTCCTGCGGACCTGTGGGTCGTTCGTACGTGAAGGGGGCGCTCCCTCCGCACCGGGGGCGCCCCCTTCACGTATGAGTGCGGCCGCCGGTGGGCGGCCGCCGGGTGGTGGCTACTTCGCGCGGTCGAAGTCGATCGCGCTGTACGCACGCAGCTTGCTCAGCCGGTGCTCGGAGTCGATCCGGCGGACCGTGCCGGACTTGGAGCGCATCACGATCGAGTCGGTCGTGGCGGTCTCGGACCGGTAGCGCACCCCGCGCAGCAGTTCGCCGTCGGTGATGCCGGTGGCGACGAAGAAGACGTTCTCGCCGGAGACCAGGTCGTCCGTGGTCAGCACACGGTCGAGGTCGTGCCCGGCGTCGATCGCCCGCTGCCGCTCCGCGTCGTCCTTCGGCCACAGCTTGCCCTGGATGGTGCCGCCCAGGCACTTCACCGCGCAGGCCGAGATGATGCCTTCGGGGGTGCCGCCGACGCCGAGCAGCAGGTCGACGCCGGTGCCCTCGCGCAGCGCCAGGATCGAGCCGGCGACGTCGCCGTCGGAGATCAGCTTGATGCGGGCGCCGGTCTCCCGGATCTCCTTGATGAGACCGTCGTGCCGCGGCCGGTCGAGGATGACCACGGTGACGTCCTCGGGCGAGGAGCGCTTGGCCTTGGCGACCCGGCGGATGTTCACGGACACGGGCGCGTCGATGTCGACGAAGTCGGCGGCCTCGGGGCCGGTGACCAGCTTGTCCATGTAGAAGACGGCGGACGGGTCGAACATCGAACCGCGGTCGGCGGCGGCCAGGACCGCGATCGCGTTCGGCATGCCCTTGGCGGTGAGCGTGGTGCCGTCGATGGGGTCGACGGCGATGTCGCACTCCGGGCCGGTGCCGTCGCCGACCCGCTCCCCGTTGAAGAGCATCGGGGCTTCGTCCTTCTCGCCCTCGCCGATGACGACGACACCGTTCATCGACACGGTGGAGACGAGCGTGCGCATGGCGCGCACCGCGGCGCCGTCGGCGCCGTTCTTCTCGCCGCGCCCGACCCAGCGGCCCGCGGCCATCGCCGCGGCTTCGGTCACGCGGACGAGTTCCAGGGCGAGGTTGCGGTCGGGCGCCTCGGAGGGGACCTCTAGTTCGGACGGGAGGTGATGATTCTCGGTCATCGGAGCGCACCTTTCTGATACGGCGACGGCCGGATGAGGGTGTTGGCCCCGACTCTATCGCCAGGCTTACAAAATGAGCAGGGCCCCCCACGGATGAGCGCACCGGGCACCTGCGACGATAGGGCGCGTGGCAGGTTCGAACGGCAAGCAGAAGACGGTCCGGGACATGATTCTTTCCCTGGGCCTGATCATGGTCGCGGCAGGTGTCATCTACATCTTCGTCCCGCACGACGATCACGCTCCCGACATCAAGCGGGTCGACTACCGCATCGAGCTGCTGACGGCACGTCGTGCGGCGTCGTACCCGGTGGCCGCGCCCGAAGGCCTGCCGGGGAGCTGGAAGGCGACCTCCGTGCGCTTCCGGGGCGACGAGTCCGACGCCTGGCACCTCGGCTTCCAGGACCCCGACGGGGAGTACGTGGCCGTCGAGCAGTCGACTCAGAAGCGCGCCGAGTTCGTCGAGGAGGCGAGCCAGGGCGCGACGGCGACGAAGGTGACGGACGAGATCGGCGGCCGCACCTGGACCCGGTACACCGGGGGCCGCTACGACGCCCTCGTGCTGGAGGGCGCCGACGGCTCCACGACGGTCGTGGCGGGCACGGCGTCCTTCGACCGGCTGGTGAAGATGGCCGAGTCGCTGAAGACGGCGTGAGCCCCGGGGCCGTCCCGAGGCGTACGAGGGCATGACGAAGGCCCCCGGCGATGTGCCGGGGGCCTTCGTCATGCCCGGAGGTCCAGGGGGCCGTGGGCCGCCCCGGACGGTGTCCCGGGGGTCCGGGACCGGCTCAGACGGTGGTGACGACCTCGTCGTAGGCCAGGCGCGGGGAGCGCGGGAACCAGGCGTCCGGGCCCGGCTTGCCGATGTTGACCACCATCAGCGGGGTGTGGTCGTCGTCGAGGAACTCCTTGCGGACGCCCTCGAAGTCGAGACCGGTCATCGGGCCGGCGGCCAGCCCGGCGGCGCGGACGCCGATGATGAAGTACGCGGCCTGGAGGGCGGCGTTCAGCGCGGCGCTGGACTCGCGCACCGGGCGCTCGCCGAAGACGGCGTCCTTGGCCTGCGGGAAGTGCGGGAAGAGCTGGGGCAGCTCCTCGTGGAACTCGTTGTCGGCGGAGAGGATCGCGACCAGCGGGGCGGTGGCGGTCTTCTGCTTGTTGCCGTCGGCCATGTGCTGGACCAGGCGCTCGCGGGCCTCGGCCGAGCGGACCAGGGTGACCCGCAGCGGCGACTGGTTCATGGAGGTCGGGCCGTACTTGACCAGGTCGTAGATCGCCTGGACCTGCTCGTCGGTCACCGGCTCGTCGGTGAAGGTGTTCGCGGTGCGGGCCTCGCGGAACAGCAGGTCCTGAGCGGCGGGGTCGAGAACGAGAGACATCTGAACCTTCTCGGGCTGTGCGTCCGGCCCTGAGGTGCAGGACCGGCTTACGGCACCGACCATAAGCGAGATGAAGTTCAAAGTTCAACCAAACATGGAGCCTGGTGATCCGCTTCACAGGCGCCCGTCGCCCTCGGCCACCCCGTCGAGGGCGTCCCCGCGGCTACCCCGCCGAGCCCTCGGCCTCCGCGCCCTCCGCCTCCTCGGTCAGCGCCGCGTCCAGCCGCGCCCGCGCGCCCTCCAGCCACCGCCGGCACACCTTGGCCAGCTCCTCGCCCCGCTCCCAGAGCGCGAGCGACTCCTCCAGCGTCGTGCCGCCCGCCTCCAGCCGCCGCACGACCTCGATCAGCTCGTCACGGGCCTGCTCGTACCCGAGCGCCTCGTCCACCCTGCCGGTCATTCACTCACTCCTGGACATCGACTCGTACGTTGAACTCGCCCTCGGCGACCCGCGCCCGCAGCGCCTCCTGCGGCGCCACCTCGCCCGGGTCCCGGACGACATGCCCGTCCGCCCGCTGGAGCACGGCGTAACCACGCTTCAGCGTCGCCGCGGGGGAGAGGGCCACCACGCGCGCGTGGGTGTGGCCCAGTTCGGAATCCGCCCGGTCGAGGAGATGACCGAGGGTCCGCCGGCCCCGGTCGAGCAGGGACGCCACCTGGTCCTCCCGCTCGTCGACCATCCGGTGCGGGTTCTCCATCGAGGGGCGGGCCAGCGCATGGGCGAGACCGCGCTCCTCCCGGTCGACCAGCCCCCGCACACACCGCCGCGCCCGGTCGCGCAGCATCCGCACCCGCTCGTACTCCTCGCCGACGTCCGGTACGACCTTCTTCGCCGCGTCCGTCGGCGTCGAGGCCCGCAGATCGGCCACGTAGTCCAGGAGCGGGGTGTCGGGCTCGTGCCCGATCGCGGACACCACCGGCGTACGGCAGGCGGCGACCGCGCGGACCAACTGCTCGTCGGAGAACGGCAGCAGGTCCTCCACGCTGCCGCCGCCGCGCGCGACGACGATCACGTCCACGTCGTCGAGCGCGTCGAGCTCCTTCACCGCCTGCACGACCTGCGGGACGGCGTGCACCCCCTGTACGGGGACGTTGCGCACCTCGAAGCGGACGGCGGGCCAGCGGTGCCGGGCGTTCTCCAGCACATCGCGCTCCGCCGCCGAGGCGCGGCCGCAGACCAGCCCGACGAGCTGCGGCAGGAACGGCAGCGGCTTCTTGCGCTCGGGCGCGAACAGCCCCTCCGCCGCGAGCGACTTCTTGAGCTGCTCCAGCCGGGCCAGCAGCTCGCCGACGCCCACCGGTCTGATCTCGGCGGCCCGCAGCGACAGCTGCCCGCGCGGCGCGTACCACTCGGGCTTCGCGAGGACGACGACCCGGGCGCCCTCGCCCACGACATCGGAGACCGCGTCGAACACCTGCCGGAAGCAGGTGACGCTGACGGAGATGTCGTACGACGGGTCGCGCAGCGTCAGGAACACGACCCCCGCACCCGGGCGCCGCGACAGCTGGGTGATCTGCCCCTCGACCCACACCGCGCCGAGCCGGTCGATCCATCCCCCGATGAGCCGCGAGACCTCGCCGACGGGCATCGGGGCGTCCGCGGACGTGTTCACAGCCATGCGCCCGAGAGTATCGGCCGGTACCGACAATGCGGCCCGGCCCAGGCCGAGTCGACACCGGGATCCGCCACGCCCGGAGCCCGGCGGACGAGGCGGGTGCGACCGGCCCGGCCGGCCCGCGGCCGGCCGGCCGCCGGCCGGCCCCGGCGGACCGGGGGCGGGCGATCCCCGCCCCTCGGACGCGGCCTTACGATGGTTCCCATGACTGCTTCGCCTGGCCGCCGTGTCCTGCTCGCCGCCCCCCGTGGCTACTGCGCGGGTGTGGACCGCGCCGTGATCGCCGTCGAGAAGGCCCTCGAACAGTACGGGGCCCCGATCTACGTCCGGCACGAGATCGTGCACAACAAGTACGTCGTGCAGACCCTGGAGCGGAAGGGCGCGATCTTCGTCGAGCGGACGGAGGAGGTGCCCGAGGGGAACATCGTCATGTTCTCCGCGCACGGCGTCGCCCCCGTCGTCCACGAGGAGGCCGCGCGCGGCCGCCTCGCCACCATCGACGCGACCTGCCCGCTGGTCACGAAGGTCCACAAGGAAGCCGTCCGCTTCGCCGACGAGGACTTCGACATCCTGCTGATCGGGCACGAGGGCCACGAGGAGGTCATCGGCACCTCCGGCGAGGCCCCCGACCACATCCAGCTCGTCGACGGCCCCGCCGACGTCGCCAAGGTCGAGGTCCGCGACCCCTCCCGGGTCGTCTGGCTCTCGCAGACCACCCTCTCCGTCGACGAGACCATGGAGACCGTCGACGCGCTGAAGGAGAAGTTCCCGCAGCTCATCTCGCCGCCCAGCGACGACATCTGCTACGCCACCCAGAACCGCCAGCTCGCCGTGAAGCAGATGGGCGCCGAGGCGGACCTCGTGATCGTGGTCGGCTCGCGCAACTCCTCCAACTCCGTCCGGCTCGTCGAGGTCGCCAAGCTCGCCGGCGCGCGCGCCGCGCACCTGGTGGACTTCGCCAGTGAGATCGACGAGGCCTGGCTGGAGGGCGTGACCACGGTCGGCGTCACCTCGGGCGCGTCGGTGCCGGAGGTGCTGGTCGAGGAGGTCCTGGCCTGGCTGTCCGAGCGCGGCTACGCGGACGTCGAGCTCGTCAAGGCGGCCGAGGAGTCCATCACCTTCTCGCTGCCCAAGGAACTCCGCCGTGACCTGCGCGAGGAGGCGGCGGCGCTGGCCGCCGAGCGCGGCGGGTCCGGTGCGGCCGCCGACTCCGTGGAGTGACGGTGGGCCCCACGTCGTAACGTAGGGCCATGCAGATCTTCGGCGTGGACATCGGTGGATCCGGGATCAAGGGCGCTCCCGTGGACCTGGACATGGGCGACCTGGCCCAGGAGCGGTGCAAGGTGCTCACCCCGCACCCGGCCACTCCGGACGGAGTGGCCGACGGGGTGAAGCAGGTCGTCGACCACTTCGGCTGGACCGGCCCGGTCGGACTCACCTTCCCGGGCGTGGTCACCGGCGGGTCCACCATCCGTACGGCGGCCAACGTCGACAAGAGCTGGATCGACCTGGACGCGCGCGCGTTGTTCAGCGAACGGCTGGGCGGTCTGCCGGTGACCGTGGTCAACGACGCGGACGCGGCGGGCGTCGCCGAGATGGAGTTCGGCGCCGGCCGGGGCCGCCGGGGCACGGTCATCCTGCTGACCTTCGGCACCGGGATCGGCAGTGCCCTCTTCGTCGACGGCGTGCTCGTCCCCAACACCGAGCTGGGCCACCTCGAACTGAGCGGTCACGACGCGGAGAAGCGCGCCTCCAGCAAGGCCAAGGAGGACGGCGAGCTGACCTGGGAGCACTGGTCCCGCCGGGTCACGAAGTACCTCGCCCACGTCGAGATGCTGTTCTCGCCCGAGCTGTTCGTCATCGGCGGCGGCGTCAGCCGCAAGTCGGAGAAGTTCCTCCACTTCATCGAGGGCATCAAGGCCGAGATCGTCCCGGCCCAGCTCCAGAACAACGCGGGAATCGTGGGAGCGGCGATGCGGGCCCTCAAGGAGGGCTAGGCCCCGGGAACGACCCCTGGTGACGCGGGAACCCCGGGCCCCTCGTGGCACCGGGTTCACCGCGGCACCGGGTTCACCGCGGCGCCGGGTTCACCGCGGCGCCGGGTTCACCGGGGTCGTCCGGCTCACCGGGGTCGTCCGGCTCACCGGGGTCGTCGGCGCCGGCTCAGCGCTCGGACCTTCCGCACGATCGCGATCAGTCCGGCGACGAGCGTTCCGCCGTACAGCCACCCGGCCTGGGTGGCGAGCACCGTGATCACCCCCATCAGCCGGCTGCCGAGCCCGCCGTGGCCGTCGGCCATCGACAGCACCCCCGCCGTGAAGGCGATCGGCGCCACGACCGGCGCGGTCAGCAGGTCCCCCCGGCGCACCCACAGCGCGGTCAGCGCGCACACCGGCAGGAACAGCACCCCGTACACCGTCGGCGACCCGTCGAACAGCAGCAGGTCGAGCCAGCCGAGCAGGATCATCGCCGCCCCGCAGAACAGCCCGCCGCCCAGTCCGGTCAGCCGCGGGCCGGGGGCCTGCCCGGGGGGCCGGGCGACCGGGGGAGCGGGCCGCCGTACCGCCACCCGACGGCGCTGCACGGGTCCCCCCGCGGGAGCGTTCACCCGAGCCGGGCGCGAGGACGGCGCAGGACGGGACGAGGGCGCGGGACGGCCGGACGAGGGCGCGGGAGCGGAGGACGGCCGGGCGGGCCGCGCCACGTCCGCGGCGTCGCGTCTGCCCTGCGGAGGCAGGGGCGGGGGTGTGCCGCGTCGCGGTCCGTGCTGCTGGGGGCGCGTCCTGTGTTGCTCCACTGGACCAACTTAGGTCGGTTTATGTGTCGAATGGCTCCTCAGACACGCCGGTGGGCGTGGCTTGGCCAAGCGTTCGACACGAAGCCGGTAAGGGGCGCGGCACGCCGTAGACTGGTGGATCGGCCCCCTGGTCCCGGCCCCCTGGCCCCCACCCCTCTCACGTACGGGAAGTCGCAACGTGTCGCTCACGATCGGAATCGTCGGTCTGCCGAATGTCGGCAAGTCGACCCTGTTCAACGCCCTGACCAAGAACGACGTGCTGGCGGCCAACTACCCGTTCGCCACGATCGAGCCCAACGTGGGCGTCGTCGGTGTCCCGGACGCCCGGCTCACGAAGTTGGCCGAGATCTTCTCCTCGCAGCGGGTCCTGCCGGCCACCGTCGACTTCGTCGACATCGCGGGCATCGTGCGCGGCGCCTCCGAGGGCGAGGGCCTGGGCAACAAGTTCCTCGCGAACATCCGCGAGTCGGACGCGATCTGCCAGGTCATCCGTGCCTTCAAGGACGAGAACGTCGTGCACGTCGACGGCAAGGTCTCGCCGAAGGACGACATCGAGACGATCAACACCGAGCTGATCCTCGCCGACCTCCAGACCATCGAGAAGGTCCTGCCGCGCCTCCAGAAGGAGTCGCGGATCAAGAAGGACATCGCGCCGAAGGTCGCGGCGGTCGAGGCGGCCAAGGAGATCCTGGAGAAGGGCGACACCCTGTTCTCCGCGGGCATCGCCCAGGGCTCGGGCAACGAGGAGCTGCTGCACGACCTGCACCTGCTCACCACCAAGCCGTTCCTCTACGTCTTCAACGTCGACGAGGACGAGCTGGTCGACGAGGACTTCAAGGCCGAGCAGCGCGCCCTGGTCGCCCCCGCCGAGGCGATCTTCCTCAACGCCAAGCTGGAGCAGGACCTCGCCGAGCTCGACGAGGCGGACGCCATGGAGCTCCTGGAGTCGGTCGGCGCCGAGGAGCCGGGCCTGGCCACCCTCGCCCGTGTCGGCTTCAACACCCTCGGCCTCCAGACCTACCTGACCGCAGGCCCCAAGGAGTCCCGCGCCTGGACGATCAAGAAGGGCGCGACGGCCCCCGAGGCCGCCGGTGTGATCCACACCGACTTCCAGAAGGGCTTCATCAAGGCCGAGGTCATCTCCTTCGAGGACCTGGTCGAGACGGGCTCGGTCGCCGAGGCCCGCGCCAAGGGCAAGGCCCGCATGGAGGGCAAGGAGTACGTCATGCAGGACGGCGACGTGGTGGAGTTCCGCTTCAACGTCTGACCGGACCCGCACGGACGGCCCGACCCGCGAGAGCGAGGGTCGGGCCGTCCTGCTGTCGGCGGCAGCCGTCAGAACCTGGAGCAGCCACGGGTCGTAGACCGTGGAGCGGTGCCCCACGTGCACGACCCACACCACCAGCTCGCCGTTGTCGATCGTGTACACGACTCGGTAGTCGCCGACCCGCAGTCGGCGGCGCTCGGGCCGGGACACGAGTGCGGTGGTGTCGAGGCCGAAGGGGTCGCTCTCCAGCTCCGTCGGTTTCGCCAGGATGCGCAGCGCCAGGTCACGCGGGATCTCGCGCAGCTCGGTCCGTGTGCCGTGTGTACACAACGCTGATGGATTCTGGTCGGTGCCGAGGGGCGGCAATGGCAGTATGCGGGGACATGGCGAGAGGGGCCGGGGCGGTATGGGGCGCAGCGAGCGGGAGGCGGTCGCCGCGGGGAGGCGGCTGTACGAGGCGGCGCAGGCGCTGGCCGGTGACCACGGGCGGGCTGTCGAGGCGGTTCGGGAGGCGCTGAAGCCGATCTGCGACACTGCGGTGGAACAGGCGCTGGGCGCCATCCCGGTGGCCCGGTTGAAGGAGGTCACCGAGGGGCGGCTGAGGCTCGGGGAAGTCGAGAAGAGCGGGCTGGGATCGGTTTGGCAGGTACTCGATGCGGGTTCCTACCGGTTGCGGCAGATTCCCGGCGTGGGGCAGCGGACCGCCGATCAGGTCATCGCGGCGGCGCGTCAGATATCCGATGCCGTTCGGGAGACCGTCGCCGTCCACATCGACGTGGATCGGCCGGAGCCGCGAACCACCTCGCTCGTCATGGCCCTGAACGTGCTGGTGGAAGCGGGCCCCGATGCGCGGCGAGCCGTCGACAAGGCCGCGGCTCTCTCGGAGCGGTTCGGTCCGCTGCTGGCCGAGGCCAGGCCGGCCTCCGGACGGCTGCGGATGCTGCTGGTGGGGCAGGACGGACGAGCTCGGGCGCGGGAGGCAGTCGCAGAGCTCCGCGGGCTGATCGAGGAAGCGGCGCGGAGCGGTGTGCCGGAACTGCTCGCGCAGGCTTCGGTGGATCTGCTGCGCGGTACCTCGACGGAGGTTGCGGCCTGGGTCGACTTCGAGCTGCGTTCCGCCGAGTACTACAGCCTGCTCGCGGAGATCTCCGGCCGCAGACCGGACACTGCCGCCGCCGAGGGGTTCCTGCCCGACGACATCGCCGGGCGGGTCCGCGACCAGATGCTCGACGACACCCACCGGCGGGTGTCTCTGCGCGGCTATCAAGCCTTCGGGGCGCGCTTCGCCCTGGCGCAACGCAAGGTGATCCTCGGCGACGAGATGGGACTCGGCAAGACCATCCAGGCCATCGCCGTCCTGGCTCATCTTGCTGCCGGGGGACAGAGTCACTTCATGGTCGTCTGCCCGGCCAGCGTCCTGATCAACTGGACGCGAGAGATCGAGGCCCGAAGCAAGCTGCGCGTGACGCCTCTGCACGGCCCCGACAGGCAGGAAGCGTTCGCCGAGTGGAAGGACCGGGGCGGCGTAGGGGTGACCACCTTCGACGGCCTGCGTGGTTTCCCTGCTCCTGGAGGCGGCGAGGTGGGGATGCTGGTCGTGGACGAGGCGCACTACGTGAAGAATCCGAAGACGCGTCGCTCCCAAGCCGTGACCGAATGGTCCGGGCGCTGTGAACGCGTTCTCTTCATGAGCGGCACACCGATGGAGAACCGGGTCGCCGAGTTCCGCAGCCTCGTGGGGATTCTTCAGCCGCATCTGGCAGAGGCTGTCGGCGACCGTGACGGAGTGGCCGGCTCCAAGGCGTTCCGGAAGGCTGTCGCCCCGGTCTATCTGCGCCGCAACCAGCAGGATGTCCTGACCGAACTGCCCGCGCTCCAGCAGACGGACGAGTGGGAGGAGCTGAGCACGTCGGACGAAGAGGCTTATCTCGAGGCCGTGCGCGCCGGCAACTTCATGGCGATGCGCAGAGCGGCGTACGCGCGCCCCGGGAAGTCGGCCAAGCTGAACCGGCTGCGCGAGATCGTCGAGGACGCTGCCGAGAACGGGCTGAAGGTGGTGGTGTTCTCCAACTTCAGGGATGTCCTCGGGGCGGTGAAGGACATGCTGGATGCCGCGCGGAACCCTGGTGGCGGTCAGGTGTTCGGGCCGATCTCGGGAAGCGTGCCGCCCGCGCGCCGTCAGCAACTGGTGGACGAGTTCGCCGCCGTGCCGGGTCCAGCGGTGCTGGTGGCGCAGATCGAGGCGGCGGGGGTGGGGCTCAACATGCAGGCCGCGTCCGTCGTGATCATCTGCGAGCCCCAGATCAAGCCGACCATCGAACATCAGGCGGTGGCGCGGGCCCACCGCATGGGACAGGTGCGTCCGGTCCAGGTGCACCGGCTGCTCGCTACCCGCGGGGTGGACGAGCGGATGGTGGAGATGCTGAAGAACAAGACCCGTCTGTTCGACGCGTACGCACGTCGCAGCGCGGTCGCCGAGTCGACGCCGGACGCGGTCGACGTCTCGGACACGGCGATGGCCCGTCAGATCGTCGAGGAGGAGCAGGCGCGGCTGGGAGCGGTCCGCAAGGAGTCCGCAGGGCGCCCGTGAGCGACCCCCGGGTCCCGACGGTCCACCCCTTCCGCGTATCCGTGCCGACCTTTCAGCCGCTGCGTGGCGGTGTGAGCTTGTCGAGGTCCAGGCTGATCTCGAAGGGCACCGGGCGCCGGAGGGTGCCCCGGAAGATTCCGGCGGGGGCGTAGGCGCCGGTCGGCTCGTCGAGCTCGTAGACGTGCACGACGGGTGCCCCGTCCTCGTCCTCGATGCACCAGTAGTGGGGGATGCCGGCCTCCGCGTACTTGCGGAGCTTGACCTTGCGGTCGCGGTGCGCGGACTCGGGGGAGACGACCTCCACGACGAGCTGCACGTCCTCGGGGGCGTACCAGGTGCGGTCGGGGTCGTAGGGCAGGTCCGTCAGCAGCAGGTCCGGCTCGGGACGGTTGCGGGCGTCGAGGCGGATCGTCATCTCCCGCTCGACCTCGAAGCCGGCCGGTGCCTGCGTCATGAGCGTGGTGGTCAGGGCGGTGACGAGGCGGCCGTGCCAGGCCCGCTGCGGCGACATCATGAAGACGAGCGCTCCGTCGATCAGTTCGGTGTGGCGCGGCGCCTCGGGGAGGCTGTCCAGGTCCTCCGCGAACCAGCCTTCCGCGCGAGGCGGGCGCATCCAGTCGGGCAGTGCGGTCATGGCTTCAAGGTAGCGGCCCGCGACCGGGCGCGGAGGGGCTGAGCGATCTCGGGTCGGGGGATCTCGGTACCTTGCCGTGCCGCACCTCCGGGACCCCCGGCCCGCCGCCCGACCGGCCTCACACCCCGGGTCGTCGCGCGCTTACCATGCGCCAAGGTCGTACGTCAGTTCTGATCTCTCGTCCCTTCCGCATCCGGGGATTCGGGGCTGGCGCCGCCGAGCCGTCCCGCCGCCCGCCGTCCCGTCAGAACCAGGAGCACGGTAACCGTGTCCATACCTCCGCCCCCGGGGGCCCACGACCCCCAGCAGCCCCAGCAGCCCCAGGGGCCCTACCAGGTTCCGCCGCCCGCGCCGTACCCGCAGTACGGGGGCTACGGGCAGCCTCCGTACCAGACCTGGGGACAGGGCTACAGCCCGTTCAACCGGCCCGCGCCCGTCAACGGTGTGGCCATCGCCTCCCTGGTCCTCGGCATCCTCTGCTTCCTGCCGGCGGTGGGGCTGGTGCTGGGGGTCGTCGCGCTGGTGCAGATCAGGCGGCGCGGCGAGCGCGGCAAGGGGCTGGCGATCGGCGGGGCGGCGATGTCGTCGATCGGGCTCGTGCTGTGGACGCTGATGCTCACCACGGGCGCGGCGAACGACGTCTGGGAGGGGTTCAAGGAGGGCGCCCAGAACAGCGTGAGCGTGCCGGTCAGCGCCGGTGAGTGCTTCGACGCGCCGGACGCCGAGGACGGCTACACCTACGACGTCGACGTGGTCCCCTGCGACGGCGAGCACGACGGCGAGGCGTTCGCCGTGTTCGGCCTGCGCGAGGGTGCCGACTACCCGGACGACTCCTACCCCGGCGAGACCCATGTCTCGGACATCGCCGACGACAGGTGCTACAAGCTCCTGGGCCGTTACGCGATGGACCCCTGGGCCGTTCCCGAGGACGTCGACGTGTACTACTTCACCCCGACCGAGGACTCCTGGGACTTCGGCGACCGCGAGATCACCTGCTTCTTCGGCAACACGGACGAGGACGCCACGCTGACCGGCTCGCTGCGCAACGACGCCTCGATGCTCGACGCGGACCAGGAGGCCTTCCTGAAGGCGGGTCAGGCCCTGGACGCCGCGCTCGCGCAGGAGCCCCTGGACTACCCCGAGGAGGACCTGGGGACGAACACGGACTGGGCGGGCGACGTCGAGGACGCGCTCGCGGCGCAGGCCGCGGCGCTGCGCGCGCACGACTGGCCGGCCGCCTCCGAGCGGCCCGTGGCCGCCCTGGTGAAGGACGTGGAGGCGGCCCGCAAGGAGTGGGCGAAGGCCGCCGCCGCCGACGACGCGGACACGTTCTACGCGCACTACGACAGCGGGTACGAGTTCATCGACGACGCCGCCACGGTCACCGCGCGCAAGGCTCTGGGCCTGGCCACCACCCCTCCGTCGTACGACGACTACGGCGACGGGGCGGGCGACGGCGGGGGCAGTGAGGACCTCGATGTGTGAGCACGGCCGGAGTGGGGAGAAAGTGCCTGCGTAAAGCCCTCCGCAGGCCCAAGTCATCACATCGAGTGATTCTCTGGCCTTTGCTTGCACGAGACGACCCACGGTTGCCAGGCTGTTGCTGTCTGTACAACCTGATGGGAGCGGCCAGTGACATTCGGTGAGCAGCCGGCGTATCTGCGCGTCGCGGGTGATCTCCGCAAGAAGATCGTCAATGGTTCGCTGCCACCGCACACCCGGCTGCCCTCCCAGGCCAGAATCCGCGAGGAGTACGGCGTCTCGGACACCGTCGCCCTGGAGGCGCGCAAGGTGCTGATGGCCGAGGGGCTCGTCGAGGGCCGCTCCGGCTCGGGGACGTATGTGCGCGAACGGCCGGTGCCGCGCCGGATCGCCCGCTCCGGGTTCCGTCCGACCGGCGGCGCGACCCCCTTCCGCCAGGAGCAGGCCGACGTGGACACGCGCGGCACCTGGGAGTCCAGCAGCGCGCAGGCGGAGGCGAGCGGCGCCGTCGCCGAGCGGCTCGGCATCAAGCCGGGCGACCGCGTGATGTGCACGCGGTACGTGTTCCGCGAGGCCGGCGAGGCGATGATGCTCTCCACCTCCTGGGAGCCGCTCGCCGTGACCGGGCGGACGCCGGTGATGCTGCCCGAGGAGGGGCCGCTCGGCGGCATGGGCGTGGTCGAGCGGATGCGTGCCATCGACGTCATCGTGGACAACGTCACCGAGGAGGTCGGCGCCCGTCCCGGCCTCGCGGAGGAACTCCTCGCGCTGGGCGGGGTGCCCGGCCATGTCGTCCTGGTCGTCCAGCGCACCTACTACGCCTCGGGACGCCCGGTGGAGACGGCCGACGTGGTCGTCCCGGCGGACCGCTACCGGGTCGCGTACCACCTTCCCGTGAAGTAGCGCGCGACCTGCGCACAACCTCATATCTGTCACCCCCGGACGGCGCTCGGTCGAGGCCGTCCGGGGCGCTGCTGCCTTCCGGTCGTTCTCGCAGGTCGTCCCGGGCGGCTTCGGCATGCCGCCGACCGGTTGCGGTGCACGGTGCGCGGGGCGCGTTCACTGCCGTGCGCCCCTGGGGGCTGGCCGGTTGCGTACCTCTTTGTGAAAAGCCGTATTCGCTGCGTGAAGGTTGGGCGTAGGCTCGGGCATATGCGGATTGCGGTTTCGTTAGAAGGCGGGGCGCGGGGCGAAGCGCGGGCGGGAGGGGTGCGATGAACGACGGCGGCACGATCGCTCTTCCCTGGCTCGTCATACGGCAGGACGACAACGGCAATCGCTATCGCGTGGGGAGGTACGCGACCCGCGCCGAGGCGCAGAAGATCGCGGACAGTCTCGACCACCGCGGACACAAGCAGCTGTACTGGGTCGAGCGGATCGGGCAGCACGACGACGCCACCCGCAACTGACCTGCCCGCCACCCCGCTCCCGTAGGCTCCGGCCCATGACGGAACGGATCGTGGTCGGGGCCGCCCTGCTCGACGGTGGCCGCCTGCTCGCCGCGCGCCGCAGTGCGCCCCCCGAGCTGGCCGGGCGCTGGGAGCTGCCCGGCGGCAAGGTCGAGCCGGGCGAGACGCCCGAGGCGGCTCTCGTGCGCGAACTGCGCGAGGAGCTCGGCGTCGAGGCCGAGGCCGTCGAGCGCGTACCGGGTCGGTGGCCGCTGAGAGCGCCGTACGTCCTGTGCGTGTGGACCGCGCGGCTGCGCGCCGGCTCCGCCGCGCCCGAGCCCCTCCAGGACCACGACGAGCTGCGCTGGCTCACCCCCGCCGAGATCTGGGACGTGGACTGGCTTGAGCAGGATGTGCCCGCCGTGCGGGAGGCGCTCGCGCGCCTGAGGCCCGTCTGAGCTTCCCGTGCGCCGTTTGTGACACAGTGCGCCCCGGAGGGCGGTGTCCCATGCCGGATGTCGGGTATGTGCCTATTAACCCCTCAAAACCGGACATGGGGCGATCCGCTTGCCCGGGAAGTGATCGGCGTGATCGACACCGAAGGCGACTGCACCGAATGGACCTTTCCCGCAGACCCCGGCGCGGTTCGTGCGGCGCGCACGGTGGTCCGGGAGCGGTTGCTGGGCTGGGATCTCGAATCCGTCAGTGACATGGCGGCCCTGCTGGTCAGCGAACTCGTGACCAACTCCCTGCGTCATGCGACCGGTCCCATCGGCGTCCGCCTCGTCCGTCCCTCCCGGCTGCGCGGAGTGCTGGTGGAGGTCTCCGACCCGCTGCCCGACCCGCCCCGCGAGCGCGCCGCCCGCCCGGAGGACGAGAGCGGCCGCGGCCTGCAACTGGTCGCGTCCTCCTCGCGCCGCTGGGGCACCCGGCCCGGATCGGCGGGCAAGATCGTGTGGTTCGAGCTCGCGGTGCCGGACTGAGCAGTGAAACCAGTCTTTTTGGGCGGTTTCGTGTCGTATGCCCCTCGACATCTTCTGTACGCGCGCCCACGTACTGTCGACTGGCCGATTCAGGTCGACGATGATCCCCCGCGCACGTGGTTCGACGGTGTGTTCCCTGGTTAGAAGACTGGAAGTGTTGTCACGGACAGGTCCGAAAAGAACCTGGACCGTGCTGTGATCGTGAACACCGTGTCGTGCGGCACCGTAGTGCTGGATACTGCGGGCAGCCGCCCCCGGTGACCGGTGCCGGGCGCGGTGAGCTGGAGGGGACGGTTCGCGTGAGCGAGATACCAGCGAAGGCGACGGAGTCCGAGGACCCGTCGGGCGGAGCGAGGGCGGATGCCTCGGGCACCGCTGCCCACGCGGAGGTGCCGTCCGGCGATCCCATGTGGCAGAGCAGTCCGCCCGGCTCGATGTACGACTACATCCGGGTCGCGTCCTTCTCCATCGGCGCCGACGGTTTCGTGGACCAGTGGAGCCTGCGCGCCGAGGAGATCTTCGGCATCCCGGCCGAGCGCGCCGTGGGCATGGATCCCATCCAGGCGTTCGTCGACCCCGACCTGCGCGAGCGCGGGCAGCGCAAGATGGCGGAGATCCTCGACGGCCGGGAGTGGACCGGGGTGGTCCCCTTCCGGATGCCGGACGCCCCGGCCGGAGAGCGCGGCGAGGAGGGACTCGCCGAGGTCTATGTCATGCCGACCCGGACCACGGAGGGTGACAAGGCCGCCGTCTGCATCGTCGTCGACGTCCGCACCCTGCGCAGCATCGAGACCGACCTCGCCGCCTCGCAGGCGATATTCGGCCAATCTCCGTTCGGCTTCCTGCTGATCGACGCCGATCTTCGGGTGCGCCGCGCCAACGAGCGGTTCGCCTCCATCTTCGGCGGCAGCCCCGACGACCACCGCGGCCAGGGCGTCCACGACTACCTGCCGCGCGGCGAGGCCGACCGGGTCTCCGCGACCCTGCGCCGCGTCCTGGAGACCGGCGACTCCATCACGGACATGCACGTCACGGGCTTCGTGCCGGGCTCCGAGGAGCGCCGCCACTGGTCCATCAACCTCTACCGCGTGCACAGCGGCAGCGGCCGACCGATCGGCATCGCCTGGCTCGGCACCGACATCACCTCCCGCCGCGCGGCCGCCCGCGAGGCCGCCGCCGCCCGCCGCAACCTCGCCCTGCTCAACGAGGCCGGCGCCCGGATCGGCAACTCCCTCGACCTGGAGACCACCGCCCGCGAGCTCCTCGACGTCGTCGTGCCGGGGTTCTGCGACCTCGCCACCGTCGACCTCTACCAGGGCCTGCTGGCCGGCGACGAGACCCCGCCCGGCCTCGCCGACGGCAGCGCCGAACTGCGCCGCGTCGCCTTCGCCAGCGCCGTGTCCGACGCGCCCTTCGCGGGCGGCGACCGGCCCGTCGCGGTCGGCGCGGTCCACCACTACCCCTTCAACTCCCCGTGCGCGGACGCCCTGCGCACCGCCCGCCCGCTGCTCATCCCGGGCGAGGACGGCGGCCTGGTGCAGTCCACGCTCGCCGTCCCGATGGTCGCCCACGACACGGTCGTGGGACTGGCGCAGTTCGCCCGGACGAAGGGCAGCGAGCCGTTCGGCGACCGGGACCGGGACCTGGCGGTGGAGCTGGCGGCGCGGGCCGCCGTCTGTATCGACAACGCCCGCCTGTACCGCCGCGAGCACGAGCGGGCGCTGATCCTGCAACGGTCCCTGCTGCCGCCCGGCGACCCGGTCGCCTCCGGTCTCGACATCGCCTGCCGCTATCTGCCCGGCAACGCCTCCACCGGCCGCCCCAGCGAGGTCGGCGGCGACTGGTTCGACGTCATCGAACTCCCCGGCCACCGCACGGCGCTGGTGGTGGGCGACGTGATGGGCCGCGGGCTGCGCGCGGCGGTGGCCATGGGCGAACTGCGCACCGCCGTAAGGACTCTGGCCCTGCTCGACCTCGAACCCGCCGAGGTGCTCTCGGCGTTGGACGAGATCGCCCGCGGACTCGGCACCCCCGGCGGGGTCCAGCAGGCCACCCGGGCCGCGCGCCGCCCCCGCGAGGCCGACCTCTCCGAGGTGTACCTCGCGACCTGCGTCTACGCGGTCTACGACTCCGTCACCCGCCGCTGCACCTTCGCCAACGCCGGTCATCTGCCCCCCGTCCTCGTCGAACCGGGCGAGGCCGCGCTGATGCTCGACGTGCCGCCCGGGATGCCGCTCGGCGTCGGTGGCGAGCCGTTCGAGGAGGTGGAGGTCGAACTGCCCGAGGGCGCCCTGCTGGCGCTCTACACGGACGGCCTGGTCGAATCCCGCGACCACCCCCTCGACGAGGGCCTCCAGGCGTTCGTGGGCGCGCTGACCGACCCGACGCGCCCGCTGGAGGACGTCTGCGACCACGTCCTGCGGACCCTCGACACCCACCACGGCGAGGACGACATCGCGCTGCTGATGGCCCGCGTCCAGGGACTGCCCACCGAGTCAGTCGGCGACTGGACGCTGCCGCGCGAACCGCGCAGCGTCGGCCGCGCCCGCGAGTACGCGCGCGGCCAACTGCTCAGCTGGGGCCTGGAGCCCCTGGTCGACACGACAGAACTCCTCGTCAGCGAACTGGTCACCAACGCGCTGCGCTACGGCGAGGGCGAGATCCGGCTGCGCCTCCTCCTCGACCGCACCCTGGTGTGCGAGGTCTGGGACTCCGGCCTGGTACAGCCCCGGCGACGGCGTGCCCGCGACACCGACGAGGGCGGCCGCGGCCTCCAGCTCGTCGGCCTGCTCTCCGCCGCCTGGGGCTCGCGCCGTACCCCCCGGGGCAAGACGGTGTGGTTCGAACTCCCGCTCCCGGACGGCGAGACGGGCCTCATGGATCCGGCGGAGGCCCTGCTCAGCCTGTTCTGAGACCTCCGGCGACGGCGTACGGCGACCCGTACGGCTCCCCGCGCTCACGTGGGCGCAGGCCCCCTGCGGTCACGGGTGCGGGGGCCGCCGAAGCTCGGGGGCGTGCCGTCCTGCGATGCGCCGGGCGACAGCAGGCCGCCGAGCACCGCTCCGGCGAGGCCGCTCTCGTGGGCGGTGGGCCCGTCGTGCGGGTTGCCGTGCGTGCGTACGTCCAGCTCGGCCAGCTCGCGGGCCCGCGTGGCCAGGTCGCCGCAGGCCAGGACGTCCGCCATGACGTCCGCCGGGTCGCCCGCCGGGACACTCGCCGGGACGTCCGCCGCCGCGGCCGCGGCGGCGCCCGCCGGGACACCGGCCGGGACGTCCGTCTGGACCGCCGCCGAGTTCACCCCCGGGGCGCCCGCCGCACCGTCCCGCGGGACGCGGCCGCCCGCCCGGCCGTCCACCGAGGCCAGACAGCGTTCCGCCGCCGCCAGCCGGGTACGGGCCTCGGCGCCCACCACCCCCCGGTGCGTCGCGACGAAGCCGCCCGCGCCCGCGACGTCGGACCGGGCGACGAGCGACGCGGCGGCCGCCAGCACCCCGCCCCGCCCGGTGTCCAGCGGCGCGGTCGCCCGGACGACCCGGCGCAGCAGGCCCAGCGGATCGTGCGGACGCCCTGCGGTCACCTCCTGGCGTACGGAGTCCAGCACCGCGTCCGCGTGCAGCAGCCGTGACCGCAGCTCGCCCGAGGGTACCCCGGGCCGCGCCGCGGGCCCGGCCGCCCGCACCCTCGCGAGCTGGGCCTCCGCCCCCGTGAGCGCGGCCGGCAGCCACCGCGCGGCCGTCGTCAGCGCGGTCGCGAGACGGTGCACCTCGTCCACGAACACCGCCGCCTGGGCCACCCCGCCCTCGGCGGCCCGCAGATGCAGGGCGGCCTTGCCCGGCTCGCCGCGATCGGCGGTCTGGCGGGCCCGGTTGAGCCGGGAGGTGGCGAACACCAGCCGGTCCTTTGCCTGTTCGACGTACCCCGCGACCCCGGTGCTCGCCGCGGGCCCGTACCGGACCTCCAGGTCGGCGAGCGTCGCCTGGGCCGCCCCGATCCGGCCGGCCAGTTGCCGGAACCGTGCCTCCGCCGCCTCCAGCGCCGCGCCGGCCCCGAATTCCGGACCGCGCAGCCGGTCGAATCCCACCGCTTCCGCGTCCAGTCGCCGCCCCGCCTCCGCGCACCGGCCGTCGATGCCCGCGAGCGCGTGCCGCCGGGCCGTCTCCTCCGCCGGTACGCCCTCGTCGTAGCGCTGCCGTATCGCGAACGCGGCGGCCAGTTCGTCCTCCGCCTCCCGCACCGCCCGCGCGTACGGCTCCGCGGGGCCGGTCCCGGACAGGGCCACCGCGCAGGCGAGTTCCTCCCGGCTGGCGCGTATGCAGTCGTCCGCCTCGACCAGCAAGGCCCGCGTCCTCCGGTCCAGTTCGGCCAGCGGCTCGACGGCGGGCGCGGCGGAGGGCCCGCCGGGGGTCGTCCGGGTCCGGGCCCGTCGGGTGCGCCGCACGTATCCGTAGCCCGCGACCACGCCTGCCGCGCCCACCGCGGCGAGCGGCAGGACGAGATCGACGGCGGACGCCTGCGCCGCCTCGGACGCGACCGGGGTGCAGGTCGGCCGCGGGCCGGTGATCGCAACCGGCGGGTCGTTCTGTGTCGTCATCCATGGCAACACCAGCCACACCAGCCCGAGGACCCCGCCCAGCGCGGCATGTGCCACCTGCACGGGTATGTGCGAGGTCGCACGCCGTGGCCGGCCCCGGAACAAGGATGACGTCACATTTGGGAGCGTATGGCCGCCCATGCGGGCACGCGAGCGGTGTGCGTCCGGGACGGGGCGCCAGGGGCGGGCCGAGACACGAGGGGGACATGGGATGGACCACACCGGACACCCGGAGGCACAGCGACAGCCCGGCCCGCAGCCGGGACGGCACGACGGTCCGGCCGACGGCGACCCCGCCGCTTCCGACGCGCGCCCCGACACGGACA
Source organism: Streptomyces sp. NPDC104096 (assembly GCF_055584385.1). Classification (NCBI taxonomy): domain Bacteria; kingdom Bacillati; phylum Actinomycetota; class Actinomycetes; order Kitasatosporales; family Streptomycetaceae; genus Streptomyces; species Streptomyces sp. NPDC104096. Next base: position 62,574 of record NZ_JBVJMD010000003.1, read on the forward strand.
CACGCCCCGACACGCGTCCCGACGCAGGCACCGACGCACGCCGAGACGCCGGAGCCGACACACCCCCGGACGCCGGAGCCGACCCGGACTCCGTCACGCACCCGGACGCGAGCGCCGACGCGACCCCCGACGCCGACGCGAGCGCCGACGCGACCCCCGACGCCGACGCGAACACGAACGCGCCCCCCGACGCCGACGCGAACGCGGACGCGACCCCCGACACCGACACGAACATCGCCGCCGACACCGCCGACCCCGCCCCCGGTCGTCCCCGTCGAGGTGCGCGCCGGGCGGTGCGCATCGCTCTCGGGCTCGTCCTGGCCCTGCTGCTGCCCCTGCTCGCCGCCGAGACCGCCCTGCGGGTGAACTACGCGGGCGACCCCGCCGACGGCACGTACACCCGGGGCCGGGACGCGATCTGGCTCGGTCACGCCTGGGTCGACGGGCGCAAGCGCGACGCCGACGTCACGGCCCTGGCCCACCGCCTCGACGGCAGCGGCATCCGCGACCTCTACGTCCACGCGGGCCCGCTGGAGCACGACGGGACGCTGCCCGAATCGGCCTACTCACAGGCGGGTTGGCTGACAGCGGCCGTGCATCGCGAGCTGCCCGGCGTCCGGGTGCAGGCCTGGCTGGGCGACAAGCTGGCCACCGAGGAGCCGGACGGCATGCACCTGGAGCGCGCCGCGACCCGCGCGGCGGTCGTCCGCTCCACCCGCGAGATCCTCGCCGCGGGCTTCGACGGCGTCCACTTCGACCTGGAGCCCCTGCACTCCGGCGACGGCCACTACCTCGCCCTCCTCGACTCCCTGCACACGGTCACCGCGGCCGCCGGTGTCCCGCTGTCCGTCGCCTCCCACCAGATCGACCCGCTCCCCGGGTTCCACTCCTTCTGGGGAACCGTCGCCGGGCACCCGAAGTGGTGGTCGCAGGAGTTCTTCGGGCAGGTCGCGCGCCGGGTCGACCAGATCGCCGTGATGTCGTACGACACCATGCAGCCGCTGCCGAGCACCTACGGCGGCTATGTCGCCCAGCAGACCTCCCTCGCCCTGGAGGTCACCCCGCCCACCACCGACCTGCTGATGGGCCTGCCGTTCTTCCACGAGAACCGCTTCGGGCACTGGGCACACGCCGAGACCGTCCCCGCCGCGGTCAGGGGGGTCCGCCTCGGCCTCTCCCGCACCGACCGCGACCGCGCGAACTTCGGCGTCGCCCTGTACGTGGACTTCGCGGCGACGGAGGACGACTGGACGGGTTACCGCGAGGGCTGGGCAGATCCGCGATGACCACCTGGCGTGCGCCCGGGCCCTGGTGGGACGATGACTGCCATGCACATGATTCTGGTCGTCCTGGCGGTGCTGGCCGTGGCGGCGACGGCGGGGTTCGGCATCGCGGCCGTCACGACCGGCTGGGTGGTGCCGATCGGTCGGCACCGTGTCCTGCGGCCCAAGCTGTGGGGGTACGGCCAACTGATCGGCGCGACCGGGATGTCCCTGTGGATGTTCCTCGGCGTGCTGCCCGCGAAGTTCGACACGCTCCCGCTCGTCGGCTGGTTCCTGTGGATGGGGAGCCTGGGCGTCCAGTGGCTCGCCCAGCGCCCCGGCCGCACCCCCGGCGCCGTCACTCCGGAGAACGCCTCCTGATCTTCGACCCCAGCCACACCAGCGGGTCGTACTTGCGGTCCACCGCCCGTTCCTTCAGCGGGATCAGCGCGTTGTCCGTGATCTTGATGCCCTCGGGGCACACCTCCGTACAGCACTTGGTGATGTTGCAGTAGCCGAGGCCGTGTTCGTCCTGGGCGGTGCGGCTGCGGTCCAGGCCGGTCTCGGCCGCCGCGTCCAGCGGGTGCATGTCCAGCTCCGCGACCCGCATCAGGAAGCGCGGCCCGGCGAAGGCCGGCTTGTTCTCCTCGTGGTCGCGCACGACATGGCAGGTGTCCTGGCACAGGAAGCACTCGATGCACTTGCGGAACTCCTGCGAGCGGTCCACGTCCTCCTGCTGCATGCGGTACTCGCCGGGACCGAGCCCGGCCGGCGGCACGAAGGCCGGAACCTGCCTGGCCTTGGTGTAGTTGAAGCCGACGTCCGTCACCAGGTCGCGGACCACCGGGAAGGCGCGCAGCGGGGTGACGGTGATCGTCTCGTCCCGGGTGAACACCGACATGCGGGTCATGCACATCAGCCGGGGACGGCCGTTGATCTCCGCCGAGCACGAACCGCACTTGCCCGCCTTGCAGTTCCAGCGGACGGCGAGGTCGGGGGCCTGGGTGGCCTGGAGGCGGTGGATGATGTCGAGGACGACCTCGCCGTCGTTCACCTCGACCGCGAAGTCCTCCAGCCCACCGCCCTTCGTGTCCCCGCGCCACACCTTGAAGCGGGCCTCGTAGCTGCTCACTCGTAGAGCTCCTCTTCGGCGAGGTACTTGACCAGCTCCTCCTTGTCGAAGAGGGCGAGCAGGTCCGGTCGGATGGGGTCGGTGTTCTCGCGGGTGAGGGAGATCTGCCCGCCGTCCGGTTCGGGTGCCGCCGGATCCCCGGCCGGACCGGCCAGCCGGCAGATCAGGTTGGCGCGGCGCCACCTGCGGTCCATCGTGGGATGGTCCTCGCGGGTGTGCCCGCCGCGCGACTCGGTGCGCTCCAGCGCGGCCCGCGCCACGCACTCGCTGACCAGCAGCATGTTCCGCAGGTCCAGGGCGAGGTGCCAGCCGGGGTTGAACTGCCGGTGGCCCTCGACCCCGGCCCGCCGGGCCCGTACCCGCAGCTCGGCCAGTTTCTCCAGGGCCTGCTCCATCTCGGCCTCGCGGCGGATGATGCCGACCAGGTCGTTCATCGTCTGCTGGAGTTCCTGGTGCAGGGTGTACGGGTTCTCCGGAGGCTGTCCCGCCCGCCCGTCCGGCGTCGGCCCCTCCGCCGAGAAGGGCCGCAGCGCCTCGGCCGCCGCCCGGTCGACCTCGGCCTCGTCCACCGCCGGCCGCCCGTCGCCCAGGCCGGCCGCGTGCTCGGCGGCGTGCAGACCCGCCCGCCGTCCGAACACCAGCAGATCGGACAGGGAGTTGCCGCCGAGCCGGTTGGAGCCGTGCATGCCGCCCGCGACCTCACCGGCCGCGTACAGCCCCGGCACCCCGCGGGCGGCGGCCGTGTCCGAGTCGACCGCGATGCCGCCCATCACGTAGTGACAGGTGGGCCCGACCTCCATCGCCTCCGCCGTGATGTCGACGTCGGCCAGCTCCTTGAACTGGTGGTACATCGACGGCAGCCGGCGCCGGATCACCTCGGCGGGCATCCGCGTCGACACGTCCAGGAACACCCCGCCGTGCGGGGAGCCGCGGCCCGCCTTGACCTCGGAGTTGATGGCGCGGGCGACCTCGTCGCGGGGGAGCAGTTCGGGCGGACGCCGGTTGTGGTCCGGGTCCTCGTACCAGCGGTCGCCCTCCTCCTCGGACTGGGCGTACTTCTCCTTGAAGACGTCGGGGATGTAGTCGAACATGAACCGCTTGCCCTCGGAGTTCCTGAGCACCCCGCCGTCGCCGCGCACCGACTCCGTGACGAGGATGCCCTTCACCGACGGCGGCCAGACCATGCCGGTCGGGTGGAACTGGACGAACTCCATGTTCAGCAACGGCGCCCCGGCCAGCAGGGCCAGCGCGTGCCCGTCGCCGGTGTACTCCCACGAGTTCGACGTCACCTTGAACGACTTGCCGATGCCGCCGGTCGCGATCACGACCGAGGGCGCCTCCAGGACGAAGAAGCGGCCGGACTCGCGCTCGTAGGCGAACACCCCCGAGACCCGGCCACCGGCGTCCTTCAGGACCCGGGTGACCGTGCACTCCTGGTAGACCTTGAGGCGGCTCTCGTAGTCGCCGGTCTCCCGGTGGTCCTCCTGCTGGAGGGCGACGATCTTCTGCTGGAGGGTCCGGATCAGTTCGAGACCCGTGCGGTCGCCCACATGGGCCAGGCGCGGGTACTCGTGGCCGCCGAAGTTGCGCTGGGAGATCCGGCCGTCCTTCGTCCGGTCGAACAGCGCGCCCCACGTCTCCAGCTCCCACACCCGGTCCGGCGCCTCGCGCGCGTGCAGCTCGGCCATCCGCCACTGGTTGAGGAACTTGCCGCCGCGCATGGTGTCGCGGAAGTGGACCTGCCAGTTGTCGTGCTCGTTGGCGTTGGCCATCGCCGCGGCGATCCCGCCCTCGGCCATCACCGTGTGCGCCTTGCCGAACAGCGACTTGCAGATGACGGCAGTACGGGCGCCGCGCTCGCGCGCCTCGATCGCGGCGCGCAGACCGGCGCCGCCGGCCCCGACCACGACGACGTCCCACTCCTGCCGGTCGACCACGGACATCAATAGGCCCCACTCGTTAGTAAGAAGCGCGGATCGGTAGAAGCGCGGATCGGTGAAAGCGCGGATCGGTGAAAGCGCGGACCGTCAGAAGAATCGGGGGTCGTCGAAGACCCCGGACGCGACGAGGTACACGTAGAGGTCGGCGAGCGCCACGCTCACCAGCGACGACCACGCCAGCAGCATGTGACGTGCGTTGAGCCGCCCGACGAACTGCCACATCCGGTAGCGCACCGGATGCCGGGAGAAGTGCTTGAGCTTGCCCCCGACGATGTGTCGGCAGGAGTGGCAGGAGACGGTGTACGCCCAGATCAGCGTGATGTTGACCAGGAAGACCAGGGTGCCCAGACCCATGTGACCCCAGCGGTAGTGCTCGTCGCGGAAGGACAGCACGGTGTCGTAGGTCAGGATCCCGGCCACGACGATCGCGGCGTAGAAGAAGTACCGGTGGACGTTCTGGAGGATGAGCGGGAAGCGGCTCTCGCCGGAGTACGCGCGGTGCGGCTCGGCGACCGCGCAGGCCGGCGGCGAGGCCCAGAAACTGCGGTAGTACGCCTTGCGGTAGTAGTAGCAGGTCAGCCGGAAGCCCAGTGGGAAGATCAGGATGATGATCGCCGGGGAGAGGGCCCACCAGCTGCCGAAGAGGTCGGCGTTGGGTCCCGCGCGCATGGTCCGGCAGTTCTCCGCCAGGCACGGCGAGTAGAACGGCGAGACGTACGGTGCCGCGTAGTAGTGCGCGTTCGAGAAGGCCCGCCAGGTCGAGTACACGATGAAGGCGAGCAGCCCGGCCGCGGTGGTGGCCGGGGCCAGCCACCACCGGTCGGTCCGCAGGTGCGGGGCGTCGATCGCGGCGCGCGTCGCGGACCGGACGCCGCCGCTGTTCGGATGAGGTTCCGTACCAGTGGCCAACTTGAGGACTCCCGGTCGGTTTCAGGGGGCGGGTCCGGTCGGGGGACGCGCCGGTTCAGGAGGCGTGCCCGTTCGAGGGACGCCCCGGATCAGGGGGCGTGCCGGTCGCGGACGCCGAGACCCTCGTCGTCCGAGTCCGTCCACAGGGTGATGTCGTAGGGCGTGTCGGAGATGGTGACCAGCTCCGGACTGCGGGGGGTGGGCTGAGCCGCCGCCGTACGCAGCAGTTCGACGCTCTCGCGCAGATGGGCGGCGTCCGCGCGGACGCGGCGCATCTCCAGCCCGCCGGTGCCGAGCTGCCGTTCCAGGCGGCCCACCGACCGCGACAGATCGTCGAGGCTGCGCTGGACCGATATCAGGTCGTCGTGCACGGACATGACGTGACCTCACTTCCAGGGGCCGGGTGGCCGCGGGTGGTGACGTTCATGCGCCTGCGAGTGTTGCGCGTCACACCGGCCGGTGTGAAGGCATGTGCAGCGATTGGCGGATTGCACGCCTCCCGCGCACACCCGGGTGCGCTCCCTCTGCGCTCCATGACGGCCGGGGTTCGCACGATTGCGCCGCACGGGTGGGTTCCGGGCCGCCGCCGCCGTGTCGCCCCGGACCGGTGAACCCTTTCCTCTTCAGTGGGTCCATACATCTGATCAACTCCAAAATACCGCCAAATGTGATTAAACCCCCACTTGCGTCCCGGGTGGGAGCGGCTCCCCGGAGGTACCCAGAGATGTCCTACGACGGCCTCGGACCGCGCGCGGTCATGCGCTCGGTCGCCTTCCTCACCGCGGGCGTGCTCGCGGTGCCCCTGCTCGCCGCGTGCAGCTCGGAGGAGGAGCCGAGCAGGCCGCTGGCCGGACAGGACGTCGCGGCGGCCGCGCGCCCCCTGGTCGCCGACGGCGGCACCCTGCACTGGGCCGTGGACACCGTGCCGGAGACGCTCAACGCCTTCCAGTCGGACGCGGACGCCACCACCACCCGCGTCGCCCAGGCCGTCCTGCCGTCGATGTTCCGGCTGGACGCCAACGGGCGCCCGCAGCGCAACCCGGACTTCCTGGAGTCCGCCAAGGTCGTCGAGACCGAGCCCAAACAGGTCGTGCTGTACCGGCTGAACCAGCAGGCCGTGTGGAGCGACGGCCGGGAGATCGGCGCCGCCGACTTCGCCGCCCAGTGGCGTGCCCTGTCCGGCAAGGACAGCGCGTACTGGACCGCGCGCAACGCCGGCTACGACCGCATCGAGAAGATCGAGCGCGGCGACAACGACCTGGAGGTCCGGGTCACCTTCGCCCGGCCGTACGCCGACTGGCAGTCGCTGTTCGCGCCGCTGTACCCGAAGGACGTCATGGGCACCCCGGACGCCTTCAACGACGGGGCCCGGCGCAAGCTGAGCGTCACCGCCGGGCCGTTCGCCGTCCAGCAGGTCGACCACAAGAGCGCCCAGGTCACCCTGGTCCGCAACCCGCGCTGGTGGGGCCGGCCGGCCAAGCTGTCCGAGATCGTGCTGGCCGCCGTGCCGCGCGACGAGCGTGCCGCCGCCCTGGCCGCCGGCACGCTCGACCTGGCCGACATCGCGCCCGGCGACGTCCAGCGCATCACGCTCGCCGCGCAGCAGGGCGCCGACAGCCCGCTCCAGGGCCCGGCGGCCGGCCGGACCGCGGCCAAGGCGCTGCGCTCCTGGGCCCTGCTGCACGGCTCCGACGAGGCGGCCGCCGCCCGCGAGGCCCACGCCCGCGGGAAGCTGACCACGGCGATCGCCCGGTGGCAGGCCCAGCAGGAAGCGCTGCGCGGGATCGAGGTCCGCAAGTCCCTGGAACCGGCCTACACCCAGCTCGCCCTCAACGGCGCCGGCGGTCCGCTCGCCGACGAGCGGGTGCGCCGGGCCGTGGCCCGCGCCATCGACCGGCAGGAGCTGGCGAAGCTCGTCCTCAAGCCGCTGGGTCTGCCCGTCACGCCCGTCGGCAGCCACCTCGCCCTCGCGGGCCAGGACGCCTACGCCGACAGCAGCGGCGCGCTCGGCGGCCAGGACACCACGGAGGCGCGGGCGCTGCTCGCGGACGCGGGCTGGGTGCCGGGCGGCCCGCTCAAGCCGCAGGAGGCCGAGAAGGCGGCCGGGGCCGAGGGGAAGAAGACCGAGGAGAGGAAGGCCGAGGAGAGGAAGGCCGAGGAGAAGAGGGCCGAGGAGAAGAGGGCCGAGGAGAAGAAGGGCGCGGGGAAGAAGCCCGAGCCCGAGTCCACGGGCGGCAGCGAAGGCGCGTACATCGTCGGCGAGGACAACAAGGCGCCCCGCGCGACCGGGCGGGACCAGGAGCGCGACACGGGCGACGCGGGACCCCGGCCGCTCGCGCAGGACGGCAAGCAGTACACCGACAACCATCTGCGCCAGGGCGGCGCGCCGGGCGCGTACGCCCCCAAGGGCACCGCCGCCCCGGCGGGTGCCGCGGCGGGTGCGCTGGCCAAGGACGGCAAGCCGCTCACGCTACGCTTCGTGCTCCCCTCCGGGGCCGGCTCGGAGCCGCTGTGGATCGTCGCCGATCACATCTCCCGCATGCTGGAGCGGGTCGGCATCCGCACCGAGGTGTCCAAGGTCGCCGACGAGAGCTACTTCAAGGACCACATCGCCTCCGGCCAGTACGACCTGGCCCTGTACTCCTGGCCTGCCAGCGCCTTCCCCGCCACCGACGCCCGCCCCATCTACGCCAAGCCGGTGCCGGCCGCCGACGGCTCCCTGAGCGTCGAGCAGAACTACACGCGGGTCGGCACCGACCAGGTGGACCAGCTCTTCGACCAGGCGATCGCGACGCTGGACCAGGACGAGGAACGCTCACTGATCCGCAAGGCGGACGCGCGGATCTGGGCGGCGGCCGGATCCATCCCGCTGTACCAGCGCCCCCAGCTCACGGCGGTCCGCAAGGACCTCGTCAACGCGGGCGCCTTCGGCTTCCAGACCCCGGTCTACGAGGACATGGGCTTCTTGAAGAAGGGCGTGACCCGCCCGTCGCCGAGCCCGTCCGGGAACTAGGGCGTGTTCCGAAAGCAGCGCCGTCCGCCCGCCGGGCAGACGGGACTTTCGAAACACGCCCTAGCGCCGCGGCACCGGCCAGGACCCCTCGGGCGGCCGGCCGGTCCCCGCGGGCCGATCGGGCCTCTCCTCACCCGCGGAATGCGGGTCTGAGCTGGGTGGATATGCCCTGGCGCGCCCCAGCCGCCACAGCCCCGTACCATGGGGTGAGGCCGTGGCATGTCAAGCCCGGCAGGGCCCGCGTAACACTGACGTACGCGCAGGCCGTCCTCACCACTCCGGGAGTACGCCACACCATGGCAACGCGCCACGACATCCGCAACGTCGCCATCGTCGCTCACGTCGACCACGGCAAGACGACCATCGTCGACGGAATGCTGAAGCAGGCCGGTGCCTTCGCCGCCCATCAGCTCGACTCGGTCGACGACCGCATGATGGACTCGAACGACCTGGAGCGTGAGAAGGGCATCACGATCCTCGCCAAGAACACGGCGGTGAAGTACCACCCCAAGGACGGCGGCGAGCCGATCACCATCAACATCATCGACACCCCCGGCCACGCCGACTTCGGTGGCGAGGTCGAGCGCGGCCTGTCGATGGTCGACGGTGTCGTCCTCCTCGTCGACGCCTCCGAGGGCCCGCTGCCGCAGACCCGCTTCGTGCTCCGCAAGGCGCTCCAGCAGCGTCTGCCCGTCATCCTGTGCATCAACAAGACGGACCGCCCGGACTCCCGGATCGACGAGGTCGTCAACGAGACCTACGACCTCTTCCTCGACCTGGACGCGGACGAGGAGCAGATCGAGTTCCCGATCGTGTACGCCTGCGGCCGTGACGGCATCGCGTCGCTGACCAAGCCGGAGAACGGCACGGTCCCGGCCGACTCCACCAGCCTGGAGCCGTTCTTCTCCACCATCCTGGAGCACATCCCGGCCCCGACCTACGACGAGGCCGCCCCGCTCCAGGCCCACGTCACCAACCTGGACGCCGACAACTTCCTCGGCCGTATCGCGCTGCTCCGCGTCGAGCAGGGCGAGCTGCGCAAGGGCCAGACGGTCGCCTGGATCAAGCGTGACGGCTCCATCAGCAACGTTCGCATCACCGAACTGATGATGACCGAGGCGCTCACCCGCAAGCCCGCCGAGAAGGCCGGCCCGGGTGACATCTGCGCCGTCGCCGGTATCCCGGAGATCATGATCGGTGAGACCCTCGCGGACACCGAGAACCCGATCCCGCTGCCGCTGATCACGGTCGACGAGCCGGCCATCTCCATGGTCATCGGCACCAACACCTCCCCGCTGGTCGGCCGTGGCGGCACCGGCAAGGGCGCCGACGCGAAGACGGCCGTCAAGGACCGCAAGGTCACCGCCCGCCAGGTCAAGGACCGCCTCGACCGCGAGCTGATCGGTAACGTCTCGCTGCGCGTGCTGGACACCGAGCGTCCGGACGCCTGGGAGGTCCAGGGCCGCGGTGAGCTGGCGCTCGCCATCCTGGTCGAGCAGATGCGCCGTGAGGGCTTCGAGCTGACCATCGGCAAGCCCCAGGTGGTCACCAAGGAGGTCGACGGCAAGACCTACGAGCCGGTCGAGCGCATGACGATCGACGTGCCCGAGGAGCACATGGGCGCCGTCACCCAGCTCATGGGCGTCCGCAAGGGCCGGATGGACAACATGTCCAACCACGGCTCCGGCTGGGTGCGCATGGAGTTCGTGGTGCCCTCCCGCGGTCTGATCGGCTTCCGTACCGAGTTCCTGACCCAGACCCGTGGCACGGGTATCGGCCACTCCATCCACGAGGGCTTCGAGCCCTGGTTCGGCACGCTCCAGACCCGTAACAACGGCTCCCTGGTCGCCGACCGCTCCGGCGCCGTCACCGCGTTCGCGATGACGAACCTCCAGGAGCGCGGTGTGCTGTTCACCGACCCGGGCACCGAGGTGTACGAGGGCATGATCGTCGGTGAGAACTCGCGTTCCGACGACATGGACGTGAACATCACCAAGGAGAAGAAGCTCACGAACATGCGGTCGTCCTCGGCCGACTCGTTCGAGGCGATCGTCCCGCCGCGCAAGCTGTCGCTGGAGCAGTCCCTGGAGTTCTGCCGCGACGACGAGTGCGTCGAGGTGACCCCGGAGGCGGTCCGCATCCGCAAGGTCGTCCTCGACCAGCGCGACCGCGCCCGCACCGCGAGCCGCGCCAAGCACGGCTGACGCCCCCGGCAACTGCCCCGAAGGCCCGGCCCTCCGCACGTCGGAGGGCCGGGCCTTCGGCTTGTGCGGGGATCCGTACGGGGCGTGTGCGCGGCTCCGGCCGGCCCGGCCGGCTCTCCCGGCTCCCGTCCCGTCCGGCCGCCCCGGAGGCGTTCGTGGATTTCGTGAGGGAAATGTGGGGGAGATGTGCAGGGCGCGATAGGAGAGCAATGTGATGCCGTGTGCCCTGTGTTCGGTTATCGGAGATTCAGCTGTCAAGTTTCGGACATGTAAACAAAAATAAGGTCGCGTATGTCCGAAATGGCAGATCACCATCTCACGTGTCAAGCGCGCACAGGTGTCGATCGTCGCAATTTTTGCTCAAAATATTGACGATAGGGAGATCCCTACGTCTTCTTCCCTTGACGCGCGTTGAACTCCTTGGCGAAAGTTCCCCCAAACCACAGAACCTGCCGGTATCTGTGCTGCGCTCAGCTCTCCAACCCCCCGGGGGAAAGACACACATGACCAGTCCAGTCGCCTTGGACCCGGAGCTCGACGAGTCGAAGCCCGGGGCCGACAAGGGCGAGCAGAAGCTCGAGGGTCGCTCTCCCGGCCAGTTGATGTGGCAGCGCTTCAAGCGTGACCGTACCGGCGTCATCTGTGCGGTGGTAGTGATTTTCTACTTCGTCGTCGCCCTGTTGGCGCCGGTGCTCACCAAGTTGAGCGGGACCGACCCGTACACGCTGTACGGCCAGGACCCGACCTACAACGACACACCCGTCCTGGACGAGTTCGGGCTTCCGCTGGGCTGGTTCGGCGGGCTCTCCGGGTCGCACTGGTTCGGCGTCGAGCCGCAGTACGGACGCGACGTGTTCGCCATGCTGGTGTACGGCATGCGGACCTCGCTGTTCATGGCCGTCGGCGTCACCGTCCTGCTGATGGTCACGGGTATCGTCATCGGCCTGGTCGGCGGCTACTTCGGCGGACGGACCGACTACTGGATCGGCCGTGTGACGGACTTCTTCCTGTCCTTCCCGCAGCAGCTGTTCTTCATCGCGTTCATGCCTGTGGTCACCGCGTTCTTCGTCGACCCGCGTGAGGAGACCCCCACATACTTCCGCGCGCTGGCGATGCTGATCGTGCTGTGGCTGCTGGGCTGGATGGGTATGGCGCGCCTGGTGCGTTCGACCGTACTGTCTCTGCGTGAGCGCGAGTTCGTCGAGGCCGCCAAGGTCTCCGGCGCCTCGCCGGGCCGGATCGTCCGCAAGGAGATCCTGCCGAACGTGGTGACTCCCATCCTGGTGCAGTTCACGTACCAGCTGCCCAGCACCATCCTCACCATTGCCTTCCTCTCCTTCGCCGGAGTCGGCTTCGTCGAGCCGACCCCGGACTGGGGACGACTGTTCGCGGCGGGCTCGCAATACGCCCAGCAGGACCCGGCGTTCATCTTCTTCCCGGGTGTGGCACTGGTGATCTTCGTCCTGGCCTTCAACCTCCTCGGAGACTCGGTCCGGGACGCCTTCGACCCCAAGTCCGGGCGGTAGCTCGTCCATTGGTGGGGGGTGACTGCCGCCCCCGCGTCGGCCTACCAGCCGCGTCAGGCAGTACTCATGGATAACAACCGACAGGTAGGTGCTTACGCCAACATGAAGTCGTTCACTTCGCGCAGAGCGCGCGCCATCGTGGTCGCCATCGCGGCCGGTTCCCTCGCGCTCACCGGATGCTCGGAGAACAAGGGCAGCAAGTCCGGGGCCGACTCCAAGAAGGACCAGAAGGAAGCGTCGGTTCAGTCGAAGCCGGTCACCTACATCGACGCGGCCGGCTCCACCGGCCCCGCCGCCGAGGTCCCCGGCGCCAAGAGCGGCGGCACCGTCCAGGTCTACCAGGAGGCGGGTCTCTCCCACCTCGACCCGGGTCAGATCTACGTCTCCGACGCCGGCCAGGTCGCCAACCTCCTCTTCCGTCGCCTGACGCAGTTCCAGGAGGACGACAAGGGCAACGTCTCGGTCGCGGGCGACCTCGCCACCGACTCGGGCAAGTCCTCCGACGGCGGCAAGACCTGGACCTTCACCCTGAAGGACGGCATCAAGGACGCCAACGGCACGGCGATCACGTCCGCGGACGTCCGCCACACCGTCGAGCGCCAGTTCGCGAAGTTCATCTTCGACGGCCCGCCCTACCTCCAGACCTGGCTCGCGGGTCAGAAGTACTCCTCCGACTACCGCAAGCTGCTGCCCGGCGGCGGCTTCGACGGCAAGCACCTGCCGGCCTCGGTCCTGGACACCCCGGACGCCAAGACCGTCATCTTCCACTTCGACACCGCGCGCCCCGACCTGCCGCAGACGCTGGCCATGGCGGGCTACGCCGTCGTCCCGGCGAAGACGGACACCAAGGAGTCCTACGACAAGGCTCCGGTCGCCACCGGTCCGTACAAGATCGCCTCGTACAAGGCCGGCAAGTCCCTGGTGCTCACCAAGAACACCAACTGGGACCCGAAGACCGACTCCGTGCGTCACCAGTACCCGGACGGCTTCAACTTCACCTTCGGCATCACCGAGACGACCCAGACCAAGCGTCTGATCGCCGACCAGGGCGAGGACAAGAACGCCATCCAGCTCACCGGCGGCGTCGAGTCCACCCAGATCCAGGACGTCATCGGCAACCCCGCGGTCAACAAGCGCACGGTCAAGGGCTACCAGCCCTACGTGATGCAGCTGTCCTTCAACCTGGACCGGGTCAAGGACATCAAGGTCCGCCAGGCCATCACCTACGCGGTCAACTCCAAGTCGCTCATCGCCGGTGAGGGCGGTGCCTACGGCGGCGACGTCGCGCCGAACTACTTCGCCCCGACCCTGCCGGGCTACGAGGCGTCGTACGACCCGTACGGCCGTCTGAAGGCGCCGCAGGGCAACATCGCGAAGGCCACGGAGATCGTGAAGAGCCTCCCGGCCGCCGAGAAGAAGGTCGTCTTCGCCTACTCCAACAGCGAGCCCGGCCAGAAGCGCAAGGTCGCCATCGAGGACGCCCTGACCAAGGTCGGCTTCGACGTGGTCGCCAAGGAGGTCGACTCCGCGAGCTACTACGAGCAGATCGGCAAGCTGGCCAACCCGTACGACATGTACATCACCGGTTGGGGCCAGGACTGGCCGTCGCCCGGCACCGTGATCACGCCGGTCTACGACCCGGCCCAGGTCGCCGACGGTTCGCCGAACTACTCGCACGTCAAGGACCCGAAGGTCAAGGAGCTCATCCAGACCGCTCTGACCCAGGACCCGGTCGAGGCCGCGAAGACCTGGAAGGAAGCCCAGCACTACCTGCTGGAGAAGGTCATTCCGTCGGCCCCGCTCTGGTACACCAAGCAGTTCCAGCTCTCCGGCTCGAACATCGGTGGTGCCCGCTACGGCTCGGTGTCCAGCCTGCTCGACATCAACCGTATCTACGTGAAGTCGTAACCCTCTACGGCTGATCGCGGGGGCGCGCACCAGGCGGAGCGCGCCCCCGCACTTCCGCGAAACCCTCCACCGTCTCCGCAGAGAGCAGCCTCCCCGCCATGCTTCAGTTCATCTTCCGGCGCTCGGTCGGTGCCGTCGTCACGCTGTTCCTTCTCGGCGCCGTCACGTTCTTCCTGTTCGTCGCCGCGCCTTCCGACTATGCCTCTCTGGCCTGTGGCAAGGACTGCTCTCCCCAGAGACTGCACGACATCCGTGAGGCGCTGGGCCTGGACCAGCCCCTCGCGCAGCAGTTCTGGAACTTCATGTCCGGCATCGTGATGGGCCGCGACTTCCCGACCGGACACTGCAACGCTCCGTGTCTCGGCGTGTCGTTCTACTCGGGCGACCCGGTGTGGTTGACCATCATGGACCGCTTCCCGACCACCCTGACGCTGACCGCCGGCGGTGCCGTCGTCTTCCTCGTCGTGGGTGTCGGCGCGGGCATGCTCGCCGCCTACAAGCGCGGATCCATGGTCGACAAGGTCGCCACGGGCGCGTCGATGGTGCTCAGCTCGTTCCAGATCTACTTCCTCGGCCCGATCGTGCTGATCGTCTTCGTCTACAGCACCGGCCTGATGGACAACCCCCAGTACCACCCGTTCACCGACGACCCGGTCAAGTGGTTCACGGGCATGCTGCTGCCCACCCTGGTGATGGCCACGATCTTCACCGCGCAGTACACGCGTATGGCGCGCTCGTCGATGATCGAGCAGATGGCCGAGGAGCACGTGCGCACCGCCCGGGCCAAGGGCATGTCCAGCAAGTACGTGTTCTTCCGCTACGCGTGGCGCGGCGCGCTCATCCCGATCGTGACCGTGCTCGGCATCGACATCAGCAGCATGCTGGGCGGCGCCGTCGTCACCGAGATCACCTTCTCCCTCCAGGGGATCGGCCGCCTCGCCGTGGACGGCGCGTCCCACAAGGACCTGCCGCTGACCATGGGCGTCATGCTGTTCGGTGCCTTCTTCATCCTGATCTTCAACATCATCACCGACATCGCGTACGCCTACATCGACCCGCGCGTCCGGCTCTCCTAGGAAGAACGAACCACCGTGACCACACTGACCAAGACCGAGGACGCCCCGGCCCCCACCGGCCCGGAGAGCTTCCTGTCGGTGCGTGATCTGAAGGTGCAGTTCTCCACCGAGGACGGCATCGTCAAGGCGGTCGACGGACTCTCCTTCGACGTCGAGCGCGGCAAGACCCTGGGCATCGTCGGCGAGTCCGGCTCCGGCAAGTCCGTCACCAACCTGACGATCCTGGGGCTGCACAGCCCGCGGACCACCACCGTCGAGGGCGAGATCGTCCTCGACGGCAAGGAGCTCGTCACCGCCTCGGAGAAGGAGCTGGAGCGGCTCCGCGGCAACAAGATGGCGATGATCTTCCAGGACCCGCTGACCGCGCTGTCGCCGTTCTACACGGTGGGCCGGCAGCTGTCCGAGCCGTACATGAAGCACACCGGCGCCTCCAAGAAGGAGGCCCGGGACCGGGCCGTGCAGATGCTGGAGAAGGTCGGCATCCCGCAGCCCAAGACGCGCTTCGACGACTACCCGCACCAGTTCTCCGGCGGTATGCGCCAGCGCGCGATGATCGCCATGGCGCTGATGTGCGACCCCGACCTGCTGATCGCCGACGAGCCGACCACCGCGCTGGACGTCACCGTGCAGGCCCAGATCCTGGACCTGCTCAAGGACCTCCAGCAGGAGTTCGGCTCCGCGATCATCTTCATCACGCACGACCTCGGCGTCATCTCCACCATGGCCGACGACCTGCTCGTGATGTACGCGGGCCGGGCCATCGAGCGCGGCAGCGTGCGCGAGGTCATGCGGGAGCCGCGGCACCCCTACACCTGGGGCCTGCTCAGCTCCATGCCGCGGCTGGACAGCGACGTCGACGAGGCGCTCACGCCGATCCCCGGCTCGCCGCCCTCCCTGCTCAACCCGCCGACCGGCTGCCCCTTCCACCCGCGGTGCGCGTTCCGCGACGAGGTGCCCGGCACGCTGTGCACCGACAGCCGGCCGCCGCTGGGCGACGGGCGGGCGTCCGCCTGCCACCTGACGGCCGAGCAGAAGCAGACCATCTTCATCGACAAGATCCAGCCCCGGCTGCGCTAGGGAGAACCGAGACATGAGCGACAACCTCACCCTCCCGGCACAGCAGGGCCCCGCCGACGCCACGCCCGTCGAGCCGTTGCTGGAGGTGCAGGGCCTGACCATGCACTTCCCGATCTACGGCGGCTTCCCGATCAAGCGGAAGGTCGGCGCCGTGCAGGCCGTCGACGGCGTCGACCTGACGGTCGGCGTCGGCGAGAGCGTGGGCCTGGTCGGCGAGTCGGGCTGCGGCAAGTCGACCACCGGCCGGCTCATCACCCGCCTGCTGGAGCCCTCCGCCGGAAAGATCACGTACGCCGGCCGGGACATCACCCACGCCTCGCGCCGGGAGATGGCGCCGGTGCGGTCCGAGATCCAGATGATCTTCCAGGACCCGTACTCCTCGCTGAACCCGCGGCAAACCGTCGGCACGATCATCAAGTCGCCGATGGAGGTCAACGGGATCGAGCCGGAGGGCGGCCGGGAGAAGCGGGTCCGCGAGCTCCTGGAGCTCGTCGGCCTCAACCCCGAGCACTACAACCGCTTCCCGCACGAGTTCTCCGGCGGCCAGCGCCAGCGCATCGGCGTGGCCCGCGCGCTCGCCCTGAACCCGAAGCTGATCGTGGCGGACGAGCCGGTCTCCGCGCTGGACGTGTCGATCCAGGCGCAGGTGGTGAACCTGCTCAAGAAGGTCCAGGACGAGCTGGGCATCGCCTTCCTCTTCATCGCCCACGACCTCGCCGTCGTCCGGCACTTCTCGCAGCGTGTCGCGGTCATGTACCTCGGCAAGGTGGTCGAGGTCGGCGACCGGGACGCGATCTACAACCGGCCCCGGCACCCGTACACCCACGCGCTGCTCTCGGCGGTGCCCGAGGTCGAGATGGACGACGACACGGAGCCCCGCGAGCGGATCCGGCTCTCCGGCGACGTCCCGTCGCCGATCCACCCGCCGTCCGGCTGCCGCTTCCGCACCCGCTGCTGGAAGGCGCAGGACAAGTGCGCCACCGAGGAGCCCCCGCTGCTCCAGATCTCCGGCAACCGGGCCGGCCACCTGACGGCCTGCCACTTCCCGGAGGAGCCGACCACGGAGGCCCGGGCCGAGGACGTCGTCCTCGACCCGGCGCTCCAGGCGCTGGAGGGGACGTCCGGCCAGGGCTGACCTGCGAAGAGGACGCGTGCCGCCGACCGGGGCGGGGCTTTCGGGCCCCGCCCCGGTCGTGTGTCTCCGGCGGCCTCCGGGCGACGCTCACCCTTCCCCGGAACGGGTGAAGTGCATGTGCGTTGTGCGCCGTTTGAGGTGATATTGGCCGGTAAAGGATCAGCGCTGCGGCGCTGCCGGCACAGCGCAGTCATGCGCGACCTTGAGGAGGCACTCCATGCGCGGAGCCACGCACGCCAAGTGGGCCGCATGCGCGGCGGCGGCAGCGCTCACGGCGACGGCCTGCGGAGGCGGCGGAGGCGGTGGTGGCGGCGGCACGTCCGGCGGGGTGCTCAGTTCCTCCTGGGGCGACCCGCAGAACCCGCTGGAGCCCGCCAACACCAACGAGGTCCAGGGCGGCAAGGTCCTCGACATGATCTTCCGGGGGCTGAAGCGGTACAACCCCGAGACCGGCGCGGCCGAGGACATGCTCGCCGAGAAGATCGACACCCCGGACTCCCAGAACTTCACGATCACGCTCAAGCCCGGCTGGAAGTTCAGCAACGGGGAGGCCGTCACCGCGTCCTCCTTCGTGGACGCCTGGAACTACGGCGCGAGCCTGAAGAACAACCAGAAGAACGCGTACTTCTTCGGCTACATCGACGGCTACGACAAGGTCCACCCGGAGGACGGGAGCCAGCAGACCGCCCAGACGCTCTCCGGTCTGAAGGTGGTCGACGACAAGACCTTCACCGTCAAGCTCACCCAGAAGTTCTCCACCTTCCCCGACACCCTCGGGTACGTGGCCTACGCCCCGCTGCCGAAGACGTTCTTCAGCGACCACGCGGGCTGGATCGGCAAGCCGGTCGGCAACGGCCCGTACACCATCGACTCCTACACCAAGGGCTCCCAGATGGCCCTGAAGAAGTGGGACGGCTACCCCGGTGACGACAAGGCCCAGAACGACGGGGTCACCCTGAAGGTCTACACCGACAACAACACCGCCTACACCGACCTGCTGGCCGGCAACCTCGACCTGGTCGACGACGTGCCCGCGGCCCAGCTGAAGAACGTCAAGAACGACCTGTCCGGCCGGTACATCAACACCCCCGCCGGCATCATCCAGACCCTCGCCTTCCCGTTCTACGACAGCGCCTGGAACAAGAGCGGCTCGGAGAAGGTCCGCAAGGGCCTGTCCATGGCGATCAACCGCGCCCAGATCACCGACACCATCTTCCAGAAGACCCGCACCCCGGCCAGTGACTGGACCTCACCCGTGCTCGGCAAGGCCGGCGGCTTCCAGGACGGCCTGTGCGGGGACGCCTGCGACTACAACCCGACCGAGGCGAAGAAGCTGATCCAGGAGGGCGGCGGGCTCCCCAACGGCCAGGTCAAGATCACGTACAACGCGGACACCGGCTCGCACAAGCAGTGGATCGACGCCGTCTGCAACTCCATCAACAACGCCCTCGGCAACGACAAGGCCTGCGTCGGCAACCCGGTCGGCACCTTCGCCGACTTCCGCAGCCAGATCGGCGACAAGAAGATGAGCGGCCCCTTCCGGGCCGGCTGGCAGATGGACTACCCGCTGATCCAGAACTTCCTCCAGCCGCTCTACTACACCAACGCCTCCTCCAACGACGGCCACTGGTCCAACAAGGACTTCGACAAGCTCGTGGACCAGGCCAACGCCGAGACCGACAGCGCCAAGGCGATCAGCACCTTCCAGGACGCCGAGAAGGTCGTCCGGGACAACATGGCGGCCATCCCGCTGTGGTACCAGAACGGCAGCGCGGGCTACTCGGAGCGGCTCTCCAACGTCAAACTCAACCCGTTCTCCGTCCCCGTGTACAACGAGATCAAGGTCGGCTGATCCGCCGTGGGACGCTACGTCGTCCGGCGCCTGCTCCAGATGATCCCGGTGTTCATCGGCGCCACCCTGCTGATCTTCCTCATGGTCAACGTGATGGGCGACCCCATCGCGGGCCTGTGCGGCGAGCGGCAGTGCGACCCCGCCACGGCCGCCCAGCTGAAGCGGGACTTCGGCCTCGACAAGCCGGTCTGGCAGCAGTACGTGACCTACATGGGGAACGTCTTCACCGGCGACTTCGGTACGGCGTTCAACGGCCAGCCCGTCACCGAGCTGATGGCGAGCGCCTTCCCGGTCACCATCCGTCTGACGATCGTCGCGATCCTCTTCGAGATCATCGTCGGCATCGCCCTCGGTGTCGTCACGGGCCTGCGCCGCGGCTCGCCCGTCGACACCGGGGTGCTCCTGCTGACCCTCGTCGTGATCTCCATCCCCACCTTCGTCACCGGTCTGCTGCTCCAGCTGCTGCTGGGCGTCCAGTGGGGCTGGATCAAACCGTCCGTCTCGCCCGATGCCACCTTCGGCGAGCTGATCGTGCCGGGCCTGGTGCTGGCCTCCGTGTCCCTGGCCTACGTCACCCGGCTCACCCGTACCTCCATCGCGGAGAACAAGCGCTCCGACTACGTCCGTACGGCGATCGCCAAGGGCCTGCCCCGGCACCGGGTCGTCACCCGGCACCTGCTGCGCAACTCCCTGATCCCGGTGGTCACCTTCATCGGCACCGACATCGGCGCCCTGATGGGCGGCGCGATCGTCACCGAGCGGATCTTCAACATCCATGGCGTCGGCTACCAGCTCTACCAGGGCATCCTGCGCCAGAACACCCAGACCGTGGTCGGTTTCGTGACCGTCCTGGTCATCGTCTTCCTGGTCGCCAACCTGCTCGTCGACCTGCTGTACGCCGTACTCGACCCGAGGATCCGCTATGTCTGACCACCAGGACACCGGCGCACCCGAGGGCGTCATCGCCCCGACCGGCATGGGCGGGGCCATGGACCTGGCCGCCAGCGAGGCCGAGACCCTGGAGAAGACGCCCGGCGGCCCGCAGGGCACGGGACCGGCCGGCAAACCCCGCTCGCTGTGGTCCGACGCCTGGCGCGACCTGCGCCGCAACCCCGTCTTCATCGTCTCCGCGCTGGTCATCCTCTTCCTGGTCTTCATCTCCCTGTGGCCCTCGGCGATCGCCTCGGGCAGCCCGCTGAAGTGCAACCTCTCCAAGGCCCAGGAGGGCTCCCAGCCGGGCGCCCCGTTCGGGTACGACGGCCAGGGCTGCAACGTCTACACCCGCACCGTCTACGGCGCCCGTACGTCCGTCACGGTCGGCGTCCTCGCCACGCTCGGGGTCGCGGTCCTCGGCAGCATCCTGGGCGGCTTCGCGGGCTTCTTCGGCGGGTTCTGGGACTCGATCCTGTCCCGGATCACCGACGTCTTCTTCGCCATCCCGGTCGTCCTCGGCGGTCTGGTCCTGCTGTCCGTGGTCACCAGCAACACCGTCTGGCCGGTGATCGGGTTCATGGTGCTGCTGGGCTGGCCGCAGATCTCCCGGATCGCCCGCGGCTCCGTCATCACCGCCAAGCAGAACGACTACGTCCAGGCCGCCCGCGCGCTGGGCGCCTCCAACTCCCGCCTGCTGCTGCGGCACATCGCCCCGAACGCGGTGGCGCCGGTGATCGTCGTGGCGACCATCGCGCTCGGCACCTACATCGCGCTGGAGGCGACCCTGTCGTACCTCGGCGTCGGCCTGAAGCCGCCCAGCGTGTCCTGGGGGATCGACATCTCCGCCGCCTCCCCGTACATCCGCAACGCGCCGCACGCGCTGCTGTGGCCCTCCGGCGCGCTGGCGGTGACCGTCCTGGCCTTCATCATGCTCGGCGACGCGGTGCGCGACGCCCTCGACCCGAAGCTGAGGTGACGGCGACATGCTGCTCGAAGTACGCGACCTGCACGTGGAGTTCCGGACCAGGGACGGTGTCGCCAAGGCCGTCAACGGGGTCAGCTACGGCGTCGACGCGGGCGAGACGCTCGCCGTGCTCGGCGAGTCCGGCTCCGGGAAGTCCGTCACCGCGCAGGCGATCATGGGCATCCTCGACATGCCGCCGGGACGGATCACCGGCGGCGAGATCGTCTTCCAGGACCGGGACCTGCTGACCCTGAAGGAGGAGGAACGGCGCAAGGTCCGGGGCGCCGGGATGGCGATGATCTTCCAGGACGCGCTGTCCTCCCTGAACCCCGTGCTCTCCGTCGGCGACCAGCTCGGCGAGATGTTCGTCGTGCACCGCGGGATGAGCCGCAAGGACGCCCGGGCCAAGGCCGTGGAACTCATGGACCACGTCCGCATCCCCGCCGCCAGGGAGCGCGTGAAGCAGTACCCCCACCAGTTCTCCGGAGGCATGCGCCAACGCATCATGATCGCGATGGCGCTGGCCCTCGAACCGGCCCTGATCATCGCCGACGAACCCACCACCGCCCTCGACGTCACCGTCCAGGCCCAGGTCATGGACCTGCTCGCCGAGTTGCAGCGCGAGTACGACATGGGACTGATCCTGATCACCCACGACCTGGGCGTGGTCGCGGACGTGGCCGACCGGATCGCGGTGATGTACGCCGGACGGATCGTGGAGCAGGCACCCGTGCACGACATCTACAAGGCGCCCGCCCACCCCTACACCCGGGGCCTGCTGGACTCCATCCCGCGCCTGGACCAGAAGGGCCAGGAGCTCTACGCGATCAAGGGCCTGCCGCCCAACCTGATGGACATCCCGCCGGGCTGCGCCTTCAACCCGCGCTGCCCGATGGCCCGGGAGGTGTGCCGCATCGACGTCCCGCCGCTGTACGAGGTGTCCGCGCACGGGGAGCCCGAGCACGTGGTGGCCGAGCCCGGCGCGGAGCGCGTGAGCGCCTGCCACTTCTGGCGGGAGTGCCTCCATGGCTGAGCCGATCCTGGAGGTCAGCGGGCTCCTCAAGCACTACCCGCTCACCCGGGGCATCCTGTTCAAGAAGCAGATCGGCGCCGTGAAGGCCGTCGACGGCGTCGACTTCGCCCTGCTGCGCGGCGAGACCCTCGGCATCGTGGGGGAGTCCGGCTGCGGCAAGTCGACGGTCGCCAAGCTGCTGGTCAACCTGGAGAAGCCGACGGACGGTTCGATCCGGTACAAGGGCGAGGACATCACCCGGCTGTCCGGGAAGGCGCTGAAGGCCGTACGGCGCAACATCCAGATGGTCTTCCAGGACCCGTACACCTCGCTCAACCCCCGGATGACCGTCGGCGACATCATCGGGGAGCCGTACGACATCCACCCCGAGGTGGCGCCCAAGGGCGACCGGCGCCGCAGGGTCCAGGAACTGCTGGACGTGGTCGGCCTCAACCCCGAGTACATCAACCGCTATCCCCACCAGTTCTCCGGCGGCCAGCGCCAACGCATCGGCATCGCGCGCGGGTTGGCGCTGCGCCCCGAGGTGATCGTCGCCGACGAGCCGGTGTCCGCGCTGGACGTGTCGGTGCAGGCGCAGGTCATCAACCTGATGGCGCGCCTCCAGGACGAGTTCGAGCTCTCCTACCTCTTCATCGCGCACGACCTGTCCATCGTCCGGCACATCTCGGACCGGGTCGGCGTGATGTACCTCGGGCGGATCGTGGAGATCGGCAGGGACGCGGAGATCTACGACCACCCCACCCACCCCTACACCCAGGCCCTGCTGTCCGCCGTCCCGGTCCCCGACCCGGAGGCCCGCGAGCACCGCGAACGGATCATCCTGGCGGGTGACGTGCCGTCCCCGACGAACATCCCCTCCGGCTGCCGCTTCCGCACCCGCTGCTGGAAGGCCCAGGAGCGCTGTGCGCTGGAGGTGCCGGTGCTGGCCGTGCCCGCCGAGTTCCGGCACGAGAGCGGTCCGCGGGCCCACGACTCGGCCTGCCACTTCGCCGAGGAGAAGCAGGTCGTGCCGCCCGAGGGGGCCTCGGACGACCACGGTGACGAAGGGGCGTAGCGTGCCAAACCCGCACCAAGTGCGTTAACACGCAGGCAACTTGGCCGACGCGATTCCGATATACGGACGCGTCAGTCTGAACAGCGTACGGCCGTGCGGGTGCCGTAAGCGGGCCGGGAGCGCCATGTCTCCCGGCCCGCTGCTGTATTTTGCGCCTAAACCGGCGCCGCTATCGCGGACGTGGCGGGCGTTTCGTCGTGGTTTCTCAATTGATGGTTGCGGTGCGTCGGGGAGCGCTGCAGCTCAGGTCAGTTTCAGGGCGCGGCGGAGGAAGTCCACCTGGAGCAGGAGCAGGTTCTCGGCGACCGTCTCCTGCGGGGTCATGTGGGTGACGCCGGACAGCGGCAGCACCTCGTGCGGCCGGCCGGCGGCCAGCAGGGCCGAGGACAGCCGCAGGGCGTGCGCGACCACCACGTTGTCGTCGGCCAGGCCGTGCACGATCATCAGCGGGCGGTGCGGTCCCTCGGCGGCGGACAGGCCCTCGTCCGTGACCAGACCGCTGTGCGCGTACGCGGCCGCGTCCGTGTCCGGGGTGCCCAGATAGCGCTCGGTGTAGTGGGTGTCGTAGAGGCGCCAGTCGGTGACCGGGGCGCCCGCGACGCCCGCGTGGAAGACGTCCGGGCGGCGCAGCACGGCCAGCGCCGCCAGATAGCCGCCGAACGACCAGCCGCGGATCGCCACCCTGGACAGGTCGAGCGGATACGACTTCGCGAGGTCCTGGAGTGCTTCGACCTGGTCGTCCAGCGAGACCGTGAAGTCCCGGTGGACCGCCTTCTCCCAGCCCGGCGAGCGCCCCGGGGTGCCCCGCCCGTCCGCGACGACGACCGCGAACCCCTGGTCGGCGAACCACTGCGAGGTCAGATGCGCGTTGTGCGCGGCGACCACCCGCTGGCCGTGCGGGCCGCCGTAGGGGTCCATCAGGACCGGGAGGGGAGTGTCGCCGGGGTAGTCCGAAGGCATAAGCACGGCGCACGGAATTCTCCGTGCGCCCCCTTCGGTCAGCGTCACGCGCGGGGACATACCCGGATCTTCGGCGTACGACCGGACAGTCACCGTCCGCTTTCCGCCACGCAGCACCTGCACCTCCGTCCCCGGCCGGTCCAGCGTGGCCGAGGTCAGAACGGTCACGCCCCCGGCGCGCACCGCCGTATGCACGCCGGGTACTTGCGAGACGCGTTCCAAGCCTCGCTCGTTGACTCGATACACATGCACCTCGCCGGTCTCGGGTGCCGTCGCGTCCTCCCCGG
Source organism: Streptomyces sp. NPDC104096 (assembly GCF_055584385.1). NCBI lineage: Bacteria > Bacillati > Actinomycetota > Actinomycetes > Kitasatosporales > Streptomycetaceae > Streptomyces > Streptomyces sp. NPDC104096. The sequence goes on from NZ_JBVJMD010000003.1 coordinate 86,839, forward strand.
CCGACGCCGTGATCAGTACGTCCTCGTCGGCGACGTCGAGCACCGCCCGCACATGCAACTGTGGTCCCGTCAGCGGCCGTTCGCCCACGGTGAGCACCCGCGCGCCACCCTCGTCCGCGATCCGGATCAACCGTCCCGACGGGCTCCAGCAGGGCACGCCAGGGAAAAGATCCAGCCAAATCCGATCTTCATCCGCGTGCACCATCCGGGTCGCCCCCGTGTCCGGGTCCACGGCCAGGAAGAGCTGGCTGCGCTGGTCCCGCGCCTGCACCAGAAGCAGCGGGGCACCCGCCGCTGACCAGTGCACTCGTGCCAGGTACGGGTAGCGCGCCCGGTCCCAGGAGACCTCCGTGCGGCTTCCGTCGAGGTCGATGATCAGCAGCCGCACCTCCGCGTTGGGCGTGCCGGCCGCCGGGTACGGGACGTGTTGTGGGTCACGTTCAGGATGCGCGGGGTCGGAGATCCACCACCGCCGCACCGGCGTGTCGTCCACCCGCGCGACCAGCAGCCGGTCCGACTCCGGCGCCCACCAGAAGCCGCGCGAACGGGACATCTCCTCGGCCGCGACGAACTCGGCGAGTCCATAGGTGATCGAGGCCGATTCGGGCCCGGCGAGCGCCCGGTCCTCCGCGCCCTCGGCGTCCACCACGTGCAGGGCGCCCCCGTGGACGTAGGCGACGTGTCGTCCGTCGGGCGCGGGCCGAGGGTCGATCACCGGTCCCGGGACGGGGAGTTCACGTGCCGTACCGGCCCGCAGTCCGGCCGTGAACAACCGCCCGGACAGAGCGAACGAGGCCAGCTCCACGGCCGCGTCGGTGGCGTAGCCGACGATGCCGGCGCCGCCCTCGCGGCTGCGTTCGCGGCGCGCCCGCTCCTCGGCCGAGAGGTCCTCGGAGGCCCCGCCCAGCAGGGCCCGGGGATCGGCGACCACACGCTCCCGGCCCTCCGGAACGTCCAGTACCCAGAGGGAGTTGGCCCGATCGGTGCCGGAGCCGGAGCGCAGGAACACCACCCGCGCGCCGTCGGGAGCCACGGTGTGGGAACGCGGCGCGCCGAGCGTGAAACGCTGGGTGCGCGCGTGCCGACGGGGAAAGGAATCAGGCTCGGTCGTCATGCCTTGACCATATTGGCCATGCGCCCCCTTGTGCGGCAGTGCGCCGACGGATGCGCGCGCACGGATAGTTATGATCACTAGCGCTGTGTGGGTATGAACCCGCTGGCTGCTGTACGGATTTACCAGTTCCCCTGCTGTGCCCCCACGTCCCCGGTCCTTGGAGGTGAGCCGCCGTGGCACTCTCGATTTCGGCGGTAGTGCTGCTGGCGATCGTCGTCTTCCTGCTGATCAAGAAGTCGGGCCTGAAGGGCGGGCACGCGGTCGTGTGCATGCTCCTCGGGTTCTACCTCGCCTCGTCGACGGTGGCGCCCACGATCAGCGATCTGACCACGAGCGTCGCCAGCATGATCGGCAGCCTCAAGTTCTGAGCGGTACGGGTGTGCGGGCTCCGATGGGCTGCTGACCGGACCGGTCCGACAGCCCTCGGACGCGTACGACACGGAGTCGGCCCATGCCTCGGGCGAGAGCCGGAGGCCGGGTCGACGGCGGAGGGCGGATCTGTCCGCCCGCTACGCCAGGGTGAGCTGGAAAACGGGAGTACGCCCTCGGCGCCGGCCCCGGCCCCGGCCAGGTGGGCGCGAGGTGCGAGGGGCCTCGTAGGGTGGGCGCATGACGGAACAGCCCGCCCGGAGTCTGTTGCTGGTGCACGCGCACCCGGACGACGAGTCGATCAACAACGGCGCGACCATGGCCAGGTACGCGGCCGAGGGCGTCCGGGTGACCCTGGTCACCTGCACCCTCGGTGAACTCGGCGAGGTCATCCCGCCCGAGCTCGCCCACCTGAGCGGTGACGCGCTGGGCGAACACCGGCTGGGCGAACTCGCGGCCGCGATGAGCGAGCTCGGCGTGAAGGACTTCCGTCAGCTCGGCGGCCCCGGCCGCTACCGGGACTCCGGGATGATGGGCCTGCCCGACAACGACGACCCGGCCTGCTTCTGGCAGGCGGACGTCGACGAGGCCGCCGCCCACCTCCTCGACGTGATCCTGGAGGTGCGCCCCCAGGTCCTCGTCACCTACGACGCCGACGGCGGCTACGGCCACCCCGACCACATCCAGGCCCACCGCGTCGCCGTGCGCGCCGCGGAGCTCGCAGCCGCCGCCGGACGGCCGATCCCCGGGGTCTATTTCAACCGGATGCCGCGTCCCGTGGCCGAGGAGGCCTTCGGCCGGCTGCGCGACCGGCTGCCCGGCCTGCCCTTCACCGAGACCGCCGCGGTCGACGACGTACCGGGCGTGGTGGCCGAGGAGCGGATCACCGCCGAGATCGACGGCACCGCGTACGCCGCCGCCAAGGCCGCCGCGATGCGCGCGCACGCCACCCAGATCGAGGTGGCCCCCGACGAGGCGTCCTTCGCGCTCTCCAACGAGCTCGCGCAGCCGCTCTTCACCACCGAGTACTACGAGCTGGCGGACGGCACCGCCGGGGCCGCACGGGTGTCCGACCTGTTCGCCGGGGCGGGGGGGACGTCATGACGCAACACGGTTCGATGCTCGCCCAGCCGCTGCGACGACCCTCCGCCGGACGGGTCCTGGCCTGCCTGGGGCTCTTCCTGCTCGGCGTGGTGGTCGCCATGGCCGGGGCCCTGGTGCAGTCCGGCTGGTTCCCGGGCGGACTCCTGCTCGCGCTCGCCGGCGCGGCCGGGCTCTTCCTCGGCGGGTCGCGGGCGACGGGCAGCCGCGGCGGGGCCGTCGCGTCCGCCGCGGGCTGGATGGTCACCGTCGTCCTCCTCACCGCCACCCGTCCCGAAGGGGACTTCCTGTTCGGCGCGGGCGGCGGCTCCTACCTCTTCCTGCTGGGCGGCATGGCCCTTGCTGTGATCTGCGCCACCCTCGGCTGGGGGCGGCGATCGGGGTCCGACTCCGTCCGACTTGGCAAGTGACGTACCACTTCGCCGTACGGCGCACGGGTACGTGCCGTGTGGTTTTACCCGGCGGTCGCGGGATAGAGGCCGTAAGCGGCCAGTATGGTGGTGCGCGCCGCCGAGCCTTCCCCGAGCACTCGACCCCGTTCGAGCAGAGGGAACCCCCACATGAGGTTGTGCGGGCGGCGGAGTCAACCGGGAGAACCTGCCTTGAGTCGTGAAACTGACACTCCGTCCTCCGGGCCCGACGGGCGCGGCGGAGCCGCATACCCTTCGGGCACGCCGCCGTACGGGACCCCCATGGTTTCCGACGCCGGCGCAGGCGCGGGACGTCCGGCCGCCCGGCCGGAGGAGCGCAAGACCGAGACCACGCTGACGACCCGTATCCGGATCAACATCCCCGGGTCGCGGCCGATTCCGCCGGTCGTCGTCCGCACGCCCGTCGCGGACACCGAGAGCGTCCCGGGCGACGACACCGGCACCCACGCGCAGCCGGACGCCGCCCCGTCCGCCGCGGCCGTCGAGCCGCCCGCCGAACCCGAGGCCCCGGCCGAGGAGAAGACCAGCGACTGGTTCGCCCCCCGCAAGGGCGGCGCGGCCAAGAGCGGCTCCACCAACGGTGCGGGCATGCCCGGCGGTTCGGCGACGGGTGCCGCCCCCGCCGCTCCCGCGCCCGCGGGCGGTGCCTCCGCCGCCGGTCAGGGCCCGGCCACGGGTGCGCGGCCGGGTGCCGGCCGCCCCGGCGGCACCGGCTCCGCGAACGTCCCCGGCGGCCCCCGCCCCGGCGGTACGAACGGCGCCGGACTGCCCGGCGCCACCGGCGGCCCGGTCGCGCCCGGCCACGGCGGCGGCACCGGTTCCTTCGACGTGACCGAGGCGTTGGCGGCAGGCCCGCTGGGCGGTGGCAACCGCCCCGGGACCGGCGAGCCGCGCCGCGACGACCTGCCCTACTTCACGGAGAACGGCCAGAGCGGCCACGGCGGCCCGCCGAGCGGCCCCGGCGGTCAGGGCGGCGCCCAGGGCCCCTCCGGTCCCACCGGCGGCCCCGTCACCGGTGACGGCCCGCTGGTTCCCCCGGTCGGCTCGGCGCCCGGTGCGCCCGGTGCGCCCGGCGGTTCGCGTCCCCCCGGTGGTCTCGGCGTCCGTCGCGTTCCCGGCGCGTCAGGCGCGCCCGGCGGCCCCGGTGCCCCCGGCGGTCCCGGTGCCCCCGGTGCCGCCGGCGCCCCCGGCCGTCCCGGCGCCTCCGCTCGTCCCGGTGCCGCCGCTCGTCCCGGTGCCGCCGATCGTGCCGGTGCCCCCGGTCGTCCCGGCGCGCCCAAGTCGTTCAGCGGCGAGTCGTTCACCGGTGAGTCCTTCACCGACCCCGGCACGCCCGGCGGCCCCCGTGGGCGCGGCGCGGCGGGCCCCGGCGCCGGCGGCCTGAGCGACGACACCGCGATCCTCACCCCGCAGAAGCCGGCCCCCGCCCCGGGCCCCGGCGGCTACGGCGGCCCCCGGGACAAGGTCTCCGGGGACACCGTCACCAGCGGCATGCCCGTCACGCCCCCCGGCGCGCCGTTCGGACCGGGCCCCCGCTTCGACGGGCCGCCGCAGCACACGGGCCCGAAGCTGCCCGAGCCGGTCGCCCAGAACGTGCCCGCGGCCGCGCCCCGCAAGAAGAAGGGCCGCAGCAAGCTGGTCCTGCTCGGCGGCCTCGCGGTCGTCGTCCTGGTCGGCGCCTATGGCGCGGGCCTGCTGATGAACCACTCCGACGTGCCCAAGGGCACCACCGTGCTGGGCGTCGACATCGGCGGCGGCACCCGTGACGAGGCCGTCAAGAAGCTCGACGACGCCTTCGGCAAGAGGGTCACCCAGCCGCTGAAGCTGTCGGTCGGCGGCACCACCGTCACGCTGAAGCCCGATCAGGCCGGGCTCCAGTTCGACGAGCAGGCCACGGTCGCCGCGGCCGCCCAGAGCGACTACAACCCGGTCTCCGTGATCGGCTCGCTCTTCGGCGGACAGCGCGAGATCGAGCCGGCCATGCCCGTCGACGAGGAGAAGCTCCAGGCCGCCCTGGAGAGCGCCGCGGGCGGCGCGGGCTCCAACGACGGCACGATCAGGTTCCAGTCGGGCAAGGCCGTCGCCGTCTACGGCAAGCCGGGCAAGGGCATCGACGTCGCCGGGTCGAAGACCGCGGTCCAGCAGGCCTACCGCACCCAGGTGGAGACCGGCGCGGCCGGCACCGTGCAGGTCCCCACCACCACCCGGCAGCCGACGATCTCGGACGCCGAGGTCGACCGGATGATGAAGAAGTTCGCCGAGCCCGCGATGTCCGGCAAGGTCACCGTGCAGACGGACGCCGCGCACTCGATCCCCTTCAGCCCGCAGAAGTCCCTGTGGAAGTTCCTGGAGGTCAAGGCGGTCGACGGCAAGCTCGTCGAGAGCTACGACGAGGCCGCGCTCAAGGAGCTCTACGGCCACACCTTCGACGGCGTGCTCATCACCCGCGGCACCGGCCAGAAGACGGCCGTCACGGTGCAGGACGTGATCAGCGCCCTGCGCCCGGCCCTGCTCAGCACCACGAACCGGGTCGCCGTCATCGACACCAACCCCAGCTAGGGCAGGTCTCGGCCGACACGGCCGACCGAGGGGGCACCCGGCGGACACCGCCGGGTGCCCCCTCGTCGTGCCCCCCCCGGCCGGGGCCGCGCACCGGGCCGTCACCTCGTGGGCATGACATCTGTCATACGGCAGTCGGGACCGCCGACACTGCCGGACCGGTGGCCGCCGCCGCCACGATGGTGCCCATGACGACGACAGTGAAGGCAACCGCCACCGAGGTGGTCGCGTTCGATCAGGTGAGCAAGAGCTACGGGGACGTACGGGCCGTGGACGGCCTGTCGCTCACGCTGCACCCGGGGGAGACCGTTGCACTGCTCGGGCCCAACGGGGCCGGCAAGTCCACCACCCTGGACCTGCTGCTCGGCCTCAAGCAGGCCGACAGCGGCTCGGTCCGGGTGTTCGGCACCAGCCCCCGTGAGGCCATAGTCGCCGGACACGTGGGCGCGATGCTCCAGAGCGGCGGCCTGATGGACGAGGTGACGGTCGGCGAACTGGTCGGGCTGGCCTGCGCCCTGCACCCGAAGCCGTACAAGGCGAACGACGTGCTGGCCCGCGCGGGTGTCACGCAGATCGCCGACCGCAAGGTCAACAAGCTCTCCGGCGGCCAGGCCCAGCGGGTCCGGTTCGCGCTCGCCACGGCGGGCGACAGCGACCTGATCGTCCTGGACGAGCCGACCACCGGCATGGACGTCTCCGCCCGCCAGGCCTTCTGGGCCACCATGCGCGAACAGGCCGACCAGGGCCGCACCGTCCTGTTCGCCACGCACTACCTCGAAGAGGCCGACGCCATCGCCGACCGGGTGCTCGTCCTGCACCGGGGCCGGCTGCTCGCGGACGGCACCGCCGCCGAGATCAAGGCGAAGGCCGGCGCCCGGCGGGTCTCCTTCGACCTCGAAGGACCGGTCGACGAGACCCCGCTGCGCGCCCTGCCCTTCCTCACCTCGATCACGCTGTCCCAGAGCGGCAGCGCCGAGGGCGGCGGCCGGACCGTCCGCATCCAGTCCACCGACGCCGACGCCACCGTCCACGCCCTGTACGGGCTCGGCGTCTACCCCCGCAACCTCGAAGTCGCCGGCCTCGGGCTCGAGCAGGCCTTCGTCGCCATCACCGCCGCCGAGGAGGCCAAGCAGTCGTGAACGCCCTCATCAAGCTCGAACTCGCCCGCGCCCTGCGCAACCGCAAGTTCCTGTTCTTCTCGGTGATCTACCCGTCCGTCCTGTTCCTGCTGATCGCGGGCCAGGCCGACAGCAAGACCAAGATCGACGGCACCGGCCTGACGCTCCCGACGTACATGATGGTCTCGATGGCCTCCTTCGGTGCCCTGACGGCCGTCCTGATGGGCAACAGCGAGCGCATCGCCAAGGAGCGCGAGAGCGGCTGGGTACGGCAGCTGCGGCTGACCACCCTGCCGGGGCGCGGCTACGTCCTCGCCAAGACCGCCAGCGCGGCCGTGGTGAGCCTGCCGTCCATCGTCATCGTGTTCGTCGTCGCCGCGGCCGTGAAGGACGTACGCCTGGACGCCTGGCAGTGGCTCGCCCTCACCGGCGCCATCTGGGCCGGGAGCCTCGTCTTCGCCGCCCTCGGCGTCGCCATCGGCTACCTCGCCAGCGGGGACGCGGTCCGCCCGATCACGATGATCACCTACTTCGGCCTGTCCATGCTCGGCGGCCTGTGGATGCCGTCGTCGACCTTCCCGCAGTGGTTGCAGGACATCGCCGAATGGCTGCCCACGCACGCGTACGCTGCCATGGGACAGGCGATCGAACAGAGCCAGGCCCCGCACGCCCGGGACGTCACCATCCTCGCCGTCTTCTTCGTCCTGTTCGCCGGTGGTGCGGCCTGGCTGTACCGGAAGGACACGCTGAAGGCGTGAGCGCCATGACGGAAGACCCGCTGCCCGACGAGGACCGCACGGCCCGGCTCGTGCGGATGGGAGAGTCCCCGAGCAACGTCCGGGAGGCCCTGCGCAAGTCGGTGTGGATCGTCGTCTGGCTGGTGTTCCTCAGCTCGCCGGTCCACGACCTCGTCTCGGGCGACCACACGCCCGCGGCCACGTGGGCCGGCTGGGCGGGCCTCGCGGCCTTCGTCGCGGTCTATCTGGCGCTGGTCTTCCGGCACATGGGCAAGGCCTACACGGGCACCCTGGCCGTCACCCTCATGGTGCTCGTCCTGGGCGCACTGGCCGTCGTCCTGTGCCTGACGCTCGGGTCGGCCTGGCTCGGCCTGTTCGTGTACGTCTCGGTCGCCTGCGGGACGACGTTCCCGTTGCGGGTCTCCTACTGGACGATCCCGCTGACGGCCGTCGTGATGCTGCTCGTCGGCCTGCACGGCGGCGAGGAGGAGGCGCGCAACCTCGTCCTGCTCGTCGTCCTGATCGGCTTCGCGATGACCGGCGTACGGCAGCTGGTCCGTACGACGGTGGAGCTGCGCAAGGCCCGCGCCACCGTCGCCCAGCTCGCCGCCAACGAGGAGCGGCTGCGCCTGGCCCGCGACCTGCACGACCTGCTGGGCCACTCGCTCTCGCTGATCACGCTGAAGAGCGAGCTGGCCGGCCGGATGCTCCCCGGCCACCCCGACAAGGCGGCCCAGCAGATCGCCGACATCGAACAGGTCAGCCGCCAGGCCCTGGTCGACGTGCGCGAGGCCGTCACCGGCTACCGCCGGGCCCGCCTCGCCGACGAGCTCGCCGGGGCCCAGGTCGCCCTGACGGCGGCCGGGGTCACCGCCGAACTGCCCCCGGCCCCCGACCTAGACGGCTTCCCCGAGGAGGGAGAGGCCGCCCTCGCCTGGGCGCTGCGCGAGGCGGTCACCAACGTCGTACGGCACAGCGGCGCCCGGCGCTGCACGGTGGAGCTGCTGCACCGCCAGACCCTCGACGGGCCCGTCCTCGAACTCTCCGTCGAGGACGACGGCCGGGGCGGCTCCGGGAAGGCCCCCGGCAACGGCCTGACGGGGCTGGCCGAGCGTCTGGAGAAGGCGGGCGGCACCCTGGAGGCGGGGCCGCTCAAGCGCGGGTTCCGTCTGGCCGCCCGCGTCCCGGCCGGATCCCGGCCGGATCCCGGCCGGACATAGGATCCGGGGCATGAGCCACACGATCAAGGTCCTGCTGGCCGAGGACCAGTCGATGGTCCGAGAGGCGCTGGCCGCGCTGCTCGGCCTGGAGGACGACATCGAGGTCGTCGTCCAGGTGGCGCGCGGGGACGAGGTCCTGGCGGCGGCCCGCGAGCACGACGTGGACGTGGCGCTCCTCGACATCGAGATGCCGGGCGCGACGGGCATAGAGGCGGCGGCCCTGCTGCACCGGGAACTGCCCCGGGTGAAGCTGGTCGTCCTCACCACCTTCGGCCGCCCCGGATACCTGCGCAGCGCCATGGAGTCCGGCGCCGACGCCTTCCTGGTCAAGGACGCCCCCGCCGCCCAGCTCGCCGAGGCCGTGCGCAAGGTGCTGGCCGGCGAGCGGGTCATCGACCCCACCCTCGCGGCCGCCGCGCTGGCCGAGGGCGCCAACCCCCTCACCGACCGCGAACGCGAGGTCCTGCGCGCCGCGGCCGACGGCTCCACCAACGCGGAACTGGCCAAGCTGCTGCACCTGTCCCAGGGCACGGTCCGCAACTACCTCTCCACGGCCATCCAGAAGTTAGCGGTGCGCAACCGGGCGGAAGCGGTACGCATCGCACGGGAGAAGGGCTGGCTGTAGTCGCCCGACGGGCAGGGCAGGGGCGGGGCGGGAGAGCGGGGGGTCAGTTCAGGCGGGCGCGGGCCGCCGTCGCCTGTCCGCGCACCTTCTCCGCCAGGGACGCGTCCACCACGTCCACCAGGTCCGCGTACACCTCCATCTCCACGGCCCCGGCCACGAAGTCCCCCCGCTGCACCAGGATCTGCGCCCGCTCGTACCGCAGCCGCGCCGGATGCGCGGGCAGCAGCAGCGCCAGCTCCACCGCCCACAGCGCCACGTCCGACCGCTCGGGCCGGGCCGAGGCCCACGCCCGGACGTTGTTCAGGATCCGCGTCACCACCTCCAGCGGGTCCGCGGGCGTCAGCATCGACGGCGTCAGGCGCGCCCCCGTGGCCCCCACGACGAGCAGTTCGGCGTCGGCCCCGCTGAGCAACTGTCCCCCGTCGAACGGGTCCGCCAGCACCTGGTCGTCCTGGGGCCCGAACCCGACGACGAAGTGCCCCGGCAGCGCGACCCCGTACACCGGCCCGCCCGCCCGGCGCGCGACCTCCATCCACACCACGGACAGCAGGATCGGCAGCCCGCGCCGCCTGCGCAGCACCTCGTGCAGCAACGACGAGCCGAGCCACTGGTAGTCGGCCGGCGACCCGTGGAACCCGCAGCGCTCCCCGAGCACCGAACGCAGCGCACGGGCCCAGGCCGCGGGCCCGCCGGGACGGAACGGCAGCTCCCCCGCCAGCCGGTCCAGCTCCATCTGCGCCGCGTCCATGCCCGCCTCGTCGAGCGCGCCGTCGGCCACCGCGCCCAGCAGCAGACACAGCGCCGACAGGTCCGGCTTCTCGCAGCGGGCCTCCTCGGCGAACCGCAGACGCAGTGCGGCCGAACGCTCGGGCGGCGGGGGGAACGGATGGCGCATGGCAGGCTCGTGCCCGCTCACGGCGATCCGTACCGGCCGTCGTCGGCCCCGGCCGGCGCCCGGTAGTGGTGATAGGCGTGATGCGCGGCGAAGCCCAGCCGTTCGTACAGCGCCCGCGCACCGGCGTTGTCCGTCTCCACCTGGAGCCAGGCGGCCGAGGCGCCCTCGTCGAGGGCCCGCCGGGCCAGCGCGGTCATCACGGCGGTGGCCAGCCCGCGCCGCCGCTGCGCCGGGTCGACCTCGACGGCGGCGAACCCGGCCCACCGCCCGTCGACGACACACCGCCCGATCGCGGCGGGCGGCTCGTCCGCCCGCTCGCCGGGCACGGTCGCGAACCACACCGAGGGCCCTCTCGTCAGCACCGTCAGGGCCACGTCGCTCACTCCCTTGCGCTGATAGCGCGCCAGCCACGCCTCACCGGCCTCCCGGGACAGCACGACCCCGGACGGCTCGCCCAGGTCGGCGAGCGGCGCGAGCGCCCCGGCCCAGACCTCGGCGCTCACCTCGCGCACCCACCCGCGCCGCTCCAGCTCCGCGCACAGCAGTTCCTGCGTGCCCTCGGCGCCGGTCGCGGTCTGGACGTACGCGGGCAGGCCGCGTTCCTCGTACCAGCGTCGTACCTCGGTGAGCGCCTCGTCGAGCGGGAGGCCCGGGTCGCCGAGCGGCAGCACCGAATTCGCCCGCCGGGTGAACCCGGCGGCGGCCCGCAGCTCCCACCCGCCCAGCCGCGCGCTCTCCAGTGGCCGCCAGGCCCGTGCGGCCACCCCGGCGAGCTCCTCGTACGACGCGGCCGGACCGCGCCGCCGCGCCGGTGCGGCGGGCACCGCCTTCCCCGCGACCAGCGCGGACTCGGCGATCCGTACGCTCTCGCCGTCCCGCCGTGTGATCACGAGCACAGCGTCGTCCCATGATGTGAGAACGCCGACCGTGTCGGTGAATTTCCCTCCGGTGTCGCCGGGGTCGGTCAACCGTCGCACGGAGACGCGTTTTCCCACGTCAGCGGCGGTGATGCGGACCTCCGCACGACCGGCGGCAGAGATTTCCACAGGTCGTTCCACCCCTCCTGTTCGGATCATGCCCAAGAACGGAGATACTAGGGGCGGGCATCGACGACGCCGCGCTCCCGCGCGCCAGGCGGCGGAGCCTGTAGGAGGCCCGCCGGCGCCCTATCGAGGAGGAACGACAGCGTGACCTACGTCATCGCGCAGCCTTGTGTCGACGTGAAGGACAAGGCGTGCATCGAGGAGTGCCCGGTCGACTGCATCTACGAGGGCCAGCGGTCCTTGTACATCCACCCGGACGAATGCGTCGACTGTGGTGCCTGTGAGCCGGTCTGCCCGGTCGAGGCGATCTTCTACGAGGACGACACTCCGGAGGAGTGGAAGGACTACTACAAGGCGAACGTCGAGTTCTTCGACGAGCTCGGCTCTCCCGGCGGCGCCAGCAAGCTGGGCCTGATCGAGCGCGACCACCCCTTCGTCGCCGCGCTGCCGCCGCAGGCCGAGTAACACCGCAAGCGGCCCGCAACACCGTGCCGCCTCGGTTCCGTACGGCCTGATCGCCGCCCGATCACGCCGTACGGGGCCGAGGCGTCTGCCGTTCGCGGGGGCCGTGCGTTCGAGAAAGTGAGCGAGATTCCCGTGTCCTCAGTCTCCGACCGGCTGCCCACCTTCCCCTGGGACAAGCTGGAGCCGTACAAGAAGACGGCCGCCGCGCATCCGGACGGCATCGTCGACCTGTCCGTCGGCACCCCGGTCGACCCGGTCCCCGAGCTGATCCAGAAGGCACTGGTCGCCGCCGCGGACTCGCCGGGCTATCCGACGGTCTGGGGCACCCCCGAGCTGCGGGACGCGCTCACGGGCTGGCTGGAGCGCCGTCTGGGCGCCCGTGGGGTCACCCACCGGCACGTCCTGCCGATCGTCGGCTCCAAGGAACTGGTCGCCTGGCTCCCCACCCAGCTCGGCCTGGGCCCCGGCGACCGGGTGGCGTACCCGCGCCTGGCCTACCCGACCTACGAGGTCGGCGCCCGTCTGGCCCGTGCGGACCACGAGGTCTACGACGACCCGACCGACCTGGACCCGGCCGGGCTGAAGCTGCTCTGGCTGAACTCGCCGTCCAACCCGACCGGCCGGGTGCTGGACAAGGCGGAGCTGACCCGGATCGTCGCCTGGGCCCGCGAGCACGGCGTCCTCGTCTTCTCCGACGAGTGCTACATCGAGCTGGGCTGGGAGGCCGAGCCGGTCTCGGTCCTGCACCCGGACGTCAACGGCGGCTCGTACGAGGGCATCGTCTCGGTCCACTCGCTGTCCAAGCGGTCCAACCTGGCCGGTTACCGCGCGGCCTTCCTGGCCGGCGACCCGGCCGTCCTCGGCCCGCTGCTGGAGATCCGCAAGCACGGCGGCATGATGACGTCGGCCCCGACGCAGGCGGCCGTGGTGGCGGCGCTCGGCGACGACGTCCACGTCCGTGAGCAGCGCGAGCGGTACGCGTCGCGGCGCACGCTGCTGCGTGACGCGCTGCTGGGCAACGGCTTCCGGATCGAGCACAGCGAGGCCAGCCTCTACCTGTGGGCCACCCGGGACGAGTCCTGCTGGACCACCGTGTCCCGGCTGGCCGACCTCGGCGTCCTGGTCGCCCCCGGGGACTTCTACGGCACCGCGGGCGAGCAGTTCGTCCGGGTGGCGCTCACGGCGACGGACGAGCGGGTACGGGCCGCGGTGGAGCGCCTGGCGCGCTGACGCCGCCGGGCCCGGAGCCGGGTCCCGGTCGCTGTCCGGGGCCCGTGGCACCGCACGGCACGCAGACATGACACGGCGACGGGGTCCGGGTTTCCCCCGGACCCCGTCGCCGTGCGTTCCCGGCTCAGCCGCCCAGCGGCAGCCCCTTCAGCGGCAGCGTCTGCGTCGGCAGCCCGCCCTTGGTGAGGGAGTCCGTCGGCAGCCCGCCCTTCGTGGCCGCCGACGCCGCCTGCCCGAGGACGCCCCCGCCGGATCCCGCGCCCTTGCGTGCCGCGGGCGTCGCCTTCTTGGCGGCCTTGCCGCCGGTCTTGCCCGCGGCCGGCGTCGCCTTCTTGGCCGCCTTGCCACCGGTCTCGTTCGTGAGTGCGGCGACGTTGCGCGCCGCGCCGTCGATCGTGGTGCCGACGTTCGCGCCGTCCAGGGAGGTCAGCCCGCCCAGGTTCGGGGTGGCCGGCAGCTCGGCGGCCGCACTCGCGGAGCCGGCCGCGCCGACCCCGGCAGCCGCTCCCGCTGCGACCAGCAGCGCGACACGGGCGATCCGGCGGGTCAGAGGCAGGGACATGATGCTCCTTCGAGGGAGAGAACAGGGAGGTGTCCGGCCGGACCCGTTGCTCGATCGGGATTGATCGTCCGGGCTCGGTCCCCCTGACTACCGCTCGAAGCCCGCGAAGGTTGCGGACGCCTCGCGCAAAGAATTCGCAATGCATCGCATTATCAGGTACGGATAAAATCGGGCAAAGATCGCACGGCCCGCAACTCGGCGGAACCGCAAGGCCCTTGGGCCGCAAGGGATTCCGGGTATCGGGACGGGCCGACGTGCGGGCCCGTGAACCCGTCCGTCCCCGGCCGCCCCACGCAACCCGCGCGGGTGAAGCCCCGTACTGCTGCGCGATGCCCCGGCCGCCCGCTAGCGGGGTGCGGTGACGATCCGGATCGAGTCCCCGGCCGCCTGCTCCGCCTGCTCCGACTGCTCCGTCGTGCCCGAGTCCGCCGTCCTGGCCGTGCGCCACCGGCTGTCGGTCGTCCCGGCGGTCCACTCCCGACCGGCGTAGGAGATGCGCGAGATGTGCAGCGCGGAGGCGTTGGCCACCGCCCAGTGCGCGATCTGCCAGCCGCGCTCGTCGGCGTTGCGCCCCGCCGGGTCGCCCGTCCCGCTCGGCACGGGCACCGTCACGGTCCGCCCGTCGGACGCGGCGCTCACCTCGGGCACGGGCACCGACGCGGCCTTGTCGCCGCCGCTCTTGCCGTCCACCTCCGCACCGGCCTCCTGCAAGGCCTCGCGCCCGAAGTCCCGTACCAGCGCCGTGCGGACCGCGCTCGGCCCCGCGGCCGCGGCGGCGGTCTCGGCCGTCTGACGGCCGTCACAGGTCAGGGTGGCCGCCGCGCGCCCGGTGAGGGCGGCGGCGAGCAGCGCGGCGTCCGACTCGTGCTTGGCGTACGCCTCCGGGTAGCCGCTGCGCTGCACCCGCTGCGCGGCCACCGTGAGCGGGAGCTCCGTGTAGTCGGAGACCTTGACCAGGTGCTCGTAGAAGACGCCCGCCGCGTACGTCGGGTCCATGATCTGCTGCTCGGTGCCCCACCCCTGCGACGGCCGCTGCTGGAACAGGCCCAGCGAATCGCGGTCGCCGTGTTCGATATTGCGCAGTCCCGACTCCTGGAGCGCGGTCGCGAGCGCGATGGTCACGGCCCGCTCGGGCAGCCCGCGGTCGGTGCCGACAGCCGAGATCGTCGCCGCGTTGACCGCCTGCTCGGGGGTGAACTCGTAGACCGCGGCGTCGCCCTGGCCCGAGACGACCCGGCAGCCGGGGCCGCCGGCGCCGCCGGTGAGGTACTGGACCGCGAGATAACCGGCGACCGCGCACAGGACCACGACGGCCGCTCCGAAACGGAGGAGGCGGCCGCGGCGCTTGGGGGAGGTGGGGGACGGCTCTGGCACTCGTACAAGGTAGCGGAGGCCCCCGTGGCCGCCGCGCCGGGTGTGGACAGTGGGCCGAGGGCCCGGCGCGCTAGGGTCGGCGCCATGGCCGATACCCCACTTGACCTCACGTCGGACGCCGCCCGGCTCACCGCGCAGCTCGTCGACTTCCGGTCCGAGAGCGGCACCGAGAAGCCCCTCGCGGACGCGATCGAGACCACGCTGCGCACCCTGCCGCACCTGACGGTGGAGCGCTACGGCAACAACGTGATCGCCCGTACCTTCCTGGGGCGTCCGGAGCGGGTCGTGCTGGCGGGCCACATCGACACGGTGCCGATCGCCGGGAACGTCCCCTCCCGCCTCGACGAGGACGGCGTGCTGTGGGGGTGCGGCACCTGCGACATGAAGTCCGGAGTGGCGGTCCAGCTGCGCATCGCCGCCACGGTCCCGTCCCCGAACCGCGACCTGACCTTCGTCTTCTACGACAACGAGGAGGTCGCCGCCGAGCTCAACGGCCTCAAGCACATCGCGGAGAACCGTCCGCAGTGGCTGGAGGGCGACTTCGCGGTGCTCCTGGAACCGTCCGACGGCCAGGTGGAGGGCGGCTGCCAGGGCACCCTGCGGGTCCTGCTGAGGACGACGGGCGAGCGCGCCCACTCGGCACGCGGCTGGATGGGGTCCAACGCGATCCACGCGGCCGCCCCGATCCTCGCCCGCCTCGCCTCCTACGAGCCGCGCCGGCCGGTGATCGACGGCCTGGAGTACCGCGAGGGCCTGAACGCGGTGGGCGTCTCCGGCGGAGTGGCCGGGAACGTCATCCCGGACGAGTGCGTCGTCACGGTCAACTTCCGCTACGCGCCCGACCGCAGCGAGGAGGAGGCCGTCGCCCATGTCCGCGAGGTGTTCGCGGACTGCGGGGTGGAGGAGTTCGTGATCGACGACCACAGCGGCGCCGCGCTGCCCGGTCTGTCCCACCCGGCCGCGGCGGCCTTCATCGAGGCGGTGGGCGGCACCCCGCAGCCCAAGTTCGGCTGGACGGACGTCTCCCGCTTCTCGGCGCTCGGCGTCCCGGCGGTGAACTACGGCCCCGGAAACCCGCACTTGGCACACAAGCGGGACGAACGGGTGGAGACCGACAAGATCCTGGCGGGCGAGGAGCGGCTGCGCGCCTGGCTGACGGACTGAGGGGCCGCCCGCTCCACGCAGGACATGCCGACGTCCCCCGTACGTAACCCGCGTAGATCTAGGCTGAGGTGGAAAGACTCGTCCCCCGTCTCCGGTCGTGCCGGAGCGGGGGACGTCCCGACCGCGGAGGGAGCGCACATGGCTACCGGGAACCCCGAGGGCAAGAAGCAGCCACCGGAGGAACAGCGCCTGGGACCCGTCCTCCGAAGGCGGAACCAGGTGTACGCGAGCACGACCGACCAGCGGCTCCTCGACGCGGGCGGCCCGTCGGACTGGGTCCACACCGACCCCTGGCGGGTGCTGCGCATCCAGTCGGAGTTCATCGAGGGCTTCGGCACGCTCGCCGAACTCCCGCCCGCGATCAGCGTGTTCGGCTCGGCCCGCACACCGAGGAACAGCCTGGAGTACGACGCGGGCGTCCGGCTGGGCCGCGGCCTGGTGGAGGCGGGCTTCGCGGTCATCACCGGTGGCGGCCCCGGAGCCATGGAGGCGGCGAACAAGGGCGCGTCCGAGGCGGGCGGTGTCTCGGTCGGCCTCGGCATCGAGCTGCCGTTCGAGGAGGGGCTCAACCCCTACGTCGACATCGGACTGAACTTCCGTTACTTCTTCGTCCGCAAGATGATGTTCGTGAAGTACGCGCAGGGCTTCGTCGTCCTGCCCGGCGGCCTCGGCACCCTGGACGAGCTCTTCGAGGCCCTGACCCTCGTCCAGACCCAGAAGGTCACCCGCTTCCCCATCGTCCTGTTCGGCAGCACCTACTGGGGCGGCCTGGTCGACTGGCTCAAGCACACCCTGATCGCCCAGGGCAAGGCGTCCGAGCAGGACCTCAACCTCTTCCACGTCACGGACGACGTGGACGAGGCGGTCGCGCTGGTCTCCAAGGAGGCGGGACGGCACTGAGACCGGACCCGCGTCCGACGGCCCGGCGGTCGGTCCGTCCGACCGCCGGGGCCCGACCGTTCGCCGAGGCCGCCCGTCGGCCGGACCGTCCGTCGGGGTCCGACCGTCCGCAAGGGGTCCGCCCGTCCACCGGGCGTGGCCCGGGGCCGGTCAGGCCAGGCCGCGCCGGGCCACCGCCGGCTCCCGCAGGCCCGCGATCGACGCCACCATGTCCAGCACCTGCCGGGTCTCCGCCACCTCGTGCACCCGGTACACCTGCGCGCCCAGCCACGCCGACACGGCCGTCGTCGCCAGCGTGCCCAGCACCCGCTCCTTCACGGGCTTGTCCAGCGTCTCCCCGACGAAGTCCTTGTTGGACAGCGACACCAGCACCGGCCACCCCGTCGAGACCATCTCCCCGAGCCGCCGGGTCGCCTCGAGACTGTGCCGGGTGTTCTTCCCGAAGTCGTGCCCCGGATCGATCAGTACGGACTCGCGCGGCACCCCCAGCGCCACCGCCCGCTCGGCCAGCCCCACCGTCACCCGCAGGATGTCGGCCATGACGTCGTCGTACGTCACCCGGTGCGGCCGGGTCCGCGGCTGCGCGCCGCCCGCGTGCGTGCACACCAGCCCCGCCCCGTACCGCGCGGCGACCTCCGCGAGCCCCGGGTCCACCCCGCCCCACGCGTCGTTCAGCAGATCCGCGCCCGCCTCGCAGACCGCCTCCCCGACCTCGGCCCGCCAGGTGTCCACGCTGATCACGACGTCCGGGAAGCGGCGCCGCACCTCGGCCACGAAGCCGACGGTCCGCCGCGCCTCCTCCTCGGCCGTCACCTCCTCGCCCGGCCCGGCCTTCACCCCGCCGATGTCGATGATCGCCGCGCCGTCCGCCACGGCCTGCTCCACGCGCGCGAGGGCGGGTTCGTCCCGGAAGGTCGCCCCCTGGTCGTAGAAGGAGTCCGGGGTCCGGTTCACGATCGCCATGATCACCGGCTCGTGCGCGTCGAATTCACGCCTGCCCAGCCTGAGCATCCCCTGTGACCTCTCCTAGTACGTCCTGGTCTTCGGCCGCCTGCGACCCTAACCGTCAGATTCGCATGGCACGATCGGACCCTGACACTTTCGACACCGAGCACACCGAGCATGGGGACCCAGCGATGGTTATGTTCTTGTTCCTGGTGGTCGCGCTGGCCGTGGTGGTCGCCGCGGTGACCCTGGCCGTGGTGGGCGGCGGCGAGGGCACCGGCCCGCTGCCCGAGGCCGCGCCCGAGCGGCTGCACGACCCGCTGCCCCCGCAGCGCCCGGTCGACCGGGCCGACATCGACAGCCTGCGCTTCCCGCTGGCCGCCCGCGGCTACCGCATGGCCGACGTGGACGACGTCCTCAACCGCCTCGGTGCCGAACTCGCCGAGCGGGACGCGCGGATCGCCGACCTGGAGTCCGCGCTGGCGGGCGCCCAGGCCGGCCCCCGCGTCTCCATGGACAAGCCCGAGGAGGACCACCGGTGAGCGACGCGGTCGCGGGCCCGGACGGCCTGCTGCGCTGCCCCTGGGCCCTGTCCACCCCCGACTACGTGGCCTACCACGACGAGGAGTGGGGCCGCCCGGTCCACGGCGACGACGAGCTCTTCGAACGGATCAGCCTGGAGGCCTTCCAGTCCGGCCTGTCCTGGATCACCATCCTGCGCCGCCGCCCGGGGTTCCGGGCCGCCTTCGACGGGTTCGTGATCGCCAAGGTCGCGGGCTTCACCGACACCGACCGCGAACGCCTCCTCGCCGACACCGGCATCATCCGCAACCGCGCCAAGGTCGACGCCACGATCGCCAACGCGCGCGTCCTGGCCGACTGGGCCCCCGGCGAGCTGGACGAGCTGATCTGGTCGCACGCCCCCGACCCGTCCGCCCGCCCGGCCCCGAAGGGCCTCGCGGACGTCCCGGCGGTCACCCCGGAGTCCACGGCCCTGTCGAAGGCCCTGAAGAAGCGCGGGCTGCGCTTCGTCGGGCCGACGACGGCGTACGCGCTCATGCAGGCGTGCGGACTGGTCGACGACCACCTGGCGGACTGCGCCGCCCGCCGAGGCTGAGCGCGCCCGCCCGCCGAGGCTGACCACGCCCGCCCGCCGAGGCTGGCCATGCCCGCCCCGCCGTGACCGGGCGCGCCCGCCTTCCGCTGCCTGACCGGCCCGGGCCGGGCGGGCCCGGAACCGGGCGGGCCCGGAACCGGGCGGGCTCAGCGGCCCAGGTACTTCGGCTTCTCCTTGTCGACGAACGCGCGGACCGCGATCGCGTGGTCCTCCGAGGACCCGGCCCGCGTCTGGAGTTCGTCCTCCTTCTCCAGGGTCTCGTCCAGCGAGTGCGTCAGCCCGTAGGCGACGGCCTCCTTGAGCGCCGCGTAGGCCACCGTCGGCCCCTCGGCCAGCGCCCGCGCCACCTTCTCGGCCTCGGCGCGCAGTTCGGCCGCCGGCACGACCCGGTTCGCGATCCCCAGCTCGTACGCCTCCTGCGCCTTGATGCCGCGCGGGAAGAGCAGCAGGTCGGCGGCGCGGCCCGGCCCGACCACCCGCGGCAGGGTCCACGAGATGCCCGAGTCCGCGGTCAGGGCGACGCCCGCGAACGAGGTGTTGAACGCGGCCGTGTCCGCCACGACCCGGTAGTCCGCGGCCAGCGCGAAGCCGAACCCGGCCCCGGCCGCGACCCCGTTCACCGCGGCGACCACCGGCTTCGGCGCCGCGGCCAGCGCCCGCACGATCGGGTTGTAGTGCTCCCTGACCGTGCTCATCGTGCGGTCCGAGCCGGTCTCCCGGTCGGCGATCAGCAGCCCGATGTGCTCCTTGAGGTCCTGGCCCACGCAGAAGGCCCGGTCGCCGGCCGCGGTCAGCAGTACGGCCCGTACGGCGCCGTCCGCGGCCGCCGCCTCGACCGCGTCGCGGAGGGCGACCTTGGCCTCGATGTTCAGCGCGTTCATCGCCTCGGGGCGGTTCAGGGTGATCGTCGCGAGCCCGTCGCTCACCTCGTAGAGCACGGTGTCGGCCATGGCGGAACCCCTCCGGATGTGTCGCTGTGAGGACGTACCGGCCGGTACGTCAGCTGTCCGAAGGACAGCATGGCGGAGATCACCGGCCGTGCGCCGGAGCGTCCGTGTGACCTGCGTCAAAGAAATTCCGACAGGTTTCCGGCCGCGCGGCGTCCGTGCGGCGGAGCAGTATCGCAGTCACATCGCCGAATTGGGTGGTTTTGCTCGCGCGCGTTGCCCAAGCGATGCCGACTGATGTTGGTCATCGGGTCCTGAGATGCGGGATAATGGCCTGGAAGCAATGTGTTCGATGCCGGTGTCGTGCGTCCCACGCTGAGGATTGCGCGTGCCCTCCCAGGGGCCGTCGGCTTTGACGATGAGCTGGTTTCAGGAAGGGGAACGAGCATGGCGGCCATGAAGCCGCGAACGGGTGATGGCCCGCTCGAGGTGACCAAGGAGGGGCGGGGCATCGTCATGCGCGTTCCGCTCGAAGGCGGCGGTCGACTCGTCGTCGAGCTGACCCCTGACGAAGCCGACGCGCTGGGCGACGCCCTCAAGAAGGTCGTCGGCTGAGCGCGAAAGCGACCGTACTCTTTCAGCCGCCCCGGCGCCCCTGTGGTGCCGGGGCGGCTGCGTTGTCGGCGGGTCCGTCGTCGGCGGGTCCACGGTCGGCGGGTGGGCCGTCGGCCCGTGCGTGGTCGGCCCGTGCGTAGTCGGCGGGTGCCGCGGGCGTGCGGTGGGGGCGGGCGCGCGCGTCAGCGCTTGACCGCGCACAGCAGACCGTCGCCCACCGGGAGCAGCGACGGCACCAGTTCCGGGATCTCGCGCACTCCGCGCAGCAGTTCCCGGATCCGTATGACCTCCGTGGGCTGCGGCCCGGAGTCGACCGTGCGACCGTTGGCGAACACGCCCTCGAAGACGACCAGCCCCCCGGAACGCAACAGGCGCAACGATTCAGCTAGGTAGTCGAGGAACTCCAGCCGGTCGCCGTCGCAGAAGACGAGGTCGTAGCCGGCGTCCGCCAGCCGGGGCAGGACGTCCAGCGCGCGGCCGGGGATGAAACGGGCCCGGTTGCTGGCGAAGCCCGACGCGCGGAAGGCGTGCCGGGCGAACTGCTGGTGCTCCGGTTCGGGATCCACGGTGGTCAGCACGCCGTCCGGCCGCATTCCGTGCAGCAGGTGGATGCCCGACACCCCCGTCCCGGTGCCGATCTCCGCGACCGCCTTCGCGTCCACCGAGGCCGCCAGCAACCGCAGCGCGGCGCCCGTGCCGGGCGACACCGAGCGCAGCCCCGCCTCGCGGGCCCGGTCACGGGCCCAGCGCAGCGCTTCGTCCTCGGCGACATAGGCGTCGGCGAACGCCCAGCTCGTCTGCCGGTTGCCGGTGATGACCCTCTCCTGTCCCATGGTTGCCTGGGCGTGACTGTATCCGTTGCCGCCGGGAACCCGCAGATGGGACCGGGCGTTTATAGAGGTGGCGCAGACGGGCGGGGGGACACGGTTGGATCACGACGAGGGACCGCGCGAGAAGCAGGTCGAAGGGCAAGTGCTGACGCAGCCGCATGAGCCGTGGCAGCCCAGATCAAATTCTTGTAAAACCGCTTATCCGGAGCTAACGGGCGAGGTGGCTATGGTAGGGGCTCCACTGGACACCACCAGAGCCGACAGGGGAGGTGCGGCTGAGCCTGTGGATCGGGGGGGAGTGCTGAGGCGCTTCCTCGGATCGTCGGGCGGGCCGAAATCCGTGAACGACACCGCTGCTGACCCCAGCCATGCCGCTGACACGACCCAGACCGCGACTTTCTCCACCGACGCGGACGGGCAGGCATGGACTCCGCCCACCTGGGAGGAGATCGTCAGCATGCACAGCGGCCGGGTGTACCGGCTCGCCTACCGCCTCACCGGCAACCAGCACGACGCCGAGGACCTCACCCAGGAGGTCTTCGTCCGCGTCTTCCGCTCGCTGTCCACGTACTCGCCGGGCACGTTCGAGGGCTGGCTGCACCGCATCACCACGAACCTCTTCCTGGACATGGTCCGCCGCAAGCAGCGCATCCGCTTCGACGCCCTCGGCGAGGACGCGGCGGAGCGGCTGCCCAGCCGCGAACCGTCCCCACAACAGGTCTTCAACGACGCGCACTTCGACGCGGACGTCCAGCAGGCCCTCGACACCCTCGCGCCCGAGTTCCGCGCCGCGGTCGTCCTGTGCGACATCGAAGGACTGTCGTACGAGGAGATCGCCGCGACCCTCGGCGTCAAGCTCGGCACGGTCCGCTCGCGGATCCACCGTGGCCGCTCCCAGCTGCGCAAGGCCCTGGCGCACCGCTCGCCCCAGGCGCGCGCCGAGCGTCGTTCCTTCATCGCCCGGGTGCCCGCTCTGGGAGGAGGGGGCGCGACCGCGTGAGTGGATCACGACCCATCCCCACCGAACGGCTCCTGGCCGAGCAGCACCTGGGAGACCGACTCTCCGCCCTGGTGGACGGAGAGCTCGGTCATGACGCGCGCGAGCGCGTGCTGGCGCACGTGGCGACCTGCCCGAAGTGCAAGTCCGAGGTCGACGCCCAGCGTCGGCTGAAGAACGTCTTCGCGGAAGTGGCCCCGCCGCCCCCCTCCGAGAGCTTCCTGGCCCGGCTCCAGGGACTTCCCGGCGGCGACCCGGGCGACGGTTCCCCGCCGCTCGGCGGGGGCGGCTTCGGGGGCTTCGCCGGCCGTGCCTCCGGAGGCTTCGCCGGCCGGGCCGGGGTCTTCGGCGTCCGGCGCGAGGACCCGTTCGACTTCGACTTCGTCCCCTCCGGCGATCACGGTTCCGTGCTGCCGCCCACCTCCCCCGACCGCGGCTTCCGCATCCATCCGGTGGGCCGTGGCGAAGCCGAGCGGTCCGCCTCGCGCGGGCTGCGGTTCGCGTTCGTCGCCGCCGGTGCGGTGTCGCTCGCCGCGGTGGCGCTCGGCGGGGTCACCACCGGCGCGCCCGGCGGTGCGGCCGCCGAGGCCCGCGGCGGCTCCGGCAGCGGCAGCAACGTCACTCCGGCCCGCACCCCCGGCACGTCGGCCACGGGGATCTCCGAGGGCCAGCGACGCCGCGGGTACGGACCGCTCGTCGGGCAGGGCCGGACGGGGGCGTCCGGGCAGACCCCGCTCGCCCCGACCGGGTCGGCGGCGCCGCTGCTGCCCGGCGCGGGCGAGGACGTCGTGCACACGCTCACCACTCCGGTGGTGGCCGGCGTCGCCGCCATGTCCCCGTTGATACGTCCGCTCACCGCGGCCACACCGATCGCCCTCACCGCGTGGTCCTCGGCTCCCGAGGTCACCGCCCCCGGGCTGCTCGCCACACCCGCCCCCACCCCGTCCGCGCCCCCTTCCGCCTCCGCGTCGACCCGCTGACCAGCCGTCCCGCAGGCCCCGGCCGCTGCACGGCGGCCTGCGAACCTGGTTGAATCCAGGGTGGGCCGCGCCCACGGCACGCAGCCGGGCGCGGGGTGGGATTCGACGTGCCGCGGCCGCCGACGCGCCGTGCCGCGGCCGGCTGTGGGGAGAACATGAACGAGGGGAAGCCCACGAAGGCGAAGTGGTGGGGCCGGCCTCGGCCGCAGGACGGCTCCGTGCCGGGGGAGGCGGGGCCGCAGCACGGCGCCGACGCCACCGACGGCGATCCGCACGAGGGCGACTTCGTCCTGAAACGCCCGGCACCGACCCCGCCCCCCGAGCCCTCACCGACACCCGCTTCCGCACCGGGACCCGTCTCCGGGCCCGCGCCCGCTTCTGAGGGCGTGTCGTCCGGCGGGGCCTCCAGGGACGGCGTCAGGAACGAATCTGTGGTGGGTGTCGGTACCGAGGCCGGAGGCACGCCGTCCGGCGGGACCGGAGCCGTGACGGGTGCTGCGGCCGAGTCCGGGGACGGACCGGCCGCTGAGCCCCTGCCCGGGGTCGAACCCGTATCCGCCCCCGAGCCCGCCCCTGCCGCCGAGTCCGCGTCCGTTCCCGCGCCCGAGTCCGCGTCCGTTCCCGCGCCCGAGTCCGCGGCCTTCGGCCGGCCCGAGCCGCTGCATGATCCCGACCCCTACAGCACCCCGCCCTACGGCGAACCCGGCCCCTGGGCGCCCGCCCCGCCGGTCCAGCACCCCTCGGTGGCCGCCGCGCACGGCACACCGCCGCCCGCCCCGCTGCCGACCGTCCCCGCCCGGACCGCGCCGCCCGGCCCTGTGCCGACCGGCCCTGTGCCGACCGTCCCCGCGCCGGGCGGGAGCACGCCGGGCGGGATCGCACCCGGCGCCGGCGTGCCCGGGCAACCCGCCCCGCAAGCCGCCCGGTTCGACCCGCAGGCGCCGTACGCGCCGCACGTCCCGCCGCAGCCGGTCGGCCCGCACCCGTCGGGTGCTCCCGTGCCGCCGGGGCCGTCCACGGACCGGGCCGCCGAGGTGCCGCCGCAGGGGGCGCACGGGCCCGTCGAGGTCCTCCCGGAGGACCGTTTCCCCGATGCCGGGCCCCCGGCCGACCCCTGGCAGCGCTACGACCCCTGGGCGGCCGCCCAGCCGGTCGCCGCGGCTCCCCTCCAGCTGAGCGGTGCCGCCGTGTCGGGCGCGCCGCACCGGCACGGGCGGGTGCGGCGCGGCCTGGTCGGTGGCGTGCTGCTCGCCCTTCTCGCAGGCGGCGTCGGCGGCGTCGTGGGCGCGTATCTGGAGCGCGAGGGACTGCTGGGGGACGTGAGACTGTCGCAGGCCGGTGCGGAGCCGTCCGGGCGGGCTCCGGACAGCGTCGCGGGCATCGCCGCGCAGGCCCTGCCCGGCGTCGTCACCCTGCATGTGAGCGGCACCGACGAACAGGCCACCGGCACCGGCTTCGTGCTCGACACCCGCGGCCACATCCTCACCAACAACCACGTCGTGGCGCCCGCGGGCAAGAACGGCCGGATAACCGTGGTCTTCAACGGCGGCGAGACCGCCAGTGCCGAGGTGGTCGGACACGACAGCGGCTACGACCTCGCCGTGGTGAAGGTGACCGGCGTCAGCGGCCTCAAGCCCATCCCGCTCGGCAACTCCGACGGCGTCCGGGTCGGCGATCCCGTGGTCGCCATCGGCGCCCCCTTCGACCTGGAGGGCACGGTCACCTCCGGGATCATCAGCGCCAAGGAGCGGCCCATCACCGCGGGCGGCGAGGCGGACGGCAGCGACGTCTCCTACGTCGACGCCCTCCAGACCGACGCGCCCATCAACCCCGGCAACTCCGGCGGCCCCCTCCTCGACTCCCGGGCCCGGGTCATCGGCATCAACTCCGCCATCCAGTCCGCCGACGGCGGTTCGGACTCCGGGACCGGTCAGGCCGGTTCGATCGGCCTCGGCTTCGCCATACCCATCAACCAGGGCAAGCGCGTCGCCGAGGAGCTGATCAACACCGGCAAGGTGACCCACCCGGTCATAGGCGTCGCCCTCGACATGGACTACAACGGGGACGGCGCCCGCATCAACCCCGCGAGCCACGGCGGCAGTTCCCCGGTCACCGCGGGCGGCCCCGGCGCCCGGGCCGGCCTGCGGCCGGGCGACGTCATCACCGAGGTCGACGGTCGGCGCATCCACTCCGGCGAGGAGCTGATCGTCAGGACCCGCGCCCACCGGCCGGGCGACCGGCTGGAGCTGACCGTCGACCGCGACGGCCTGAAGCGGAAGGTCGTGCTCGTGCTCGGTTCCGCGGGCGGCGACTGATCCGCCCGTCGACCGGGCCGGGGCCGCGATCGACAGAAACCTCACAGGTCGGGGCCCCGGCCCTGGTCCGGCCGGGCGACCCCGTCGAAAACCGGGCGTTTACACACACCCGAACACCCCGGGACGGTACCGGTCGGACAGGTGGGGCGGGTACCGTGGACCCGGCTCGGACCACGGACGACCACATATGACCACAGAGGGTCGAGGACTGAGGACATCGCAAGGAGCTTCAGGTGTTCAATGACATAGGACCGCTCGAGCTGATCACGCTCGTTGTCCTCGCCGTGCTCGTCTTCGGTCCGGACAAGCTTCCGAAGGTCATCCAGGACGTGATGCGCACGGTCCGGAAGATCCGTGACTTCTCGGAGAGCGCCAAGCAGGACATCCGGCAGGAACTGGGCCCCGAGTTCAAGGACTTCGAGTTCGAGGATCTCAACCCCAAGACGTTCATCCGCAAGCAGCTGGACAACGACGAGCTGGGGATCAAGGAGATCCGCAACGGCTTCGACCTGAAGAAGGAGATGGCCGAGGTCACGGACGCGGTGCACAGCGCCGACAGCTCGTCCTCGGCGTCCTCGTCGTCCCCGTCCGCCGGTTCCGCGGGCGGCCGGATCGACATGACGAAGAAGCCCGAGGCCCCCGGCGCCCGCGAGGAGCACCCGCCGTTCGACGCGGACGCCACCTGAGCGCCGTATCCGGGCCGTCGAACCCTCGACGCGTCACGTACGCCACCTGGCGTACGTGATGCGTTTCATATGCCGTCAGGGCCGCGCACGGCCCGAACGGGACCTCGGAGCGCCTCGCGCGCCGGGCGGTTTCCCGGCTGCCCGCGGCGAGGTGGATATGCTGCCGAGTTGTTGCGCGGACCGGACGAGTACGCCCGTAGGGGGGCGGGCCGCCCGGATCCGACGAGAGCGAGGAGGCGTCCGGGCACATGGAGACGACAAGTGGAGCGGTCGCGCAGGCACCGGCCACGGAGGGTGGACAGCAGTCCCCCGCCGCCTGGCGCACGGTCGACGGCTACCTGCCGGCGACCTTTCCCTGGTACGGCCTCGACGAGGCCTTCACCGGGCCGCGCTGGCTGATGCAGGTCGGTGCGGCGGCCGACGGCGCCGTCGAGCACGGGTCGATCGGACACGGTGAGGAGCCGTCCGTCCGCCACGAGTCGACCGAGGACCGGGAGCGCTTCGCGGTCGTGGTCACCGTCGCCGCCAACCCGGTGCGGCACAGCCCGGACGGCACCGGCGTGCTGGAGGCCACCTCGGTGTCCTCGGCGGCCTGGCTCGCGGGCGTCGGGCTGCTGTCCTTCACCTGGCCCGGCCAGATGGACCACAGCCTGCGCGACTCCTGGCTGGACCAGCAGACCGAGACGGCCTGGGTGCTGGCCGACGACCTCTCCGGACCGGACTGGTCGACGCTGTCCCTGCCGGTCGACGGTGTGCCGACGCCGTTCCACTACCGGGAGTCCGAGTTCGGCTGGGTCCTGGCCGGCTCGACCGAGACGGGCGTCCACGTGGGGGCGTACGGCAGGGGCATGAGCGCGTACGGTCTGGGCTTCGCCATGATCAAGGACATCACGACGTACGCCTAGCCGAGGCACGGCGGCACGGCAAAGGGGGGCTGTCCCGAGCGGGACAGCCCCCCTTGCCGTACCGGCTCTAGAACTTGTTCCTCGGCGTGATGCCCAGGGACAGCCCGGACAGGCCGCGCTGACGTCCGCCCAGCTTGCCCGCGATCGCCCGCAGGGCCGAGCCGGCCGGGGAGTCGGGGTCGGTGAGGACCACCGGCTTGCCCTCGTCGCCGCCCTCGCGCAGCCGGACGTCGATCGGGATGTTGCCGAGGACCGGGACGGTCGCGCCGGTCGTACGGGTGAGGCCGTCGGCCACCGTCTGGCCGCCTCCGGTGCCGAAGACGTCGACCATCTCGCCGCAGTGCGGACACGGCAGGCCGGACATGTTCTCGACCACGCCGACGATCTTCTGGTGGGTCTGCACGGCGATGGAGCCCGCGCGCTCGGCGACCTCCGCGGCCGCCTGCTGGGGCGTGGTGACGACCAGGATCTCCGCGTTCGGGACGAGCTGCGCCACCGAGATGGCGATGTCGCCCGTGCCCGGCGGCAGGTCGAGCAGCAGCACGTCCAGGTCGCCCCAGTAGACGTCCGCCAGGAACTGCTGGAGCGCGCGGTGCAGCATCGGGCCACGCCAGACGACCGGGGCGTTGCCCGGGGTGAACATGCCGATCGAGATGACCTTCACGCCGTTCGCCGACGGCGGCATGATCATGTTCTCGACCTGGGTGGGGCGGCCGTCGGCGCCCAGCATCCGCGGTACCGAGTGGCCGTAGATGTCGGCGTCGACCACGCCCACCTTGAGGCCGTCGGCGGCCATCGCGGCCGCCAGGTTCACCGTCACCGACGACTTGCCGACGCCGCCCTTGCCGGACGCCACCGCGTACACCCGGGTCAGGCTCCCGGGCTTGGCGAAGGGCACCTCGCGCTCGGTCTGGCCGCCGCGCAGGGCGGTCGCCAGCTCCTTGCGCTGCTCGTCGCTCATCACGTCGAGGGTGACGTCGACGCGCGTGACGCCCTCGATCCGGGAGACCGCCTCCGTCACGCGCTGCGTGATCGTGTCGCGCATCGGGCAGCCGGAGACTGTCAGGTACACGGTGACCGCGACCGCTCCGTCCGCGCCGATCTCCACCGATTTGACCATCCCCAGTTCGGTGATGGGGCGGTTGATCTCGGGGTCGTTCACCGTCGCCAGTGCCTCGCGCACCGCGTCTTCCGTAGCCATAAGGACGATGGTACGGCGCCGGGCCGGGGCCCCGGGAAGCCCGTCAACGGTCGTCTATGTCACGTACGGGCGGCCGATCCGACCGTTCTGCCGGGAATGTGCGGTGTCCGTTCGTGCGCCGCTCCTCCAGCTCCTTCGTCACGTCCTGCAACTCGGAGCGGATCCAGTCACGGGTGGCCACCTCGCCCAGACCGATGCGCAGGGCGGCGATCTCCCGGGTCAGGTACTCGGTGTCGGCGATCGACCTCTCGTTCTGCTTGCGGTCCTGCTCCAGGTTGACCCGGTCGCGGTCGGCCTGCCGGTTCTGCGCGAGCAGGATCAGCGGGGCCGCGTAGGAGGCCTGGAGGGACAGCATCAGGGTCAGGAAGATGAACGGGTACCTGTCGAAGCGCAGATGGTCCGGCGCCGAGACGTTCCACACCACCCACAGGATGATGACGACCGTCATCCAGACGATGAACCTGCCCGTGCCCAGGAACCGCGCGATCCGCTCCGACAGCCGCCCGAAGGCCTCCGGGTCGTACTCGGGCAGGATCCGGCGCCGGGGCGGGCGCGGCTGGTCCAGCCGGGCGCGCGGCCGGGTGGCGGCGGTGGCGCCCACGGGCGTCCGCTCGCGGGCGGGGTCGCGCTCGCGCTCAGGTGCCATGACCGGCCGCTTCCTCGTCCGCTTCCTCGTCGAGGTGGAACTCCGTCTCCCGCCAGTCCTCCGGCAGCATGTGGTCCAGCACGTCGTCCACGGTCACCGCGCCCAGCAGCGAGCCGGCCTCGTCGACGACCGGCGCCGCGACCATGTCGTACGTCGCGAAGAACCCGGCGACGACCGGCAGCTCGGCGTCCGGTTCGAGGGGGCGCAGATCGTCGTCGATGATCGCGCTGACCAGGGTGTACGGGGGGTCCCGCAGCAGCCGCTGGAAGTGGACCGTGCCGAGGTACTTGCCGGTGGGTGTGTCGTCGGGCGGCCGGCAGACGTAGACCTGGGCGGCCAGCGCGGGGGAGAGGTCGGAGTTGCGGACCCGGGCGAGGGCGTCGGCGACCGTGGCGTCCGGCCGCAGCACGATCGGCTCGGTGGTCATCAGACCGCCCGCGGTGTGCTCCTCGTACGACATCAGGCGCCGCATGTCGGCGGCGTCGTCGGGCTCCATCAGGCTCAGCAGCCGCTCCTTGTCCCGCTCCGGCAGCTCGGACAGCAGGTCGGCCGCGTCGTCCGGGTCCATCGCCTCCAGGACGTCGGCGGCGCGCTCCTCCTTGAGCTTGCCGAGGATCTCGATCTGGTCGTCCTCCGGGAGCTCCTCCAGGACGTCGGCGAGCCGGTCGTCGTCGAGGGCGGCGGCGACCTCGGCGCGCCGTTTCGCCGAGAGGTGGTGCAGGACGTTGGCGAGGTCGGCGGGGCGCAGCTGCTCGAAGGTGGCGAGCAGGCTCTCCGCGCCCTGTCCGTGCTCCTCCAGGGAGAAGCCGGTGACGGCGGACCACTCGACGGTCAGCGTCTCGCCCCGGTCGCGCCGGAAGGCGCTGCTCTTGCGCCCCTTGCGCACGAAGATCCGGTCGACCTCCCAGTCGCGGCGGGCGGGCAGCTGTCGTACCGACAGGTCGAGCACGGTGACCTCTTCGTCGGTCTCGGTCAGCGTGACGCGGCGGTCGAGGAGCTCGCCGAAGACGAGCCGCTCGGTGGGGCGCTGTTCGAAGCGGCGGACGTTGAGCACGCCGGTGGTGATGACCTGGCCGGACTCGATGCCGGTCACCCGGGTCATGGGCAGGAAGATGCGGCGGCGGGTGGACAGTTCCACGACCAGTCCGAGCAGGCGCGGGGGCCGTCGTCCGACGCGCAGTATGACGACCAGGTCGCGCACGCGTCCCACCTGGTCGCCGTTCGGGTCGAAGACGGGAACGCCGGCGAGGTGCGAGACGAAGATCCGGGGGGAGCCGGCTGCCATCACTCACCGTCTCTTTCCGTCTGTCCAGAATTGCCCGCTCGGGTGGGGTTCAGGCTAGCCCGTACCGATCGGCCACGCCCTGGTGAGCGGTCCGGACGGACTGGCTCCACCGGTCCCGTACGGCCCCGGTACGCTGCCGTACGGCGTCGAGGACCCGTGAGAGAGGCAGCCCCGTCTGTGACTGCGATTGCCCAGGGCCGTGGCCGTCGGGCCGCGCTGGTGAGCGCGCTGTGTGCCCTGGTCGTGACCGGCACGGGACTGACCGGGTGCAGTTCGGACCCGGACGCGGGCACGAACGGGGTGGGCAAGCTGTCCGCCGGGCAGATCGAGAGCAGGACCAGGACGGCGGCCGAGTCCGTGGACGCGGTGCGGCTGTCGGGGACCGTGGTCGCCGGGGGGAGCACCTACACGCTCGACATGCGCCTGAAGCCCGACGGCGGGACCGGCTCGGTCACCTCGCAGGGGGCGACCTTCCATCTGCTGCGGATCGACGACCAGCTCTACCTCAAGGCGAACGCGGAGTTCTGGAGCCATGAGGACGGCAAGGCCGGCGGCGGCACGGACACGGCGGCCGCCGACAAGCTCGACGGCAAGTACGTGAAGGTGCCCAAGGACGACCCCGCCTACCAGCGGTTCAGCGGCTTCACCGACAAGGACGTCCTGCTCGACGGCCTGCTGTCCCTGCACGGCGCGCTCGGCACGGACGGCCACCACGAGCAGTCGGGCGTGCGCACGATCCGTATCACCGGCGACAAGGGGTCCGGCGGCACGCTGGACGTCTCCCTGGAGGGCAAGCCGTACCCGCTGCGCCTGGAGCGCGCGGGCGGCGCGGGAACGCTCACCTTCTCCGACTGGGGCAAGGACTTCGCGGTGAAGGAACCCGCGAAGGGCGACACGGTGGACTACGGAAAGCAGTTGCCCACGTCGTAGCGGCTGCCCCGGTCGTGGCGGCCGGTCAGGTCGTGGGGGTGGCCCGCGTCGTGGCGGCTGCCCTCGGTGTCAGGGGTGGCGGCGTCCGCGCTTCTTCAGCAGCAGTCGCGGCAGCCCCGCCGGAACGGGCTGCCGGGTGGTCGCCGGAGAGGGCACCGGGGCCTGGGCCAGCGAACCCTCGGGAAGCGGCGCCGTCGCCCCCGTGGGCTCCAGCCGCAGCACCCGGCACTCGCGGGACCAGCGCTCCGTCATGGCCTCGCCGTCGGGCGCGTTCAGCCGCTTGCCCTTGAGTTCGGCGACCGCCGCCGCCCAGTCCTCGGAACCGGGCGCGAGCCGGACGACCCTGGCCGTCCAGGAGACGAGCCGGCCGCCCTTGTCCTTGCTGCGGACGGTGACCTCGGCCTCGGTCCCTTCGGCCAGCCCCGGCAGTGGCTGTTCCCCGGGCCCGTCACCGACGAGGTGCGCCGCGCCCTCGTGCCACGCGTGCCACAGCGCACGCGCCGCCGGGGCGCCGGCGCCCCTGACCCAGATGAGGCCGGACTTCTTGGTGGCTTCCTCGACGAGGGCCTGGTCGAGGAGGGCCTGGTCGAGCGACTCGCTTGTCATGGGCCCAGCCTATCCAGGACCCGTCACAGCCAGCCGTTGCGCTTCAGCGTGCGGTGGATGCCCACGCAGAGGGCGACCATCGCCGACATGACCACGGGGTAGCCGTACTTCGTGTGCAGCTCCGGCATGTGGTCGAAGTTCATCCCGTACACCCCGCACACCATCGTCGGTACGGCGATGATCGCGGCCCAGGAGGTGATCTTCCGCATGTCCTCGTTCTGCGCGACCGAGGCCTGCGCCAGGTTGGCCTGGAGGATCGAGTTGAGCAGTTCGTCGAAGCCGACGACCTGCTCCTGGACCCGGGCGAGGTGGTCGGCGACGTCCCGGAAGTACTTCTGGATGTCCGGGTCGACCAGCCGCATCGGCCGCTCGCTCAGCAGCAGCATGGGCCGCAGCAGCGGCGACACGGCGCGCTTGAACTCCAGCACCTCACGCTTGAGTTGGTAGATCCGGCTCGCGTCCGTGCCGCGCGGGCTGCCCTTGCGGCCCGGCGAGAACACCTCGGTCTCCACCTCGTCGATGTCGTCCTGCACGGAGTCGGCGACCGCGATGTAGCCGTCGACGACGTGGTCGGCGATGGCGTGCAGCACGGCCGACGGGCCCTTCGCGAGCAACTCCGGGTCGTCCTGGAGCCGGTGGCGCAGCGCGCGCAGCGAGCCCTGGCCGCCGTGCCGGACGGTGATGAAGAAGTCCCGGCCGGTGAAGCACATGACCTCGCCGGTCTGGACGACCTCGCTGTTGGCGGTGAGCCGGTCGTGCTCGACGTAGTGGATGGTCTTGAACACGGTGAACAGCGAGTCGTCGTAGCGCTCCAGCTTCGGTCGCTGGTGCGCCTGCACGGCGTCCTCCACGGCCAGCGGGTGCAGCCCGAACTCGCCCGCGATACCGGCGAATTCGGATTCGGTCGGCTCGTGCAGACCGATCCACACGAAGCCGCCGTCGCGACGCACCAGGCGCATCGCCTCGTGCGGGGTCAGCGGCTTCGCGGTGGCGACGCGGGCCCCGTCGCGGTAGACGGCGCAGTCGACCACGGCGGACGGCGTCGAGGGGTCGCGGGTGGTGTCGTAGGCACCGCCGTCCAGTCGCGGACCGTCCTTGTGCAGACCGTCCTTGCGCAGCGAGACGCGGGACGGTCGGACCGCGGCGCGCAGTTCGCGGATCATCGACATGGGCAGGCTCCTTCGCAACGAGCAACGAAAGGCCGCCGGGGCACGGGTGGAACTGCCCGGAATGGGGACGTCCTGTAGGCGTCTCCCCGCCCTGGGGCAGGGGAAGGATGTTTGGCACGTCCACAAAGCGGGGAGCACCGCACCGTTGCGGTGGCGAGCTTCGCTGCTGATTCAGATCAGACAGATCAGGCAAGACGAAACGAAGTGCTCTTCCGTAGCGGTACGGATGCGAGAGGTGGCAGCCAGCCAGAGCCAGAGCAGCTACATCAGCGGCCGGAAGAGCGGGTGGTACTGCCAGGTCGACTTCGGTCCATTGCAGCCCCACCTCCTCCGGCCGGTCCCTCGTAAGGGAGTCCCATCGGCGTCAGGGCCTGATCGCGACGCTTCAGCGCGCTGCCCCGAACCACCGGGCAAGAGTATCAGCCGACTGAAGTGTCAAGTCGCTGCTTTGCCCTGTGCTGACGAGTTCTATGCTCACCGCATGGCTGATGTTCTTCCACTGGTGGAGGCCCGGTTGCGCACCGCGCTGGGCGAGCCGGACGCACGCGCCGCGGTCACCTTCCTCGGTACGGACCGCATCGAGGTGCTGCGGTTCCGGGACGACTCCAGGGAGGGGGCCGTCGTCCGCTACGCCACGCTCGGTATGTCCGCGCAGCCCATGGCGGACCCCACCGCGATGGTCGCCGACCCGGTCAAGGGGCCCCGGGCCGAGCTGGTCCTGTCCGTCCGCGCGGGGGTCGCCGACACCGACAAGGTGCTGCGCTCCCTCGCCGTGCTCGCCGCTTCGCCGCAGGTCGAGGGGCTGATCGTGACCCCGGGGGCCTCACTCGACGTGGGGGAGCCGCTGTGGCCGGGCGCCCCGTTCACCTCGGTCCTGGTCGCCGAGCCGGGCGGGCTGGTCGAGGACCTGGAACTGGACGAGCCGCTCGACCCCGTACGGTTCCTGCCGCTGCTTCCCATGACCCCGAACGAGGCCGCCTGGAAGCGCGTGCACGGCGCCCAGGCGCTCCAGGAGCGCTGGCTGACGAACGGGACGGACCTTCGGGATCCGTCCCGCAGGTCCGTCCCGCTGGAGTGAGCAAGGTCACCAACACCCGCCCGGAAAGCGTCGGTTGATTCGTCCCGCTGTTGCTCGAAGCCCTCAGCCCGCGAAGACGGTGACGCCGTCCTCTGTCGCGTGCCGGGTCTCCAACTGCTCCGCCATGGGGGTCCCCCCGCTCGAGCGAAGCCGAGAGTGGGGGAGGGTGAGCGCGTCGCGTCGTACGAAGACCACCACCGCGCCGACGACGGCCGTGACCGCCGCGACGACGAACGGGACGTGGACGTCGCTCCACTCCTCGATCTTCGGTGCGAAGAACGGCGCGGCGGCGGCCGCGAACCACCGCACGAAGTTGTAGCCCGCGCTCGCCACGGGGCGCGGCGCGTCCGAGACACCGAGCGCCAGCTCGGTGTAGACGGTGTTGTTCACCCCGATGAAGGCACCGGACAGGACGGTGCAGACGACGGCCGTGGCGTGGTCGCCGTAGCCGAGGACGAGCACGTCGGCGCCGAGCAGCAGGAGCGAGCCGCCGAGCACCTTCAGTGAGCCGAACCGCGCCTGCATCCGCGGGGCCACCAGCACCGAGAAGACGGCCAGCAGCACGCCCCAGGCGAAGAACACGGCCCCCGACCTGTAGGGGGTCATGTTCAGCACGAACGGGGTGAAGGCCAGCACGGTGAAGAACGTGTAGTTGTAGAAGAACGCCGAGACCGCGGCCGAGGCGAGGCCGCCGTGACCGAGTGCCCTGATCGGGTCGAGCAGCGAGGTCCTGCGGGCCGGCTTCGGCTGCTCCTTGAGGAACACCGTGATGCACAGGAAGCCGACCGCCATCAGGAACGCGGTGCCGAAGAACGGGTAGCGCCAGCTGGCGTTGCCGAGCAGGGCGCCCAGCAGCGGGCCGCACGCCATGCCGAGGCCCAGGGCGGACTCGTACAGCAGGATCGCGGCGGCGCTGCCGCCGGCCGCCGCGCCGACGATCACGGCGAGGGCCGTGGAGACGAAGAGCGCGTTGCCCAGACCCCAGCCGGCCCGGAAGCCGACGAGTTCGGCGACCGAGCCCGAGGTGCCCGCGAGGCCCGCGAAGACCACGACGAAGGCGAGGCCGAGCAGCAGGGTCTTGCGGCCGCCGATGCGGCTGGAGACGAAGCCGGTCACCAGCATCGCGAAGGCGGTGATCAGGAAGTACGAGGTGAAGAGCAGCGAGACCTGGCTGGCCGTGGCGTTCAGACCCTGGGCGATGGACGGCAGGATCGGGTCGACGAGGCCGATGCCCATGAACGCGACGACCGAGGCGCCGGCCGTCGCCCAGACGGCCTTGGGCTGTCGCAGGAGGCCGCCGGCTCCGGCGTCGAAGGGGTCCATCGGGTTCTCCGATCAGCGGGAAGATGGTTGGCGTATACACATATTAGATTAGCGTGGCTAACTAATGCAAGACGCACGTAGTTTTGGGGCGTGCGGGCCGACCGGTGACGCACCGGCGCGGGTTCCGTCCGGACGGGTGATCGTCCTTGACGTGGGCGTGCGGGGGTAGGACCGTGGGGCCCTATGAGGGGCGAACCCAGTTGCCCGAAGTGTGGTGGCCGGGTCAGGGCTCCCGGACTCTTCGCCGATTCCTGGCAGTGCGATGTCCATGGCGCGGTGCATCCGCTGCAGCCCGTGATCCCGCCCAGCGTCGAGGCCCTCAGTGTCGTGGTGCACCGCACCCAGGTGCCGGTGTGGATGCCGTGGCCGCTGCCGGTCGGCTGGCTCTTCACGGGGGTGGCCTACGCCGGTGACGACCGCAGCGGCGGCCGCGCCACCGCCGTGGCCTGCTCGGGACCCGGCCCGCTCGGCGGCATGGGGGAGCTGATCCTGGTCGCGGAGGAACTCGGGGTCGGCCTCGGCGCCCGCTACGCGGGGATCGACGCGCCGGATCCGGGCCCGTACATGAACGTCGAGAAGCCGCCCCAGGCCAAGGTGCTGGCCGCCGGCCGCCCGACCCCGCTCTGGCACGTCACCGGTGCTCCGGTCGACCGTGCCGTGTTCGCGGGTGAGGCGCTCGGGCTGTGGCTCTGGGCGGTGGTGTGGCCCGAGCAGTCGGGCCTGCTGATGTACGACGAGCTCGTGCTGACCGATCTGCGCGACGCCGGGGCCGAACTGGACCTGGTGCCCTGCGGCGCCCTGTCGCCGCGGCTGCTGGAGCCGTAGGCCCTGTCGGGGCTGTCGGAGTCCCGGTCCCGGGGTTTCGCCGCGGTCGCCGGCGCCCCGGGCCCGCTGTGCGGATCTGTAGGGGGCGTACCGGTGCTTCGGGTGTGACAAGGCGGGCGTCGTCCTCCCGCTATGCTGGAGCGTCCGCTTCCGTCCCGTCCGCCCCGTCACCGTCTGGAGTTCGCGTCGTGCGCATCGACCTGCACTGCCACTCCACGGCCTCCGACGGTACGGACACCCCGGCCGAACTGGTGCGTAACGCCGCCGCGGCCGGACTGGACGTCGTCGCGCTGACCGACCACGACAGCACCCGCGGGCACGCCGAGGCGACCGCCGCGCTGCCGCGAGGGCTCACGCTGGTCACCGGCGCCGAGCTGTCCTGCCGGGTCGACGGGGTCAGCATGCACATGCTGGCCTACCTCTTCGACCCCGAGGAGCCCGCCCTGCTCGCCGAGCGTGAGCTGGTGCGCGACGACCGGGTGCCGCGGGCCCAGGGCATGATCGCCAAGCTGAACGAACTGGGCGTGCCCGTCAGCTGGGAGCAGGTCGCGCGGATCGCCGGTGACGGTTCCGTCGGGCGGCCGCACGTCGCCACCGCGCTCGTCGAACTGGGCGTCGTGCCGAGCGTGGGCGACGCGTTCACCCAGGACTGGCTGGCCGACGGCGGCCGCGCCTTCGTGGAGAAGCACGAGACCGATCCGTTCGAGGCGATCCGGCTGGTCAAGGCCGCCGGGGGAGTCACGGTGTTCGCGCACCCGGCCGCCGCCAAGCGCGGCCGCACGGTGCCGGAGTCCACGATCGCCGAACTGGCCGCCGCCGGCCTGGACGGCGTCGAGGTCGACCACATGGACCACGACGAGGACACGCGGGTGCGGCTGCGCGGCCTGGCCGCCGACCTGGGCCTGCTGGTCACGGGGTCCTCGGACTACCACGGCAGCCGCAAGACCGTCGCGCTCGGCGAGTACACCACCCACCCCGACGTGTACGGGGAGATCACCCGGCGGGCGACCGGGGCGTTCCCCGTGCCGGGGACCGGCGGAGCCTGAGGCTCGTCCTCGCGCCCTGTCCCACCCGTCTGTCCACTTCGCAAGGCTTCCTCACGCATGTTCGACGTCGCCGTCTTCGGCTCTCTCTTTCTGACCCTTTTTGTCATCATGGATCCCCCCGGGATCACCCCGATCTTCCTCGCCCTGACCGCCGGCCGCCCCGCCAAGGTGCAGAAGCGCATGGCCTTCCAGGCCGTGTGCGTGGCCGGAGGGGTGATCGCCGTCTTCGGCCTGCTCGGCCACCAGATCCTCGACTACCTGCATGTCTCCGTGCCCGCGCTGATGATCGCGGGCGGGCTGCTGCTCCTGCTGATCGCCCTCGACCTGCTGACCGGCAAGACCGACGAGCCCAAGCAGACCAAGGACGTCAACGTGGCGCTCGTACCGCTGGGCATGCCGCTGCTGGCGGGCCCGGGTGCGATCGTGTCCGTCATCCTGGCCGTGCAGAAGGCCGACGGCGTGGCCTCGCAGGTCTCGGTGTGGTCGGCGATCCTCGCCATCCATGTGGTGCTGTGGCTGGTCATGCGGTACTCGCTGCTGATCATCCGGGTGATCAAGGACGGCGGTGTGGTCCTGGTGACCCGGCTCGCGGGCATGATGCTCTCCGCGATCGCCGTGCAGCAGATCATCAACGGCGTCACCCAGGTGATCCGGGCGAGCTGAGTCCGCCCGGCCGGGTCCGCGGACGCGGCAACGTATACAGAGCCCCGTGGGGCGCCGGTCGTTCCGGCGCCCCACGGGGCTCTGAAATCTGTGGATGGTGATCCGCGCGTTATGAGGCCGTGGTGTCGGCCGGACGGATCCACAGGCGCTGCCCGATGGCGGCGGCCTGCTGAACGATCCCGTTGACGGAGGCGGCGTCCACGACGGTGCAGTCCACGGGCGTGCCGTCGATGTCGTCGAGTCGCAGGATTTCGAAGCGCATGGGCTTCCCCTTCGTCTGGTCATCCTCCTGAGGAGAACTACTCGGTGGTATGAGCAGGGGTGTCTGTCCCCCGTTCTGTAGCTAGTCAACGCGCTGTGTGTTACAGACATTCCCTTGGCTAAAGAAATTTTTCGAACGTCTAACTACTGACCGGTAAAGAGGTTTGTGGAGACTGAACGGGACCGGTTGTGTTCGCAGCGTGACCGCCGGGACAATGGAGGCGATGAACGACGACCTCGCGGACCTGACCGCCCGCATCGACCGTACGAACGAACTGCTCCAGCGCATGCTCGCCGAGGTGGCGAAGACGCCCTCGACCCACGCGATCTTCGTCGACGCGGGATACCTGTACGCGGCGGCCGGCCGGCTGGTGGCCGGGACCGAGGACCGCCGGTCCTTCGACCTCGACGCCGAAGGCCTGATCGACGCGCTCATCGACCGCGCCCGCACGGTCTTCGCGGACAGCAGGCTGCTGCGGGTCTACTGGTACGACGGCGCCCGGCGCCGCATCCACACCGCGGAGCAGCAGTCCATCGCGGAGCTGCCGGACGTGAAGGTGCGCCTGGGCAACCTCAACGCCAACAACCAGCAGAAGGGGGTCGACTCCCTGATCCGTACCGACCTGGAGTCGCTCGCCCGCCACCGCGCCATCAGCGACGCGGCTCTGCTCGGCGGGGACGAGGACCTGGTGTCGGCCGTCGAGGCGGCGCAGGGGTACGGCGCCCGGGTGCACCTGTGGGGCATCGAGGCCCCCGAGGGCCGCAACCAGGCCGAGCCCCTCCTGTGGGAGGTCGACAGCCAGCGCACGCTCGACCTCGACTTCTTCAAGCCGTACGTGTCCCGGCGCACCGCCGCGACCTACGAGCCGTCGTCGGCGGCCGCCCGGCCCTCACGCGAGGACGTCCGCTTCGTGGGCGCCCAGATCGCGGCGAAGTGGCTGGCGGCGCGGGGCCGGGAGTCGCTGGTGGAACTGCTGCCCGGTCACCCCTACCTCCCCGGCTCGGTCGACCAGGACCTGCTGGTCGAGGCCGAGCAGCTTCTCGCGTACTCGCTGCGCGGCCAGTCGGACCTGCGGCGCGCCCTGCGGGACGGCTTCTGGGAGCACTTGCAGACGCAGTACTAGCCAGTGCCTGCCGGAGGGTGCGGGCGGGGCGGCCGGCGCTACTGCGGGTGTCTGTCCCAGAAGTCGGCGAGGGCGTCCGCGGTCGGCAGCGGCTGGTCCACGTTCGGCGAGTGCTCGGCACCGGGTACGACCGTCCGGTGCGCGCCCAGCCGCTCCGCCATCTCGTCCAGGAGGGCCAGCGGCCAGGTGTCGTCACGGGCGCCCGACAGCACGTGGAACGGCAACGGCAGGGCGGCGAGTTCGCCGATCCGGTCCGGCTCGCTGCACAACTGGCGGCCCGTCGCGAGTAGTTGGGCGGGCTTGGTGCTCAGCCAGCGGCGCCGCAACTGCTCCTGGGTGCCCGGGCCGCGGGCCGGACCGCCGACCTCCTCGGGGGGACCCATGGCCTGGATCGCCTCCCAGACCTCGGGCATCGACATCACGGCGAGCGCCTCGCGCAGCAGCTTCACGCGCGCCTCCTGGGAGGTGGAGATCCGGGCGGGACCCGAGGCGACGAGGGTGAGCGTGCGGAAGGGGGAGTGGTCCAACAGGGCGGCGGAACGCGCGATCTGGCCGCCGAGAGAGTGCCCGACGAGATGCACGCGAGAGCCGAGGGCCTCGGCCTGCGCCAACACGTCCCGCGCCAACTCGCCCTGATCGTAAGCGGATTCGTCCTCGGCCGGCCCGTCGGACTCGTACTGCCCGCGCCCGTCCACGGCGACGGTCCGGTACCCGCGACGCGAGAGCGCCCCGTGCACCTGGTTGAAGTCCTCCTTGCTCCCGGTGAATCCGGGCAGCATCAGGGCGATGCCCCGCGCCTCGGTTCCGGTGGCCGCGGGCATGTCGACGACGGCGAACTCGCCGCGTGCCGTGCGCAGCGGGTAGGCGCGAGCGCCGGGGGGCGTGTCGAAGGCGGTGGGGTCGGTCACGGGGTGAGGCTATCGGCAACGGCGCGGGGGCGGGAACGCCGGATGCCCGGCCCACATGGGTGGACCGGGCATCCGGGTTCGTGCTCTGCTCAGCTCTCCGCGGGGTCGGCCGAGGCCGCGACCTTACGGGTGCGACGCGCCCTCGGCTTGGCCTCGGGCTCGGCGCCCTCCGCCTCGGCGGTGGGCGCGGCAGCCGCGGTCTTGCGGGTGCGGCGCGGCTTGGGCTCCGGCTCCTGCGCGGTCTGCGCCGGGATGTCGGCCGCCGTTGCCGTGGCCTTGGCCGCCGCGGTCTTGCGGGTGCGGCGCGGCTTGGCTTCCGTGGCATCGGCCGTGTCCGTCGCTGCCGTCGCTTCCGGGGCGGTCGCGTTGGCGGTGGTCTTGCGGGTGCGGCGGGGCTTGGCCTCGGTCGCCTCCGCGGTGTCCACGGCCGTCTCGGCCGCCGTTGCCGTGGCCTTGGCCGCCGCGGTCTTGCGGGTGCGGCGGGGCTTGGCTTCCGTGGCGTCGGCCGTGTCCGTCGCTGCCGTCGCTTCCGGGGCGGTCGCGTTGGCGGTGGTCTTGCGGGTGCGGCGGGGCTTGGCCTCGGTCGCCTCCGCGGTGTCCACGGCCGCTTCGGCCGCCGTTGCCGTGGCCTTGGTCGCCGCGGTCTTGCGGGTGCGGCGCGGCTTGGGCTCCGGCTCCTGCGCGGTCTGCGCCGGGATGTCGGCCGGGGCCGTCGTCCCGGACTCGGCGGCCTTGCGGGTGCGGCGACGCGGCGTGGTCGCCGGCGCCTCGACGGCCTCGGCGGTGTCCACGGCCGTCTCGGCCGGTGCCGCCGCCGTCTTGCGGGTGCGGCGGGGCTTGGCCTCGGTAGCCTCCGCGGTGTCGACGGCCGTCTGCGCGGTGTCGGCGGCCGTCTCCACGGCAGCCGTCGCCTTGCGCGTACGACGACGCGGCGTGGTGACCGGCGCCTCGACGGGCTCGGCCGGCGCCGACTCGGTGACCTGGGCGGTCTCGACCGGAGTCACCGGCGTCTCCACCGCCGCGGGCGCCTCCGCGGCCCTGCGGGTGCGGCGACGGCGCGGACGCTCCGCGGCCTGCGGGTCGTCGAGGACCGCGTCCTCCACGACCGCGACGGCGGCGGTCTCCGCGACCGGGGACTCGGCGGTCGTCGCCGTGGCCGGCGTCGCCTCCGGGCCCGGACCGCCACGGGTGCGGCGGCGACGGCGCGGGGTGCGCGGGGCGGTGCCCTCCTCCGTCGCGGACGTCCGCTCGACCGCGGGTGCGCCGCCCGTCTCGGACACGACCGGCTGCGTCGCGTCCAGCGGCGTACCGCCACGGGTGCGGCGGCGGCGACGCGGGGTACGGGCCGGACGCTCGTTGTCGGCGGAACGGGACTCGTTGCGGTCGCCGCCCCGGTCGGGACGGTCACCGCGGCCGCCACGGCCGCGTGCCGCGCGGCCGCCCGGCTCGCCGAGGTCCTCCAGGACCTCCGCGTCGAGCCCGGCGCGGGTGCGCTCGGTCCGTGGCAGGACACCCTTGGTGCCCGCGGGGATGTTCAGTTCCTCGAACAGGTGCGGGGACGTGGAGTACGTCTCCGGCGGGTCGTTGAAGTCCAGCTCCAGCGCCTTGTTGATCAGCTGCCAGCGCGGGATGTCGTCCCAGTCGACGAGGGTGATCGCGATGCCCTTGGCGCCCGCGCGGCCGGTACGGCCGATGCGGTGCAGGTACGTCTTCTCCTCCTCGGGCGACTGGTAGTTGATGACGTGGGTGACGCCCTCGACGTCGATGCCGCGCGCGGCGACGTCGGTGCAGACCAGGACGTCGACCTTGCCGTTGCGGAAGGCGCGCAGCGCCTGCTCGCGGGCGCCCTGGCCGAGGTCGCCGTGGACCGCGCCGGAGGCGAAGCCGCGGCGCTGGAGCTGCTCGGCGATGTCGGCGGCCGTGCGCTTGGTACGGCAGAAGATCATCGCCAGTCCGCGGCCCTCGGCCTGGAGGATGCGGGCGACCATCTCGGGCTTGTCCATCGAGTGCGCGCGGTAGACGTGCTGCGCGATGTTCGCGACGGTCGCGCCCTGGTCGTCCGGCGCGGTGGCGCGGATGTGCGTGGGCTGCGACATGTAGCGACGGGCCAGGCCGATGACCGCGCCCGGCATGGTCGCCGAGAACAGCATCGTCTGGCGCCTCGGCGGCAGCAGGTTGATGATCTTCTCGACGTCGGGCAGGAAGCCCAGGTCGAGCATCTCGTCGGCCTCGTCGAGGACGAGCGACTTCACGTGCCTCAGGTCGAGCTTCTTCTGTCCCGCGAGGTCCAGCAGCCGGCCAGGGGTGCCGACGACGACGTCGACGCCCTTCTTGAGGGCCTCGACCTGGGGCTCGTAGGCCCGGCCGCCGTAGATGGCGAGGACGCGCACGTTGCGCACCTTGCCCGCGGTCAGGAGGTCGTTGGTGACCTGCGTGCACAGCTCGCGCGTGGGGACGACGACGAGCGCCTGCGGCGCCTCGGTGAGGTCCTCGGGCTTGGCGCGCCCGGCCTCCACGTCGGCGGGGACGGTGACGCGCTCGAGGAGCGGGAGGCCGAAGCCCAGCGTCTTGCCGGTGCCGGTCTTGGCCTGACCGATGACGTCGGTGCCGGTGAGGGCGACGGGGAGCGTCATCTCCTGGATGGGGAAGGGGTTGATGATGCCGACGGCCTCAAGGGCTTCGGCGGTCTCGGGAAGGATCCCGAGCTCTCGGAACGTCGTAGTCAGGGTGCTGCCTCTTCTGTGTGGGCGGTGCGAGGCGAGCGCGGGGGTCGTGTCGGGACCGTGCCGGGGACGTCGGCCGCCTTACGGGCGGGCCGAAGGACGCGGGACCACTGCCGACGCTCTAGCGCTCGAACCGCTGAGGGTTCCCTCCGATCGTCGTACGCACCAGTGCCGTACGGTCAGGGAGGGCTGTCGGGTCGGAGCCGATCGGGCCACCGACCGGGCATCCTCATACGTGCGGCCTGTCGAGGTACGGCTGAGTACCAGCAGGCGCATTACCACCATACCCCGGAATCGCGCACACGTGATGGCCGATTCGGTCATGTAGTCGCCGTCACACCGATTCACGTCGTCGTGGTCACACTGGATGACCAGGGACTTCCGTCATGCGGCGAGCGGGCTATTGTGCGCTTCATGACGAGCTCTGACAAGCCCGAGAACGCCCCCGAAACCGCCGCCGAATCCACCGAACCCACCGGGTCCGCGCAGTCCGCCGGATCCGCCGAGCGCACCGGGATCGCGGCC
The DNA here is from genome assembly GCF_055584385.1 of Streptomyces sp. NPDC104096. Taxonomy (NCBI): domain Bacteria; kingdom Bacillati; phylum Actinomycetota; class Actinomycetes; order Kitasatosporales; family Streptomycetaceae; genus Streptomyces; species Streptomyces sp. NPDC104096. Next base: position 130,336 of record NZ_JBVJMD010000003.1, read on the forward strand.
CAGGACTGGGCGCGGGCCTCCGCCGAGCCGCAGTACCGGGCGGCCGTCGTGGATCTGCTCGGCGCGCTGGCCTACGGCGAGCTGGCGGCGTTCGAGCGGCTCGCGGAGGACGCCAAGCTGGCGCCGACGCTCGCGGACAAGGCGGAGCTGGCGAAGATGGCGTCGGCCGAGTTCCACCACTTCGAGCGGCTGCGCGACCGGCTCACCGAGATCGGTGCCGAGCCGACCCAGGCGATGGAGCCCTTCGTCGCCGCGCTCGACGGGTTCCACCGCCAGACGGCGCCCTCGGACTGGCTGGAGGGTCTGGTCAAGGCGTACGTCGGCGACTCGATCGCCAGCGATTTCTACCGTGAGGTGGCGGCCCGCCTCGACGCGGACACGCGCGAACTGGTCCTCGCCGTCCTCGACGACACCGGGCACGCGGGGTTCGCCGTGGAGAAGGTGCGCGCGGCCATCGACGCGGACCCGCGGGTCGGCGGACGGCTCGCGCTGTGGGCGCGCCGGCTGATGGGTGAGGCCCTGTCCCAGTCCCAGCGGGTGGTCGCCGAGCGGGACGCGCTGTCGACGATGCTGGTCGGCGGGGTCGCGGACGGCTTCGACCTCGCCGAGGTCGGCAGGATGTTCTCCCGGATCACCGAGGCGCACACCAAGCGGATGGCCGCGCTGGGCCTGGCCGCCTAGGACGGGCCCGGGCCCGGGCGTCAGGACCGTTCAGCTCTGGTCCTGACGCCGGCCCTGGTCCTGACCGTGGTCCTGTACGTGGTCGTCGTCCCCGTGGAGTTCCCGGCGGCCGTCGGCGTGTTCGGCGGTCACGCCGGCGCCGAACGCCGCCGGAGTCTTCCCGCGGGGCGCAGCAGCAGCGAGAGCGAGGCCGTGGAGACCACCGCCGCGCCGAGCAGGCTCGGCAGGAGGCTGTCGGGCCCCACCGCGCTGTGGGTGATGAAGTCGCCGAAGAGCGCTCCGGCGATGCCGGTCGCGAAGACGAAGGCCCGGTTCGGCAGGCGGTGGGAGAAGCGGCGGTCCGCCGCCCACGCGAGCGCCACGCCGAGCATGGCGGAAGCGAGCGCTTCCAAGATCATGTCGAGTCCCTCCGGGCGGCCGGACTGTGCACCAAGGTCGTAGCCCGTCATACCCGTGACCTGCGGAATGCAATCCTCCCCTGTGCGGTGGTTGTGCTCCCTTTGTGCCGGGAGACACGGGCCGGGAACGGCGCCGGGATCGGGCGGTGGAAGTCCGGACGAACACCGTGCCGACAGCCGGTGAAGCCACCGGTTCGCCACCGGTTCGCCACCGGTGACGGCCCCCGATGGCGTACCCGTGCCGGATGCTCGTGGACGCGACGGGACACGACGGGACACGACGGGGAGGGGCCCGGCGACATGATGTCGCCGGGCCCCTCCCTTGTTCCGTCCACGAGCGCCGCGTGCGGCGCGGGCACGTACTACAGCGCGCCGAAGCCCACCTTGCGCGGAGCCGGCTCGCCGAGCTCGACGTAGGCGAGACGGTCCGCCGGGACGAGGACCTTGCGGCCGTGCTCGTCCACGAGGCTCAGCAGCTGAGACTTGCCGGCCAGTGCCTCGGCCACCGCCCGCTCGACGTCCTCGGCACTCTGACCGCTCTCCAGAACGATCTCGCGCGGCGCGTGCTGCACGCCGATCTTGACCTCCACGGCTATGTCCCTCCGACGGTCAGTGAAGTGCGCGACCATTCCGCGCCGTACGCAGCAAACATTAGCCCGGTGAGGGGACGAACACGCTCCGGTCGACAACGCCAGGAGCGAACAGCGACCGGGAACAAACCCTCACCGGGTGCGCGTCAGTGGTGCTCGTTGCCGTGCAGCGGGAAGCCGGCGATGCCCCGCCAGGCCAGCGAGGCCAGCAGCTGGACCGCCTGGTCGCGCGGGACGCTGCGGTCGCTGTGCAGCCAGGAGCGGGCCACCACCTGGGCCAGACCGCCCAGGCCGGAGGCCAGCAGCATCGACTCGGCGCGCGAGAGCCCGGTGTCCTCGGCGATGACCTCGCAGATCGCCTCGGCGCACTCGGTGGTGACCTTGTCGACGCGCTCGCGCACGGCGGGCTCGTTGGTCAGGTCCGACTCGAAGACCAGCCGGAAGGCGCCGCCGTCGTCCTCGACGTACGCGAAGTAGGCGTCCATCGTCGCCCGGACGCGCTGCTTGTTGTCGGTCGTCGACGCCAGCGCGGCCCGTACCGCCTGGATCAGCGACTCGCAGTGCTGGTCCAGCAGCGCGAGGTAGAGGTCGAGCTTGCCCGGGAAGTGCTGGTACAGCACGGGCTTGCTGACGCCGGCGCGCTCGGCGATGTCGTCCATCGCCGCCGCGTGGTACCCCTGCGCGACGAAGACCTCCTGGGCGGCGCCCAGCAGCTGGTTCCGTCGAGCTCGGCGCGGCAGGCGGGTGCCGCGCGGGCGTGCCGCCTCAGTTTGCTCGATGGCTGTCACGCCGCCTCCCAAAGTCGTCCACTTGCGGTGTGCGCCGCGCCGCCATCGTACTTTTCGGTAACCCTGGTGTGCGCGGTGCGAGCGGAGAATTTCACGGACCGGACGTCGATGAAAACGGTGTGTAACGGAGCGAACACGTGCATGCCGGGCGGGCCGGGGGTCCGGTCCTGCTCAGCGCGTTGTCCGGCGGGCGTTCCCGCGGTCTCGAAAGGTGCCGTCCAAAGGTCTCCTCGACGCGTCCTCGTGTGCTTCCCCGGTCCGCTCGGCGCCGTCGGCGTCAGCGGTAGTCGTCCTCGTCCAGCGACACCACGCGCGCCTGCTCGACGAGGTCGGCCTCGTTCGCGCGCGCCGGGTCCACCTCGTCCAAGGGGTCGTCGCGCTCCGGGGTGAGGACCTTGGACTGTTCCGCCGCGTCGTTCTCCGGCGCCTCGACGTCGATCTCCCGCGGATCACCGGCCCCGAACGCGTCGAGCTCCTCGAACACCTCGGGGTCGGTGGGTTCGACGGCCATGACGGGCTCCCTTCCTCGAACGGCCCTGAAATGAGCAGGGGCTGTAGCGGGTGCCCTCTCCCCGAGCCTAGGAGACACCCGATCCGGACGCCATGCGATCCGCGTGCGATCCGCGTGCGATCCATGTGCGGTCCGGGTGTGGTCCGCGTGGGGTCGCGTGGGACTGGCGTGCGGTCCGCGTGTGACGGGCGTGGGGTCGCGTGGGATGTGTGACGGCGAACACAGGGGATGACGCATCAGTCGCTACGTGATCGTCTCGTAACATTGCCGCATGTCGCCGACCGAGCTGCCGTCAGTGCCTCCCACCGACCTCCTTCCGGAAGCCATCGCCGTCAGGGTCGCGGAGGGCGAACGGCTCAGGTCGGTCGGGCTGCCCGGGGTCACCCTGTCGGTGCGGTCGAGGCCGTCCGGGAGCGAGGGGCAGGCGCCCGCGCTGTTCGTCCACGGCCTCGGCGGTTCCTCGCAGAACTGGTCCTCACTGATGGCCCTGCTCGACGGGGTCGTGGAGAGCGAGGCGCTCGACCTGCCCGGCTTCGGAGACTCCCCGCCACCGGACGACGGCGACTACTCCGTCACGGGACACGCGCGCGCTGTCATCCGTTACCTCGACGCGTCCGCGCGCGGGCCCGTGCACCTCTTCGGCAACTCGCTCGGCGGCGCGGTCTCCACGCGCGTGGCCGCGGTGCGGCCCGACCTCGTCCGGACGCTCACGCTCGTCTCGCCCGCGCTGCCCGAGCTGCGGGTGCAGCGCACCGCGCTGCCGACCGGGCTGCTGGGCTTCCCCGGCGTGGCGACGCTGTTCACCCGGTTCACCAGGGAATGGACGGCGGAGCAGCGGGTGCGGGGCGTCATGGCGCTCTGCTACGGGGACCCCGGCCGGGTGGCCCCGGAGGCCTTCGACCACGCGGTGGAGGAACTGGAACGGCGGCTGCGGCTGCCGTACTTCTGGGACGCGATGAGCCGGTCCGCGCGCGGGCTGGTCAACGCGTACACGCTGGGCGGCCAGCACGGGCTGTGGCGCCAGGCCGAGCGGGTCCTCGCACCCACCCTTCTCGTCTACGGCGGCCGCGACCAGCTCGTCGGTTTCCGCATGGCCCAGCGGGCGGCGCGCGCGTTCCGCGACTCCCGTCTGCTGACCCTGCCGAGCGCCGGGCATGTGGCGATGATGGAGTACCCCGGTACCGTGGCCACGGCGTTCCAGGAGCTTCTGGCGTATGCGGAACGCTCCGGGACCACGGGCGTGGGCGTCTCCGACGGCGACGCCGGGCCCGTCCGACGAACCAATACCGGGAGCTGAGGGGCTACGTGGGACGCCACAGCCGCCGCGGTCCCGCGCCGAAGGGCGCGGGCAGGACGGATGCCGGGGGAGCCGGGAGCACCGGCGGCGCACGGGGCGACGGGGGCACCGGCGACCGGGTGCCGCCCGCGGCGGCGGGAACCGGCGGGACACCCCCGCGCGCGGTGCCGCGCCCGGCGGACGGCACGCCCGCCCATGGCATGCCCCGGCTCCCGGACGGCACCCCCGCGCACGGCGTGCCCCGGCTGCCCGACGGCACGCCCGCGCACGGCGTGCCGAGGGTTCGGGGCGGGCACCCCGAGCAGCGTGAATCCGGCGGTGGCTGGGGCGCGCCGAGGGGCTCGACGGCCGACCGGGCGGGGAACGGCCCCGGGGGCGGCGGGCCGGGGGCCTCCATCCCGCGGCAGCGCCGGGCGGTCACGCCGGGCCCGCGCCAGGAGTACCTCGACGCCTTCACCGAGGACGACGTCTTCGCGCCCCGCGCCACCGCCTCCGCGCTCGCCACGGAGTCGCGCGCCCGCGGCGCCGGCCGGGCCGCGGGCACCCTGCGGACGGCCACGGGCGGCGGCGCCGCCGACGTCGGCAGCGGCACGGGCGGCAGGACCGTCGGTGACGTCGCGGACGGCGACGCGCCGCCGACCGGTGAGCCCGCGCGGGAGGGCGGGGTCAGGGGCCGGGCCTTCGCTGGCATAGCGGCCGCCGCCGTCACCACCGTGCTGGCCGTCGTCGCGGCCGGCCAGGTCACCGGCCACCAGGACGACAGCGCCGTACGCGCGCAGTCCCTCACCGGCCGGGCCGGCGGCTCCGTGCCCTCCGCGGCGACCAGTCCCTCCGCGGCGACCAGTCCCTCCGCGTCACCCCGCGTGGTGCCGCTGACGTACGCGCAGAAGATGGCCCAGAAGTACCCCCTGAGCGCCACGCTCAAGGGCTCGGGGAAGTTCGACACGGTCCCCGGTGTCGACAAGGCGCCCGGCAAGGGCAGGAAGTACACCTACCGCGTCGACGTGGAACAGGGGCTCGGTCTCGACGGCGCACTCTTCGCCCAGGCCGTGCAGAAGACGCTCAACGACGACCGGAGCTGGGCCCACGACGGCGCCCGCACCTTCGAGCGGACCGACTCGGGCAAGCCCGACTTCGTCATCACGCTCGCCAGCCCCGGCACCACCGCCGTCTGGTGCGCCAAGTCCGGCCTGGACACCACCGAGGACAACGTGTCGTGCGACTCGGCCTCCACGGAACGCGTGATGATCAACGCCTACCGCTGGGCGCAGGGCTCGAAGACCTACGGTGACGCGATCCACCCCTACCGCCAGATGCTGATCAACCACGAGGTCGGCCACCGCCTCGGCTACAGCCATGTGAAGTGCGGCAAGAACGGCGAGCTCGCCCCGGTCATGCAGCAGCAGACCAAGTTCCTCGACCACGACGGCATCACGTGCAAACCCAACCCCTGGGCTTATCCCACAGGTTGACGGACCGTCGACTCATCGCTTTGACATGGACGGAAAGTTCGTTCATATTTCAGCGCATGTCGTTCCGTCACACCGCCGCGCGCGCCGCCATCGAGCTGGCGCTCATCGGTGTGACCGCGCTCTGCGTGGCCGACATCGACTGTCGCTGACGCCCGCCCGCAGGCGCGCGCGTCGCGAACTCCCTCCCCTGCCGTGACCGGTCACGGCAGGCTGCGACCTTTTCTCGACGACCTGGCGCCGGGCCGACGTCTGTCCTCATTCGTCTCACTCCTCGTCATTCTGTCTCATCATTCGAGAGGTCGTCCTTCCGATGCGTCATCCGTCCGTCATAGCGCGCCGCGTGGCAGCGGCATCCGTCAGCCTGGTCCTGGCAGCGGGCGCCGCCGCCTGCGGGCCGAAGGACAACGATGCCAACGGCTCCCAGGGCTCCCGCGGCGACTCCACGCCCCACAAGGGCGGCACGCTCACGGTCCTCAACCGCAACCCGCAGCAGGACTTCGACCCCGCCCGCCTCTACACCACCGGCGGCGGCAAGATCCCCTCCCTCGTCTTCCGCACGCTCACCACCCGCAACCGCGAGAACGGCGCGGCCGGCGCCCAGGTCGTCCCCGACCTGGCCACCGACACCGGCCGGCCCAACAAGGACGCGACCGTGTGGACGTACACGCTGAAGGAGGGCCTGAAGTACGAGGACGGCACGGCGATCACCTCGGCCGACATCAAGTACGGCATCGAGCGCTCCTTCGCCGCCGAACTCTCCGGCGGCGCCCCCTACCTGCGCGACTGGCTCATCGGCGGCGCCGACTACCAGGGCCCCTACAAGGGCGGCAAGAGCCTCGACTCGATCGAGACCCCGGACGCGCGCACCATCGTCTTCCACCTGGACAAGCCCGAGGGCGAGTTCCCCTATCTGGCCACCCAGACGCAGTTCGCCCCCGTGCCGAAGGCCAAGGACAAGGGCACGAAGTACGAGGAGCACCCGGTCTCGTCCGGCCCCTACAAGGTCGTCAGCAACGAGAACGACGGCGAGCGGCTGATCCTGGAGCGCAACACGTACTGGTCCGCCGCGACCGACGCCGAGCGCAAGGCCTACCCGGACCGCATCGACGTACGCTCCGGGCTCGACTCCTCCGTGATCAACCAGCGGCTGTCCGCCTCCCGGGGCGCGGACGCCGCCGCGGTCACCACGGACACCAACCTCGGCCCGGCCGAACTCGCCGAGGTCACCGGGGACAAGGCGCTCGCCTCCCGCGTCGGCACCGGCCGCTTCGGCTACACGAACTACATCGCGTTCAACCCGAAGGTGAAGCCGTTCGACGACGTCAGGGTGCGCCAGGCGATCGCGTACGCCATCGACCGCTCGTCCGTGGTCAACGCGGCCGGCGGCTCGTCGCTGGCCGAGGCCGCGACGACCTTCCTGCCGAACCAGAAGTCCTACGGCTACCAGCCCTACGACCTGTTCCCGGCCGGCGCGTCCGGCAACGCGGCCAAGGCGAAGGAACTGCTGAAGCGGGCCGGCCACGCCGACGGGCTGACCGTCACGCTCACCCACTCCAACAGCAAGGACTTCGAGACCAGCCCCGAGATCGCGACCGCGATCCAGGACGCGCTCAAGAAGGCCGGCATCACCGTCGAGCTGAAGGGCCTGGAGGACAACGACTACTCGGACAAGATCCACAGCGCCAGGACCGAACCCGGCTTCTTCCTCGCCCACTGGGGTGCCGACTGGCCCTCCGGCGGCCCCTTCCTGGCCCCGATCTTCGACGGCCGCCAGATCGTGAAGGACGGCGCCAACTTCAACACCGGCTTCCTCGACGACAAGACGGTCAACACCGAGATCGACGCCATCAACAAGCTGACCGATCTCGACGAGGCCGCCGCGCGCTGGGGCGCACTGGACAAGAAGATCGCCGGACAGGCGCTGACCGTCCCGCTGTTCCACCCGGTCTACAAGCGGCTGTACGGCGAGGACGTCCGCAACATCGTCATCAGCGACTGGGACGGCGTGCTGGACCCGTCGCAGGTCGCGGTCAAGTAGACCCGTGAGCGAGGCACTCGTCGCCTCCCGGACGGCCGGGACGGACGTCTTCGTCCCGGCCGCCTCCGGAGGCCTTCAGTTCTGGCGGCGGCTGCGCACGCAGCGCGCCGCCCTCGGCGCGGCGGTCGTCGTCGCGCTGCTCGTCCTGGTCGCGCTCGCCGCGCCGCTGCTCACCGCGATCGAGGGCCAGGATCCGACCAGTTACCACCCCGCCCTCATCGACTCCGCCCGCGGCGGCGTGCCGACCGGCCCGCTGGGCGGCATCGGCCCCGACCACTGGCTGGGCATCGAACCGCAGACCGGCCGCGACCTGTTCGCGCGGCTCGCGTACGGCGCCCGGGTCTCGCTCGGGGTCGCCCTCGCCGCGACCGTCGTACAGATCGCCGTCGGGCTCGTCCTGGGCATCGCCGCCGGGCTCGGCAACCGATGGGCCGACCAGCTGCTGAGCAGGATCACCGACATCTTCGTCGCCATGCCCCTGATGATCATGTCGCTGGCGCTGCTCGCGATCGTCCCGCCGGCCTTCCCGCGCCCCGTCCTGGTCACCCTGGTCATCGGACTGATCTCCTGGGGCAACATCGCCAAGGTGGTCCGCGCCCGGACGCTCACGCTCAAGGAACTCGACCACGTCGCCGCCGCCCGGCTCAGCGGCTGGGGCACCTGGCGGATCGCCCGCCGGGAACTCGTGCCGGGTCTCGCCGCGCCCGTCCTCACCTACGCGGCGCTCCTGGTGCCCCAGAACGTCACCGTCGAGGCGGCCCTGTCCTTCCTCGGCGTCGGCGTGAAGCCGCCCACGCCCTCCTGGGGACAGATGCTGACCGCCGCCGACGTCTGGTACCAGGCGGCCCCGCAGTACCTGCTGCTCCCGGCCGGCGCCCTGTTCGTGACCGTCCTCGCGCTCACCGTCCTGGGCGACGGCGTACGCACGGCGCTCGACCCGCGCGCCGCCTCCCGGCTGCGCGTCGGCACCGGCCGCAGACGCGAGACGAAGGCCGACAAGGGATCCACCGCGGTGGGCGAGCGGGCCGCCAAGGGATCCACCGGGGTGGGCGAACGGGCCGGCACAGGGGCTTCTGTGGTCGGCGAGCCGGCCGGCGCGGGGGCTTCCGTGGCCGACGAGCGGGCCGCGTCGGGTATTTCCGTGACCGACGAGCGGGCCGCCACGGGCGGTCGGGAGGATTCCGTATGACCGGCTTCGGCGGCTTCCTCGCGCGCCGGGCGATCGGCACGCTGCTCACCCTGTTCGCCCTCTCGGTGATCGTCTACGTCGTCTTCTACGCCACCCCCGGCGACGTCGCCCAGATCACCTGCGGTCCGCGCTGCTCGCCCGCCCAGGTCCACCAGGTGGCCGGGCAACTGCACCTCGACGACCCGCTGTACGTGCGCTACGGGCACTTCCTCCAGGGCCTCCTGGCCGGTCAGGACTACTCCACCGGCACCTCCGTGGAGCACTGCCCGGCGCCCTGCCTCGGGCTGTCGTACCAGAGCGACCAGCAGGTCACCCGGCTCATCCTGACCAAGCTCCCGGTCAGCCTCTCGCTGGTGTTCGGCGCGATGGTGCTGTGGCTCGTCCTCGGCGTCGGCACCGGTGTGCTCTCGGCCTGGCGGCGCGGACGGCTCTCCGAACGGGTGCTGACCGCCCTCACCCTGGCCGGCACCGCCACACCCGTCTTCGTCATCGGCCTGGTCCTGATGATCGTCGTCTGCGGCGAACTGCGCCTGCTGCCCTTCCCGCAGTACGTGAATCTCACCGACGACCCCGAGCAGTGGGCGTGGAACCTGCTGCTGCCCTGGGTCTCGCTCGCCCTCATCGAGGCCGCGGCGTTCGCCCGGCTGACCCGGTCGTCGATGTTGGAGACCCTCGCCGAGGACCACATCCGCACCTTCCGGGCGTACGGCGTCGGCGAGCGGTCCGTCATCGGACGGCACGCGCTGCGCGGGGCGTTCGCGCCGGTCATCGCCCTGAACGCGAACAACTTCGGGTCGGCGGTCGGCGGCGCGGTGCTCACCGAGACGCTCTTCGGACTGCCGGGCGTCGGACAGGAACTGGTGCACGCCGTGACCGTCGTCGACCTGCCGGTCGTGGTCGGCATGGTGCTGGTCATCGGCTTCTTCGTGGTCCTCGCCAACGCCGTCGCGGACGTCCTGTACGCGGTGGCCGACCGACGGGTGGTGCTCTCATGAGTCCGATCGAGAACCGGACCGAAGGCCGGACCGAAGGCCGGGACGAGAACCGGGTCGGAAGCCTGGCCGGAAGCCTGGTCGAGGTCGACGGTCTGACGGTCGGGTTCGGTCCGCTGCGGGCCGTGGACGGCCTCTCCTTCCGGCTGGAGCGGGGTGCCGCCCTCGGCCTGGTCGGCGAGTCCGGCTCCGGCAAGTCCACGGTGGCCGCGGCCCTGCTCGGGCTGCACCGGGGGACCGGGGCCGCCGTCGGCGGCTCGGTGCGCGTCGCCGGCACCGACGTACAGCGGGCGTCCGACGACGAACTGCGGCGCCTGCGCGGCGGGAAGGCCGCGATGGTCTTCCAGGACCCGCTGTCCTCCCTCGACCCGTACTACGCCATCGGCGACCAGATCGCCGAGGTCCACCGCGTGCACGCGCGTGCCTCGCGGCGCGCCGCACGCGCGCGTGCCGTCGAGGTGCTGGAGCGGGTCGGGATCGCGGACGCCGCACGGCGCTCCCGGTCGCGTCCGCACGAGTTCAGCGGCGGTATGCGGCAGCGGGCCCTCATCGCCATGGCGCTCGCCTGCGCGCCCGACCTGCTGATCGCCGACGAGCCGACCACCGCGCTCGACGTGACCGTCCAGGCCCAGATCCTCGACCTGCTGCACTCGCTGCGCGAGGAGACCGGCATGGGCCTGCTCCTCGTCACGCACGACGTGGGCGTCGCCGCGGAGAGCGTCGACGACGTCCTGGTCATGCGGCACGGGCGGGCGGTCGAGCACGGTCCGGTCGCCGACGTCCTCGGGACGCCGGCGCGGGCGTACACCCGCGAACTGCTCGCGGCGGTCCCGCGCGTGGAGGCGGGGCGCGTCGTGGCGCATGCGGTGGACCGGGTCCGGGAAGGCGCCCCCGGGGCGTCGGGTGAGGTCGTGCTGGAGGCGACCGGTCTGCGGCGCGTGTTCGGCCGCGGGAAGCGGGCGTTCACGGCCGTCGACGACGTGTCGCTGACCCTCCGCCGGGGGGAGACCCTGGGGATCGTCGGCGAGAGCGGCAGCGGCAAGACGACCCTGGGCCGGATGCTCGTCGGACTGCTGGCCCCGACCGTCGGCGAGATCCGGTACGCGGGCCGTCCGCACACCGGGGTCGACCCGGCCGTGCAGATGGTCTTCCAGGACCCCGTCTCCTCCCTCAACCCGCGCCGCAGCGTCGGCGAGTCGGTCGCCGACCCGCTGCGGGCGCGCGGCGAGAAGGACGAGGAGTACGTCCAGGGGCGGGTGCGGGAACTGCTGGAGCGCGTCGGGCTCGAAGGGGCGCACTACAACCGCTACCCGCACGAGTTCAGCGGCGGTCAGCGCCAGCGCGTGGGCATCGCGCGGGCGCTCGCGGCCGACCCGCGCGTGATCGTCTGCGACGAACCCGTCTCCGCGCTCGACGTCACCACCCAGGCCCAGGTGGTCGCGCTGCTGGGCGAGTTGCAGCGCGAGCTCGGACTCGCGCTGGTCTTCGTCGCCCACGACCTCGCCGTCGTACGCCAGGTCAGCGACCGGGTCGCGGTGATGCGCCGGGGCCGGATCGTCGAGGTGGGCCCGGCCGACGAGGTGTACGGATCCCCGCGGGACCCGTACACCCGGCAGCTCCTCGCCGCCGTACCCGCCCTCGACCCGGAGGCCGCGGCCCGGCGCAGGGCCGCGCGACGGGAACCCGTCCATATGTGACACGGCGCGTCCGAATGAACTCTTAGCGCGACGGAACGCGACCCGCACGGGAAAGTTACGACCGTTCACCCCTTTTGGTGGCGCGACGGACAACCGTCCATCGCGCCACCGCCTTGTCCGCTTACGTTCTTCCCGCTGCGAGCCGTCGAGTCAACGGCGGCTCCCCATACGGGAGATCGGGGGTGCACTCGTGCGCATCGGACTGCTTACGGAGGGTGGCTATCCGTATGTGAACGGTGACGCCGGTCGCTGGTGCGACCGGCTCGTACGCGGGCTCCGGCAGCACGAGTTCGACCTCTACGCGCTCAGCCGCGGCGAGCGCCAGGTGAACGACGGCTGGGTCGAGCTTCCTCCGCAGGTCGACCGGGTGCGCACGGCGCCGTTGTGGACGGCGGGCGACGACGGCGCGGGGTACGGGCGCCGTGCGCGCCGGCGTTTCGACGAGTGCTTCGGGGAACTCGCGGCCGCCTTGTGCACGGGCGTACCGGAGGGCGCCCGGCAGCCGTCGGAGAACCTCCCCCACCCTTCCGCGGAGATCCACGCCCTTGAGGCGGACCGTTTCAGCAGGGCGCTGTACGGGCTTGCCGAACTCGCCCGCGACGAGGGCGGACTGCCCGGCGCGCTCCGCTCCGAGCGCGCCGTACGCGCCCTGGAGCGCGCCTGCCGAGCGCCCGCTGCCACACGCCCGGCGCGCGAGGCGCGGGTACCCGATCTGCTCGCCGTCGCCGCGCGCCTCGAACGCGCTCTGCGCCCCCTCTCGCTCGACTGGTACGAGGACGACGCGCTCGGCTCGGCCGACCTGTGCCACGCCGCCTCCGGCGGAGCCGCGGCCCTGGCCGGACTGGCCGCCCGGCACTTCTTCGGCGTGCCGCTGCTGGTCACCGAGTACGGTGTCCGGCTGCGCACGCACTACCTGGCCTCCGGGGCGGACCCGGCCACCACGGCCGCCCCCCGCGTACGGTCCCTGCTCGCCGCCTTCCACGGCATGCTCGCCACCGAGGTCTACCGGCAGGCCGCCTGTGTCACCCCCGGAAACGCGCACGCCCGCCGCTGGCAGGAGCGCTGCGGCGCCGACCGGGACAAGCTGCGCACCGTCTACCCGGGCATGGACGCCGCGCCCTTCGCGGAGGTGGGCGAGGCGCCCGACTGCGCCGACGCGGACACGCTGGTGTGGGTCGGCCGTGTCGAACCGGCCAAGGACCTGGTCTCCCTGCTGCACGCCTTCGCCGAGGTCCGCAAGGAGGAGCCGAAGACCCGTCTGCGCATTGTCGCGGCGGCCGTCGGGCCCGAGGGCGAGGCCTATCTGGGGCACTGCCGGATGCTGGCCGCGCAGCTCTTCCCCGACGAGGCGGAGGGCCCGTACGCCATGGGCGACAACCCGGTCTCCTTCGAGGAGATCGGCGGCCCGGAGACGCCCACCGCAGCGGAGGCGTACGCGGCGGGCGGCGTGACCGTCCTGTCGAGCGTCGTCGAGGGCTTCCCCGTCGGTCTCGTCGAGGCCATGCTCTGCGGCCGCGCCACGGTCTCCACCGACGTCGGCGCGGTGGTGGAGGTCATCGGCGGCACCGGACTCGTCGTACCCCCGCGCAATCCGCGGGCGCTCGCCGAGGCGTGCGTGACCCTGTTACGCGACCCCGAGCGCCGTGCACGCCTGGGCGCGGCGGCCCGCGCGCGGGCGCTCGAACTGTTCACCGTCGAGCAGAACGTCAAGGCGTTCCACGGCATTTACCTGGAGATCATCTCGCGCTCCCCGGTCGACCGGACCGCCCTCGACCGCGCCGGGGATCCGCTGCCGTTCGCCGTCCCCGCAGAGGCCCGGCTGCCCGGCCGCTGGACGGGACGGGGCTCCCGTATCGCCGCGCGGGGCCGCCCGAGCTGGGCCGCGGGAGCGCCGACGCGGCCAGCCGCACCGGTGGCCGGCACGGCCACGACGGAGGGGACGCGATGAACGGGCCGACGCGACCGGACAGCCGTCCCGGAACACCGGACGGGCCGAGCACGGCAGCCGCTGCCGGAACACCCGCCTCCGCCGTACAAGTCGGTGACACACCCGCCCGTGACGTACTGGCCCGTGACGTACTGGCCGACGTCGTATCGGTCGAGGGCGTACCGGATGCCGGTGGGCGGGCCGGTGGGCGTTCCGGTGGGATGACGGTCGACCGCAGGGCCTCGACGGGGTCGGCCGCCCCACGGCGAGGGGCGGCCGACCCCGTCAAGGCCCTGATGCACCGCCACCGCGACCTGTGCGAACGGGCCGTGGACCCCCTGGAGATCGCGGCCGGTCTGGAGGCGCACGGCGTCACCGACCGGACCGCCGCCCGCTTCCGCCACCGGGACGTCTTCTCCCTCGCCGAGGAGATGTACGCGCGCGTCGACCGCACCGGCGAGGAACCGCCGCGCCCGCCCACCGCCGCGACCGCCCGGCCCCGCGCGGACTGGGTCCTGCTCGCCCTGCTGCCCGGCGCCCTGTGCGCAGCCACCGTGGCCGGCCTGCGCCTCACCACCGGACAACCCCGGCTGATCACGGCCGCCGTGGGCATCCTCGCCCTGGCGCTCGGCCTGCGGGCGGCGCTGAGCCGCGGCCCGCTGAGCGCCGTCGACCGCCGCACCGGCGCGCACCAGGCCGGCGGCAACAGCTGGCCGTGGTGGCTCCTCGCCTACGCCGCCCTCGGCGACGGTCTGCTCCACGACGCCGTCACCGCAGGCCCCCAGGGCCTGCCGGCCTGCCTCACGGGCGGCTCCTGGACCCTCGCCACGGCACCCGTCCTCGCCCTCGCGCTCGGCTGCGCCCCGGCCGCATGGTCCGCGCACCTCCTCGCCGTGCGCGCGCGCCGGAAACTGACGACCAGTCGGGGTCTGGAGGAGTTCGCCGCCTCCGTGAGACCGCTGCTGCTCGCCGTGTTCGCCCTGTTCCTGGGCGCGCTGACGGCACTGCTGGCCCTGTGCGCGGCGGTCCTGGGCGAGGCCGCCCCTTATGCGCAGGTCCTGACCCTGGGCGCGCTCCTGCTGCTGGCCCGGCTCCTCGCCCTGCACGGCTTCACTCACGCGCCCGCCGTCGTCCTCGGCTCCGCGGCCCTGGCCGAAGCAGCCGCCGTGGGCACGGTCCTCGCGGGCCGCCTGCCCGGCTGCGCGGCCCTGGCCGGCCCCGTCGAGTCCCTGGTGCGGGCCTGGGGCCCCGGCAGCGTCCCGGCTCTCGCCTGCGGAACGGGAGCACTGGTCCTGCTGGTCCATGCGACCCGCAGCCTGACCCGCGCGTCGGCCCACGCCCGACCGGAGGCCGCACGATGACCCCCCGACCCCCGCTCCCGCCAAGTCCCGCACCCGCCCCCACCGCCACGACTGCCGACGCGGCGACGGCGGCCGCGCGGACCGCGGCGCACCCAGAGGCTTCGGCGACCGTGAAGGCACCGGCCACCCCGACGACGAATCCCGTGGCGCCGACGACGGCCGCGGCGGCGACCCGGGCCTCGGCAGGAGCCGGGGTGGCGACGACCGAAGCGGCGGCCGTCTCCACGACAGCGGCCATTCCCACGACCCCGGCTGCCCCCGCGCTGTCGCCCGCTCCCACGACCTCGCCCGCGGCGCACGTGGTGGCCGCCGCGCACGTGGCGTGGGCCGCGCACGTGACGCCTGCGGCGTCGGCCGTGCACACGGCGCCCGCCGCGCCCGCCGTGCCGACCGCCGCGTACCTCCCGCGCTCGCACCCGCGCCGGACTTTCCGACCCGCCGCCTGCCCGGGGGGCACCAGCCCCGGAGCCGGAGGCAACCGCACCACCCCCTCGAAGGAGAGACACGAGATGACCACCTCCCGATCCGGAGCGTCCGGAGCCACCGGAACATCCGGGGCGCACACCCCGGGAGCCGAGCGATGAGGGTCCTGCTGATCGGAGCCAACGGCTACATCGGCCGCTTCGTCGCCGACCGGCTGCTCGCCGACCCGGCCGTCCAGCTCACCGCGCTCGGCCGCGGCGACGACGCCGACGTCCGCTTCGACCTGGCGTCCGGCAGCCCCGGCGCGCTCACCCGCTTCCTCGACGCGGTCCACCCCCAGGTCGTCGTGAACTGTGCCGGAGCCACCCGCGGCGGCGCCCGCGACCTCACCCGGCACAACACCGTCGCCGTCGCCACCGTCTGCGAGGCCCTGCGCCGCAGCGGCTGCGGAGCCCGCCTGGTGCAGATCGGGTGCGGCGCCGAGTACGGACCGAGCCAACCCGGCTCGTCCACCGCCGAGGACGCCGTGCCGCGCCCCGGCGGCCCCTACGGCGTCAGCAAACTCGCCGCCACCGAACTCGTCCTCGGATCCGGCCTCGACGCCGTCGTCCTGCGGGTCTTCTCACCCGCCGGGCCGGGCACCCCCGCGGGCTCCCCGCTCGGCCGCCTCGCCGAGGCCATGCGCCGAGCCATGCAGTCCGGCGACGGCGAACTCAAACTCGGCGGACTCGGCGCCCAGCGCGACTTCATCGACGTCCGCGACGTGGCCCGCGCCGTCCACGCGGCCTCGCTCTCCGCCGCGCAAGGCGTCATCAACATCGGTTCGGGCCGCGCCGTACGCCTGCGGGACGCCGCCACCGTCCTCGCCCGCGTGGCCGGCTACGCGGGCGCCCTGCACGAACTCGACGGGCCGTCCGGCGGGCACCACCTGCGGGTGACCGTCGGCCACCCGCGCACCGACCCCGACCACACGGTTCCGGTCGCCTATCCCGACGGCTGCGGCAGCTGGCAGCAGGCCGATGTGCGCACCGCGCGCGACCGGCTCGGCTGGCGCCCCCGCATCAACCTCGAAGAGTCCCTCGCCGACATCTGGATGGAGGCGGCATGCCGCATCTGACCAGCTCCGCGCAAGGCACGGCGCGCACCGAGGTCCGTACCGGCTTCGGTGTCCCGGGCTGCGGGCACCCCCTGCTCGCCCCGACCGAGTGGGGCGAACTCTCCCGCCCCGGGACCCCGCTGCACTGGGTCGTGCTGAACGTCGCCGAGGGCCCGGGCAGCCGCCCCGATCCGCACTGCCTGGAAGCGGCGGGCCGGGTCCGCAACGCGGGCGTCCGGGTCCTGGGCCACCTCGACACCGCCTACGGAGCCCGCCCCTTCGCCGAGCTGGTGTCCGACGCGCACCGCTACCGCGAGTGGTACCGCGTCGACGGCTTCCTGCTGGACCGGTGCCCGGACGAACGCGCCGCGCTCCCCGCGATCCGCCGCACGGTGGCCGCGCTGCGCGGACTGTGCGACGGCACCCACATCGTCCTCGGCCACGGCACCCATCCCCACCCCGGCTACGCCGAGAACGCCGACCAACTCGTCACGTTCAGCGGCCCCTGGAGCGACTACCGCTGGTCGCAGGTGGCCGAATGGACCGCCGACTACCCGCCCGAGCGCTTCTGCCACCTCGTCCACGGGGTCCCGCGCGGCCACCTCGACGAGGCGCTGCGCATCGCCCGCTGGCAGGGCGCCTCGACGATCTACTTCACCGACCGGACGGACCGGGGCGGCAGCGCCGACCCCTGGGAGACCATGCCCGGCTACTGGGACGACATCGTCTCGCGGATCGGAACGGGAGTCTCGGAATGAAGAAGGCCATGGCAGTGTTACGAGGAGAACAACCGTAGTGATTGACCGACCAACGGAGTCCCCGTGTCGTTGCCACCCCTGGTCGAGCCGGCTGCCGAGCTCACCGTAGACGAGGTCCGCAGGTACTCCCGCCACCTGATCATCCCCGACGTCGGGATGGACGGGCAGAAGCGGCTGAAGAACGCCAAGGTGCTCTGTGTGGGCGCCGGCGGCCTGGGCTCGCCGGCACTGATGTACCTGGCCGCGGCGGGCGTGGGCACGCTCGGCATCGTGGAGTTCGACGAGGTCGACGAGTCGAACCTGCAACGCCAGATCATCCACAGCCAGTCCGACATCGGCCGCTCCAAGGCCGCGTCGGCGCGTGACTCCGTCCTCGGCATCAACCCGTACGTCAACGTGATCCTTCACGAGGAGCGGCTCGAGGCCGACAACGTGATGGACATCTTCAGCCAGTACGACCTGATCGTCGACGGCACGGACAACTTCGCGACCCGTTACCTGGTCAACGACGCCTGCGTGCTGCTGAACAAGCCGTACGTGTGGGGCTCGATCTACCGCTTCGACGGACAGGCCTCCGTCTTCTGGTCGGAGCACGGTCCCTGCTACCGCTGCCTCTACCCGGAGCCCCCGCCGCCGGGCATGGTCCCCTCCTGCGCCGAGGGCGGTGTCCTGGGCGTGCTCTGCGCGTCCATCGGCTCCATCCAGGTCACCGAGGCGATCAAGGTCCTCACCGGCACCGGCGAGCCGCTGGTCGGCCGTCTGATGATCTACGACGCCCTGGAGATGCAGTACCGCCAGGTCAAGGTCCGCAAGGACCCCGACTGCGCGGTCTGCGGCGAGAACCCGACCGTCACCGAGCTCATCGACTACGAGGCCTTCTGCGGCGTCGTGTCCGAGGAGGCCCAGGCGGCGGCGGCCGGCTCGACGATCACTCCCAAGCAGCTCAAGGAGTGGATCGACGACGGCGAGAACATCGAGATCATCGACGTCCGCGAGATCAACGAGTACGAGATCGTCTCGATCCCCGGCGCCAAGCTGATCCCGAAGAACGAGTTCCTCATGGGCACCGCCCTGGAGTCCCTCCCGCAGGACAAGAAGATCGTCCTGCACTGCAAGACGGGTGTCCGCAGTGCGGAAGTCCTCGCCGTGCTGAAGTCCGCGGGCTTCGCGGACGCCGTGCACGTCGGCGGCGGCGTGATCGGCTGGGTCAACCAGATCGAGCCCCACAAGCCCGTCTACTGACCGCACCGCCGACCGACCCGCACGACACCCGAAGCCCACGGCCCCGACCGACCCGGACGCCGTGGGCTTCGTCCGTGGTCGGCCGGCCGCGTTCCCGGCACCGCCGTCGGCGGTGCCCCGCCGCGCTCAGGAGCAGGTCTTGCCGTCCTTCGGCACCGTGCCCTTCAGCAGATACGCGTTCACCGTCGAGTCGACACAGTCGCTCCCGCTCCCGTACGCCCCGTGGCCCTCGCCCTTCCAGGTGAGCACCACACCGACGCCCTTGCCCAGCTCGTCCGCCATCCTGCGCGCCCCCTCGTAAGGCGTCGCCGGGTCGCCCGTGTTGCCGACCACCAGGACCGGCGCCGCGCCCGGCGCGCTCACCTCCGGGGTGTCGTACTGTCCGGCGACGGGCCAGTCGTGGCACCAGCCGGCCGTGTCCCAGCCCAGGAAGTCCCCGAAGACGGGCGAGATCCGCTCGAACTCCGACAGCCGCTTCTTCGTCTCCTCCAGGGTGGGCCGCTGCTTGTCGTCCAGGCACGATATGAGCCGCTGGGAGTGGGTCGTCGTGCCGTAGTGACCCGAGGCGTCCCGCTCGTTGTAGCCGTCGGCGAGCGCCAGCAGCCCGGTGCCGTCGCCCTGCTGCGCCTCCTTCAGCGCGCTGGTCAGGCTCGGCCAGCCGGCCTCGCTGTACAGCGGCAGGACGATGCCGGTGACCGCCAGCGACTGGGTCAGCTTCCGCCCCGACGACGTCGGCAGCGGCGCGTCGTCGATCCGCGAGAGCAGGTCCGCGATCTTCCGCGTGCCCTTCTGCGGGTCCTGGCCGGTGGACTCGAGGTAGTCGTCCAGCGCGCGCTGGAAGCCCCGGGTCTGGTTCTCCGCGTGGCCCACCGTGTCGGCACTGGGGTCGACGACCGCGTCGAGGATCAGCCGCCCGACGTTCTTGGGGAACAAGTGGGCGTAGACGCCGCCGAGTTCGGTGCCGTAGGAGATGCCGAAGTAGTGCATCTTCGCGTCGCCGAGGACCTGGCGCATCAGGTCCATGTCCCGGGCGGTGTCGGTGGTCGAGACATGCGCCATCAGGTCACCGGCGGCCTTCTTGCAGCCCTGGCCGAAGTCGGCGGCGTCCTGGAAGTACGCCTGCTCCTCCGCCGGGGTGTCGGGCGTCACGTCGATCGCCTCGGCGGCCTGGATCCGCCGGTCGTCGCGGCAGCGCACCCCGCCGCTGGCACCGACCCCGCGCGGGTCCCAGCTCACCAGGTCGTACCGCTCGCGCAGCCCGGACACGGTGGAGGCGTACGACGGCATCGTCGACACCCCCGAGCCGCCGGGGCCACCGAAGTTGAACAGGAGCGAGCCGATGCGGTCCCCGCCGTGGGCCTTGGCGCGGATGACGGCCAGACCGATCGTCCGGCCCTCCGGCTTCGCCCAGTCCAGCGGCACCTTGACCCGCGCGCACTGCCAGTCGTCGCCCGGTGCGGGGGAGTCGGCGGTGGCCTTGCAGCGTCCCCAGGCGACCTTCTGGGAGGTCAGCGACGCGGGCGGCGCGGGCGTCCTGGCGGAGGGGGCGGGCGAGGAAGCCCCGGAGGACGCCGTCGCCCCGCTCGTGGCCGTGTCGTTCTTGTCGCTGCCGGACGACGAGCCGCTGCTGCAACCCGCCACCAGCAGCGCGGCGGCGGCCCCCAGTGCCGCCCAGCGTGCCGATCGAGCCATCCGCGTGATCCCCCCAAACAGGCCGTCCGCACCGGACGGCGCACGGCGGTCAGGCCATACTAGGCGGAGCGAGCCCAGCCCGTCGGACCCTGTGGATAACCATCTGACCTGCGGTTTCGCTGACTTGGGCGGGATTTCAGGAGCACACGGTCCCGGCGGCGGGCACCTTTCCCCGCAGCAGATAGTCGTTCACCGCGCCCTGCACGCACCTGTTCTTGCTGTCGTACGCGCCGTGCCCCTGGCCCTTGTACGTCAGCTCCACGCCGACGCCCTTGCCCAGCGCGTCCACCATCCTGCGCGCCCCCTCGTACGGCGTGGCCGGGTCGCCGGTGTTGCCCACGACGAGGATCGGCGCGGCTCCGGGGGCGTGGACGTCCGGATGGTCGGCGGCTCCGGCCACCGCCCAGTCGGTGCAGGTCACCATGCCCCAGGCCAGGAAGTCCCCGAACAGGGGTGAGGCGGCCCGGAATTCGGGCAGCTTCCCCTGCACGTAGTCGGCGGTGTAGCGGGGCTTGTCGTCGGCGCAGTTGATGGCGACGTTGGCGGGGATGATGTTGCTGTACTCGCCGTTGGCGCTGCGCCCGTTCATCGAGTCGGACAGCAGCATCAGGATCCTGCCGTCGCCTTCGTACGCGTCCTGGAGGCCCTCGGTGAGGTACTCCCAGAAGTCCTTCGAGTACAGGGACTGGGCGATGCCGTTGGTCGCCGCCGTCTGGGTCAGCTCACGCGGCAGGACGCCGGGGATCGGCCGCTTGTCGAGCTCCTCGAGCAGGGCGGCGATGCGGTCCTTGACGTCCTGGGGGCTGTTCCCGACCGGGCACTCCTCGGCCTTCGAGGTGCAGTCCTCGGCGTAGTTGTCGAGTGCGAGCTGGAAGCCGGCGGCCTGCCCGAGCGAGCTCTGCTCCGAGTCCTGTGTCGGGTCGACGACCCCGTCGAAGACGGCGCGACCCACGTTCTTGGGGAACAAGTGGGCGTAGACGCCGCCGAGTTCGGTGCCGTAGGAGATGCCGAAGTAGTGGAGCTTGTCGTCGCCGAGGGCCTGGCGCAGCAGATCCATGTCGCGGGCCGCGTCGGTGGTGCGGACATGCGGCAGCACGCGCCGGGAGTTCTTCTCGCAGGCGGCGTTGAACTGCCGGGTGTTGTTCAGGAAGGCGCTGCGCTCGGCGGCGTCGTCCGGGGTGGCGTCCTGCTGGAAGTACCGGTCGAGCTGCTGGTCGTTCTCGCACTTCACTCCGGCGCTGCGGCCCACCCCGCGCGGGTCGAAGCTCACCAGGTCGTAGCGGGTGCGCAGGGCGGCGTAGTCCTGGCCGAAGGCCGGCAGCGTGGTGACGCCCGAGCCGCCCGGCCCGCCGAAGTTGAACACGAGCGAGCCGATGCGTTCGCTCTCAGGGCCGCTCGCCTTCGCCCTGATCAGCGCGATGCCGACGGTGTCGCCCGTGGGGTCGCTCCAGTCGAGGGGCGCCTTCATCGTGGCGCACTGCCAGGCGTCGCCGTCCGGCAGCGGGGAGGGCGCCGTACCGCCGCCCTCGGCCTCGGACGGGGCCGGACAGTCCTGCCAGTCGAGCTTCTGGGCCGCCGGATCCCCGTCCCTGGAGTCGCCGCTGCAGCCCGCCAGCACCGAGGACAGCAGCACGGCGGAGGCGGTCAGCGCGGCGGCACACGGCCGGGAGAGACTGGGCATGATCCCATCGTGGGGCTCCGCCCGCCCGCCCGCGCGGAAGCACGGGCCGTACGAGGTACGGCGGCCGCTCCCGTCAGAGCGATCCCCTGCGCGACAGATGGTTGAACGCCAGCCATCCCGGCAGCACCGGCAGCCACAGCGTCAGCAGCCGGAACAGCAGCACGGCGGGCGCGGCGACCTCCTTGGGGAGCCCGACGGCGATCAGGCCGACCGTCAGCGTCGCCTCGACCGCACCCACGCCGCCGGGCGTCGGCGCCGCGGACCCGAGCGCGTTCCCGGCGAGGAAGACGACGGCGACGCTGGCGATGCTGACCGAGACCGAATCACCGCCGAAGGCCCGGATCGACGCGTCCAGGCACATCACGAAGCAGGCGGTGAGGAGCAGCATGCCGCCGATGCCGGTGACCAGCTTCTGGGGCCGCTGGAGCACGTCCAGCATGCGCGGCACGACTCCGGCGAACAGCGACCTCACGCGCGTGACGATGAACTTCCGCAGGAGCGGCACCGAGGTCACCACCAGCACGAGCACCGCCACCGTCAGCAGGCCCGCGATGACCGTCCGGGACGGCGACAGCGACGGCGTCTTCTCGGTGCCGGTCAGATAGCCGAAGGACAGCAGCATCAGGATGTGGCAGCCGAGCCCGAACAGCTGCGACGCGCCCACGCTCGCCACCGCGAGTCCGGGCCGCACACCCGCCCGTTGCAGGAACCGTGTGTTGAGGGCGACCCCGCCCACCGCGGCCGGAGCCACGATCTTCACGAAGGACCCCGCCACCTGGGCCGCCACGGTCCGCAGGAACGGCACCCGCTCCGGCACGAAACCGAGCAGGCTCATCGCCGCGGCCACATAGCTCAGCGCCGAGAACAGCACCGCCGCGGCGACCCAGCCCCACTGGGCGTCGGAGAACACGGTCGCGAACTCGATGTGGGTGAGCTGCGTCAGCAGGAAGTAGGCGCCGATGGCGCCCGCGATGAAACTGATCAGAGTGCGGGGCCGTACCCGTTCGAGGCGGGCCGGCTCGACCGGCGCCTGCGGTCTGATCCGCAGCACCTGGTGCCGGATCTGGGTGAGCAGATCCTCCTCGCGCGCCTCCTCCAGAGCCTCGTCGATGGCTCGCTTCTCGGCCCGCTGCTCCGCTCGTACGGCCTTCTTGTCCTGCTTGTCGGACACCGCGGGCACGGCTTCGCCCCCGGCCGCCTCCAGGCGGTCCTGCTTGGCCTGCCGGGACGCCTCCAAGACCGCCTCGCGTTCGCGGTGCGCGCGCTCCCGGGCCAGTTTCCGCAGCGTCGCGCGCGTGGAGCGGGTCAGCGCGATGGGCTGGAGCATCGGCAGACAGCCGGCGACGGCGTCGGGACCGAGGACGCCCACCGCCGAGGCGACCGCGCGCTCCGCACCCGCCCGCAGACCGAGCGTGGTCACGAGCTGGGCGACGTCCATGCGCAGCAGCAGATCGCCGGCCGCGATCTCACCGCCGCGCAGGTCGGTGAGGATGACCTTGCCGGAACGATCCACCAGAATCGCCTCGCCCGACAGCCGGCGGTGCGCGATGCGCCGTGACTGAAGCGCCTGCACCTGGTGCCAGGTGTGGTGCAGCAGCTCGTCGGTGATCTCCTCGTCGGACAGCGAGTCCAGGGTGCGCCCGCCGCTGTGCTCGTAGACGAGCATCACGGCGTCGGGGCCGAGTTCGGAGGTCGCGATCAGCTTGGGCGCGTTGGCGCCGGCGGCGATGGCCGCGTACGCCAGCAGCGCCTCCTGCTCCAGCGCCTGGCGCAGCGACTGGAGACTGCTGCGGGTGGCGAAGCCGCGCAGCGTCAGGTTGCGCCAGGCGCGGTAGAAGAAGCCCTGCGCCTGCTGCTCCCGGTCGACCACCGTGACGTCCAGCGGCGGACCGTCCTCCAGGGTGACGAAGTAGCGCCGCCCGCGGTCGCCGTTCTCCGTGGTCTCGGAGACGTCCTCGCGGGCCGCGCTGACCGGGTGGAAGCCGACGGTCCGCAGCCCCGCCATCAGCGTCCGTCCGGTGGGACGGACGTTCGGCGAACCGACCGCGTAGAGCGTTCCGTAGGCCACGGTCCAGCCGATCAGCACCGTCAGGATGATCGAGAACGGCGTCGTGTAGCCGGTGACCAGCATGGAGAACGCGTCGAGGAGCAGCACGATCCACAGCACGGAGCGCCAGCGCGGTCTGCGGGACATGCCGACGGCCGTCATGTACGCGATGACGGGGGCGAGATAGCCGTGCACCGGGTCGGTCAGGGCGTGGATGTCGCCGGGGGAGGGCTGGGTGAGCGCCTCCTGGATCGAGCCGGGCGCGCCCTTGGCGACCCACAGGTCGGTGGCGAGGGTCACCCCGTGCGCGAGGACCGCCGCGAGCACGCCGTCGGCGATGCGCAGCCCGTCCCGCTTGATCAGCCGCTCGATCGCGAAGGCGACCGGCACCAGCAGGATCGCGATGCTGGACGCCAGCCCCGCGATCTTGATCAGCAGGTCGGGTGCCTGACCGGTGCCCTTGTTGATGTCCTGTTCGAGCCCCGAGGTCGTCCCGTGTGCGAACGCGGAGACCGCGAGCAGGACGACGATGGCGAGCACGCCCACCAGCAGCCGCATGAGGTCCGAGGGGCGGTGCACGCGAGCGGGGAGCAGCGGTTCGTCGCCCTCGACCGCGTCGGCGTGCGCCTCGTCACGGTCGTGGTCCGCGGCGGGCCGGGCACCGGCCGCCCGCGCGCTGTCGGCGCCGCCGTCGGCGTCGTCCGCCTGCTTCCGGTACGCGTCGACGGTGTCCGGGCGCGACGCAGCGTCAGAGGTACCCTCCGCGTCCTCGGGGTGCACACCCTGCTGCTTCATCATCTCTTCTTGGCCTCGTATCACCGGTTCACCGCCCGCACGATGGTGGCACGCCGCACCGACACACGGGGGCATCAGGGTGCAAATGTGGGGGCGCACAGTCTGCCTCAAGCCTCGCTCCGGGGCGAGAGTCACGCATGGTCGCGAGACCGTCGCGCTGTCGGTGGGATGCGGCAGGATGGTGCGAATGAGCGAGCAGAGCCTTCCGGAGGACGCCCACCCGGAGTACGCGGACGCGCTGCCGGAGTACGCCGAGCGGGTCCTCGAGGTCGCCGAGTCCATCCCACCCGGACGTGTCATGACCTACGGGGACGTCGCCGAATGGCTGGAGGAGGGGGGTCCGCGGCAGGTCGGCCGGGTGATGTCCCTCTACGGGGGAGTCGCCCCGTGGTGGCGTGTGGTGCGCGCCGACGGTGTGCTGCTGCCCGGCCACGAACTGCGGGCGCTCGACCACTACCGCGCGGAGGGCACCCCGCTTAAGGCGGCGAGCAGGGCCGCCGAGGGCCATGTGCCGCGCGTCGACCTGCGGCAGGCACGCTGGGACGGCGGTGAACGTGCGGATGGTCACATCTGACAGCTTCCGCCACGGCCCTGGCCGGGGGGAAACGCCCGGCCCGCACGAGGGAGGCCGGGCACGCCCGCCGCATGCCGTACGTTCGTGAGGCGAGGGTCGTGCGCGACGCCCGGGCCGCGAGGGTCGCGAGCGCTGTGCGGGAAGAACAGGAAGCCCTGCTTCCGCGGTATCCGTCGGCGTAGCGTCGCCTGCACGCGTCCCCTTCATCCCGCGGACACCGTCCGCCACGGTTGAGGCGCCCGCCCGTGACCCGACGACCACCGTCGCGACGGCGTCCCGCGCCGACCGCGACAGCCCCCAGCACACCCACCAGGACCGGCGAACCACGTGAGCTCCTCTTTCTCCACCGAGCACCTGCCGCACCCCGTGCGGCAGGGGAGCCGTGGTGCTTACCGACTGGTCCGTACCCCGCCGGCGCGACCGGAGCCCCCTGGACTGGACGCTGCCCAGCGCGCCGTGGTTGACCACGGGAGCGGACCACTGCTCGTCCTCGCCGGTCCGGGCACCGGCAAGACCACCACCCTCGTCGAGTCCGTGGCGGCCCGGGTCGCCCGGGGCGACGACCCCGCGCGCATCCTGGTGCTCACCTTCAGCCGCAAGGCCGCCGTCGATCTGCGGGACCGCATGGCACAGCGGGTCGGCGCCGCCCGCGCGCCGCAGGCGACCACCTTCCACTCCTTCTGCTACGCCCTGATCCGTGCCCACCAGGACAGCGAGCTCTTCGTGGAGCCGCTGCGCCTGCTGTCCGGCCCCGAGCAGGACGTCGCCGTCCGCGGGCTGCTGGCCGGCCAGGTCGACCTGGAGCGGCTCGGCCTCGCCCATGTGCGCTGGCCGGACGAGCTGCGTGCCTGTCTGACCACCCGCGGTTTCGCCGACGAGGTCCGCGCGGTCCTCGCCCGCAGCCGTGAGCTCGGCCTGGGGCCAGGGGCCCTGGAGGCCTTCGCCCGCCGCATCGGCCGCCCCGACTGGCGGGCGGCGGCCGTCTTCCTCGCCGAGTACCTCGACGTCCTCGACCTCCAGGGCGTGCTCGACTACGCGGAGCTGGTCCATCGTGCGGTGCTCCTCGCCCGCAGTCCCGAGGTCGCCGGGCGGCTCGCCGCGCAGTACGACGCCGTCTTCGTGGACGAGTACCAGGACACCGATCCGGCCCAGGTCCGGTTGCTGCACGCCCTCGCCGGCGGGGGCCGCACCCTGGTCGCGTTCGGTGACCCCGACCAGTCGATCTACGCCTTCCGGGGCGCCGACCTGAGCGGCATCCTCGACTTCCCCCGGACCTTCCCGCAGGCGGGCGGCCACCCGGCCCCGGTCGAGGTCCTGCGCACCTCCCGCCGTTCCGGTGCCACGCTGCTCGCCGCCACCCGGCTGCTGACCCGGCGGATGCCGCTGACCCGCCTTCCGGCGGAGAAGGTGCGCGCCCACCGCGAGCTCACCCCGGTCCACGAGGGCGGGCGGGTCGAGGTCTACACGTATCCGACGGCCGGCACCGAGCTGGACAACATCGCCGACATCCTCCGCAGGGCGCATCTGGAGGACGGCGTGCCGTGGGGCGAGATGGCGGTGCTGGTGCGCGCCGGCGCGCGCGTCATCCCCTCCGTCCGCCGTGCCCTCACGGCCGCGGGCGTCCCGCTCGACATCGACGGCGACGACCTTCCGCTGCGGCACGAGCCGGCGGTGGCTCCGCTGCTGACGGCGCTGCGGGCGGTGGCGGCGGCGGAGGCCACGGGACGCGGCGGCGACGTACACACGGGCGACCACACGCACGACCACACGGACGATCGCCAGGAGCAGGAGCAGGAGCAGGAGCAGGAGCAGGAGCAGGAGCAGGAGCAGGAGCAGGAGCAGGGCGGCGAGTCGGCGTCGGCCCCGGGCCGGGGCGAGGAGTCGAGGCCGGCGTCGGCGACCGAGTCCGGGCCGGAGCCGGGTGCGGACGCCTGCTGGCTGGGCACCGAAGCCGCGCTGACCCTGCTCACCTCCCCGCTCGCCGGCATGGACGCGGCCGATCTGCGCCGCCTCGGACGGGCCTTGCGCGAGGAGGAGCGGGCGGCCGGCAACCCCGTACCGCCGCCCTCGGACGAGCTGCTCGCGCGGGCGCTCGCCGAACCCGAACGTCTGGTCGCGCACGACCCGGCGTACGCCCGCGGCGCACAGCGACTCGGCGCGCTCCTGAGGAAGGCCCGGGAGCGGCTCGCGGGCGGCGGAAGCGCCGAAGAGGCGCTGTGGGACCTGTGGGAGGGCACACCGTGGCCCGCCCGTCTGGAACGGTCCGCGCGACGCGGCGGCGCGGCCGGCCGCAACGCAGACCGGGACCTGGACGCCGTGTGCGCGCTGTTCGCGACCGCCGCGCGCGCGGAGCAGCGCACCGGGGGCCGGGGCGCGCTGAACTTCCTGGAGGAGATCGAGGCGGAGGACATCGCCGCCGACACGCTCACCCGCCGCGCCGTACGCCCCGACGCCGTCCGGCTGATGACCGCGCACCGCTCCAAGGGCCTGCAGTGGCGCCTGGTCGTCGTGGCCGGGGTCCAGGAGGGACTGTGGCCGGACCTGCGCCGTCGCGGCTCCCTGCTGGAGGCCGACCGCATCGGCCGCGACGGACTCGCCGAACCGCTCACCCCCGGCGCGCTCCTCGCCGAGGAACGACGGCTGTTCTACGTGGCCGCCACGCGCGCGCGGGAACGCCTCGTCGTCACCGCCGTGAAGGCCCCCGCCGACGACGGTGACCAGCCCTCCCGCTTCCTCACCGAGCTCGGTGTGGAGCCCCGGGACGTCACGGGCCGCCCCCGCCGCCCGCTGTCCGTCGCCGCGCTCGTCGCCGAACTGCGCGCCACGACCGTGGACCCGCGGGTCTCCGATGCGCTCAGGGAGGCCGCCGCCGACCGGCTGGCCCGGCTCGCCGTCCTCGCCGACGACGACGGCCGGCCGCTGGTGCCGTCCGCGCACCCCTACCGCTGGTGGGGCATGTTCGAGCCGACCGAGAGCAAGGTTCCGCTGCGCAACCGCGACCACCCCGTCGTGCTGTCCGGCAGCGCCCTCGACCAGCTCGCCAACACCTGCGCCCTCCAGTGGTTCCTGGGCCGCGAGGTGAAGGCCGACACGCCCGCGAGTGCCGCGCAGGGCTTCGGCAACGTCGTGCACGTCCTCGCCGACGAGGTCGCCTCCGGGCACACCCCGGCCGACCTCGACGTCCTCATGGAGCGCCTCGACTCGGTGTGGAACGCGCTCGCCTTCGACGCGCCCTGGAAGTCGGCGCAGGAGAAGGAGAACGCGCGCGTGGCGCTCGAACGCTTCCTGAAGTGGCACGTCATGGATCGCGCCGGGCGTACGCCGGTGGCGAGCGAGCACGACTTCGACGTAACCCTCGGGGCGGGTGACTACGAAGTGCGTATCCGCGGCCAGATGGACCGCGTCGAGAGCGACGCGGACGGCCGCGCCTACGTCGTCGACTTCAAGACCGGCAAGCAGACACCCAGCGCGGCCGAGGTGGCCCGCCATCCCCAGCTCGCCGTCTACCAGCTCGCCGTCCGCGAGGGCGCGGTGGACGACGCCTTCGCCGGTGCCCGGCCCGAGCCGGGGGGCGCCGAACTCGTGCAGCTGCGCCAGGGCGCCGCGAAACGGGACGGCGGCGAGACCCTGCCCAAGGTGCAGGCGCAGGAATCCCTGGCGGGGCCGGAGGGGGAGTGGGTCGGAGACCTGCTGGCCACGGCCGCAGGCAAGGTC
Organism: Streptomyces sp. NPDC104096; assembly: GCF_055584385.1. Taxonomy (NCBI): domain Bacteria; kingdom Bacillati; phylum Actinomycetota; class Actinomycetes; order Kitasatosporales; family Streptomycetaceae; genus Streptomyces; species Streptomyces sp. NPDC104096. The sequence continues at coordinate 159,299 of NZ_JBVJMD010000003.1, forward strand.
CTCGACGAACGGTTCACCCCCACCGCGGGCCAGCACTGCACGCACTGTTCCTTCCAGGCCTCGTGCAGTGCGCGTCCCGAGGGCCGGCACGTGGTCGAGTGACCCGCGCCCGCTCACCGGGCCGTCGCGCGACACCACACCGCAGGTGCGGCACGGCACCGCGGCCGGCGCGACGCACCCCGCGGCCACCCCTGCGACGCAGTCCCTGTGACCCAGCCCCTGTGACGCACCGCACCACCCGTGCTGACCTGCGCTTCGTGCTCGTCCGAGCGGCGATCGGGCCTCCGCTGTCAGTGCCCACGGCTAGCCTCTTCGACGTGCCCGCCCGCATCACCGACCCCGAGCAGCTCAAAGAGCTCCTCGGCATCCCGTTCACCCCGGAGCAGACGGCCTGCATCACCGCGCCGCCCGCCCCGCAGGTCATCGTGGCCGGAGCCGGGTCGGGCAAGACGACGGTGATGGCCGCACGCGTGGTGTGGCTGGTCGGCACCGGCCAGGTCGCCCCCGAGCAGGTCCTCGGCCTGACCTTCACCAACAAGGCCGCCGGCGAACTCGCCGAGCGCGTCCGCAAGGCGCTCGTCAAGGCGGGCGTCACGGATCCCGACGTCATCGACCCGGACCACCCCCCGGGCGAGCCGGTGATCTCCACGTACCACTCCTTCGCCGGCCGTCTGCTGACCGACCACGGCCTGCGCATCGGGCTCGAACCGACCACCCGCCTCCTCGCCGACGCCACCCGCTACCAGCTCGCCGCCCGCGTGCTGCGCGAGGCCCCGGGCACCTACCCCGCGCTCACCCGTTCCTTCGCCGACCTGGTCGGCGACCTCCTCACCCTCGACGGCGAGCTCGCCGAACACCTCGTGACCCCTGAGGACCTGCGCGCGTGGGACACCGCGCTGCTGCGCGACCTGGAGAGCGCCAAGCTCACCAACGTGGAGCTGCGCAAGGTCCCCGAGACGGCCGCCGCCCGCCGTGAGCTGGCCGGTCTCGTGCTGCGCTACCGGGCCGCCAAGCGCGAGCGCGACGTGCTCGACTTCGGCGACCAGATCGCCCACGCGGCCCGGCTCGCCAGGCTTCCCGAGGTGGGCCGCGTGCTGCGCGAGGAGTTCCGTGTGGTGCTCCTCGACGAGTACCAGGACACGTCGGTGGCCCAGCGCATCCTGCTCTCGGGTCTGTTCGGCGGCGGCACCGGCCACCCGGTGACCGCGGTCGGCGACCCCTGCCAGGCGATCTACGGCTGGCGCGGCGCGTCCGTCGCCAACCTCGACGACTTCCCCGAGCACTTCTCCCACGCCGACGGCCGCCCCGCCACCCGCCAGGCCCTCAGCGAGAACCGCCGCAGCGGCGGCCGCCTCCTCGACCTCGCCAACGGCCTCGCCGAGCCGCTGCGCGCCATGCACGCGGGCGTGGAGGCGCTGCGCCCGGCCCCCGGCGCCGAACGCGACGGCACGGTCCGCTGCGCCCTGCTGGGCACCCATGCCGAGGAGATCGACTGGCTCGCCGACTCCCTCGCCCACCTCGTACGGACCGGGACGGCCCCCGGTGAGATCGCCGTGCTGTGCCGTACGGCCGGCGACTTCGCCCTGATCCAGGGGGCCCTCGTCGCCCGGGACGTGCCCGTCGAGGTGGTCGGCCTGTCCGGACTGCTGCACCTGCCCGAGGTCGCCGACCTCGTCGCCGTCTGCGAGGTCCTCCAGGACCCGGGCGCCAACGCGTCACTGGTCCGGCTGCTGACCGGTCCGCGCTGGCGCATCGGTCCGCGCGACCTCGCGCTCCTCGGCCGCCGGGCCCGGCTCCTGGTCTCCCACACGCGCGTGGGCGCCGACGGCGACCCCGACCGCAGACTCGCCGAGGCCGTCGAGGGGGTCGACCCCGCCGAGGTGACATCGCTCGCGGACGCCCTCGACACGTTCCTGGAGACCCCGCTGAACGGCGCCGGGGACGACGACGGGCTGCCGTTCTCGCCCGACGCGCGCGTACGGTTCGCCCGTCTCGCCGGCGAGCTGCGCGACCTGCGCCGCTCGCTGGCCGACCCGCTCATGGACGTTCTGCACCGCGTCCTCGCCGTCACCGGCCTCGAGGTGGAACTGTCGGCGTCCCCGCACGCGCTGGCGGCCCGCCGCCGCGAGACCCTGTCGAACTTCCTCGACGTCGCCGCCGCCTTCGCCGCGGGGGACGGCGAGGCCTCCCTGCTGGCCTTCCTCGGCTTCCTGCGCACCGCCGCCCAGTACGAGAAGGGCCTCGACAACGCCCTCCCCGGCGGCGAGAACACCGTCAAGGTGCTCACCGCGCACCGCTCCAAGGGCCTCGAATGGGATGTCGTCGCGGTCCCCGGCCTGGTCGCGGGGGCCTTCCCCAGCGACCGGGGCCGGGAGAAGTGGACCGCCCAGGGGAAGGTGCTGCCGCACCGGCTGCGCGGCGACGCCGACACCCTGCCCGACATCGACTCCTGGGACTCCCGCGGGATGAAGGCCTTCCACGAGTCCATGAAGGAGCACCAGCACACCGAGGAACTCCGCCTCGGGTACGTCACCTTCACCCGCCCCCGCTCCCTGCTGCTCGGTTCCGGCCACTGGTGGGGCCCCACCCAGAAGAAGCCCCGTGGCCCGTCCGGCTTCCTCCAGGCCCTGTACGACCACTGCGTGGCGGGACACGGCGAGATCGAGGCCTGGGCGGACGAGCCCGAGGAGGACGAGGAGAACCCGGCCCTGCACCTGGCCACCGCCGACCAGGTGTGGCCCCTTCCCCTCGACGAGGCCGCCCTCGCCCGCCGTCGTGCGGCCGCCGAGACGGTCCTCGCCAGGCTGGAGACCCTCGCCTCCCACGGGGACGGCCGTCCCGCGGCCGCGTATGCCCCCGACGCCGCCGAGGACCCGGACTGGCCCCTCCCGCCGGAGGCCGACGAGTCCGCCCACCCGGACCGCACCGGCCCCTTCGACGACTTCGACGAACCGCCGTACTCCGACGAACCTCCTTACGACGACCACGCAGCTCTCCACGAGGACCACGCACCCCGCTACGAGGACGGCGGCCCCTTCGACGAGGACACCCCGGACTGGGAGTCGCTGACCACCGACCGCCCCGCGCCCGCGAGCCTCCTCCCCACGAGCCGCCCCGCGCCCACGAGCCTCCCCGCGAGCCGCCCCGCGCCCGCGAACCGCCCGACGGTCCCGCACCAGGCGACCGGCCCGGAATCCGCACAGGCCGGGCACCGAACGGTCCCCGTGCGCGGCGGGCACCCGGAGCACAGCCACCTCACCCCGGAGGAAGTCCGCACCGTCGCCTCCTGGGACCGTGACCTCGGCGCCCTCACCGACGAGCTGCTGCGCGCCCGGCAGAGCGTCAGGGACGTCCCCCTGCCCATGACGCTCACCGCGTCCCAGATTCTGCGCCTGGCCGCCGACCCGGACGGGTTCGCCCAGGAACTCGCGCGCCCCATGCCGCGCCCCCCGCAACCGGCCGCGCGCCGGGGCACCCGTTTCCACGCCTGGGTGGAAGCGCGCTTCGAAGAGTTGACGCTGCCCATGCTGGAACCAGAGGAGCTGCCCGGCGGTGAACACGACATCGCCGACGAACACGACCTCCAGACGCTCAAGGACGCCTTCGAGCGCACCGACTACGCACACCGCACGCCCTACCGCGTCGAGACCCCGTTCCAGCTCGCGCTCGGCGGCCGCGTCGTCCGGGGCCGTATCGACGCCGTCTACCGGCACCGCGGCGCCGACGGGACGACGTACGAGATCGTCGACTGGAAGACCAGCCGCACCCGCACCGCCGATCCGCTCCAGCTCGCCCTGTACCGGCTGGCCTGGGCCGAGCAGCAGGGCGTGCCCCTGGAGTCCGTGACGGCCGCGTTCCTGTACGTCCGTGACGGCGAGGTCGTACGGCCCGACCGGCTCCCCGACCGGGCCGCGCTGGAGCGTCTGCTCGTCGGGGAGCCGTCCGTGTGACGAAACGCCCAGCCGGGATGTCACTGAGTGCCTATAGGCTCGTGAACATGAGCCAGACCCCGGACAGCGCCGTCCGTACGTACATCGAGCAGCACCGCGCCACCTTCCTCGACGCTCTCACCGAATGGCTGCGCATCCCGTCCGTGTCGGCCCAGCCCGACCACGCGCCCGATGTACGGCGCAGCGCCGACTGGCTCGCCGCGAAGCTCCGCGAGACCGGCTTCCCGACCGCCGAGGTCTGGGAGACCGCGGGCGCCCCGGCCGTCTACGCCGAGTGGCCCGCTGAGGACCCCGAGGCACCCACCGTCCTCGTCTACGGCCATCACGACGTGCAGCCCGCCGCCCGCGAGGACGGCTGGGACAGCGAACCCTTCGAACCCGTCGTACGCGACAACCGCCTCTACGCGCGCGGGGCGGCCGACGACAAGGGTCAGGTGTTCTTCCACACACTCGGTGTCCGCGCCCACCTCGCCGCCACCGGCCGGACCGCCCCCGCGGTCCACCTCAAGCTGCTGATCGAGGGCGAGGAGGAGTCCGGTTCCCCGAACTTCCGCGCGCTCGTCGAGGAGCGCGCGGACCGGCTGTCCGCCGACGCGGTGATCGTCTCCGACACGGGCATGTGGGCCGAGGACACCCCCACGGTGTGCACCGGTATGCGCGGCCTCGCCGAGTGCGAGATCCGGCTCCACGGACCCGACCAGGACATCCACTCCGGCTCCTTCGGCGGCGCCGTGCCGAACCCGGCCACCGCCGTCGCCCGCCTGGTCGCCGCCCTGCACGACGAGCACGCGCGCGTGGCGGTGCCCGGGTTCTACGACGGCATCGTCGAACTCACCGAGCGCGAGCGCGAGCTCTTCGCCGAGCTGCCCTTCGACGAGGAGCAGTGGCTGCGCACCGCCAAGTCGCACGCCCTGCACGGCGAGGCGGGACACACCACCCTGGAGCGCATCTGGGCCCGCCCCACCGCCGAGGTCAACGGCATCGGCGGCGGCTACCAGGGCCCCGGCAGCAAGACGATCGTCCCGTCCACGGCGCTGGTGAAACTGTCGTTCAGGCTGGTCGCGGGCCAGGACCCGGACCACATCGAGAAGGCCGTCCGCGCCTGGGCCGCCGAGCAGGTGCCCGCCGGGATCCGCTGCGAGATCGTCTTCGGCGCGGCCACCCGCCCCTGCCTGACCCCGCTGGACCACCCGGCCCTGCGGTCCGTCGTGCGTGCCATGGGCCGCGCCTTCGGCAAGCCCGTCCGCTTCACCCGCGAGGGCGGTTCGGGCCCGGCCGCCGACCTTCAGGAAGTGCTCGGCGCCCCCGTGCTCTTCCTGGGCATCTCCGTCCCCTCCGACGGCTGGCACGCCCCGAACGAGAAGGTCGAACTCGATCTGCTCCTCAAGGGCGTCGAGACCAGCGCGTACCTGTGGGGCGACCTCGCGCAGAACTGGCGTCATGCGCCCTGACCGCCGCGCGCCCTCCGACAGGGGACCGCGCGCGGGGCACACCGGAGAAACCGCCGTGCTGCCGGAAGCCCCGCCGGACCCGGTCACCTCCTGCCGCACGTACCGCTGAACCACCCGCCGAAACGAACCGTTCCACCGGGGGAGATGGAAGCACCTGTGACCACCTGGACCGACCACACCGCCGACCGACCCATTTCGCTCACCGCGCCCAGCGGCGTCGACCGGGCCGCCCACCACCGGCTCGACGAAGCCTGGCTCGCGGCGGCCTGGAGCCACCCCACGACCCGCTGCTTCGTGGTCTCCGGCGGTCAGGTCCTCATCGACGAGACGTCCGACGGGCGCACCGAGATCGTCATGACGCCGTCCTTCGAGGCTCCGCTCACCGAGGCGCACCGCTACTTCCTGGGCACCGACGGGGACGGTGTCAGCTACTTCGCGCTCCAGAAGGACGCCCTGCCCGGCCGTATCGACCAGTCCGCACGCCCCGCCGGACTGCGCGAGGCCGGTCTGCTGCTGTCCCCCCGGGATGCGGGCCTCATGGTGCACGCCGTCGGCCTGGAGAACTGGCAGCGCACCCACCGCTTCTGCTCCCGCTGCGGCGAGCGCACCGTCATCGCGGCGGCCGGCCACATCCGCCGCTGTCCGGCGTGCGGCGCCGAGCACTACCCGCGTACCGACCCCGCCGTGATCATGGCGGTCACCGACGCGGACGACCGGATCCTGCTCGGGCGCCAGGTCCACTGGCCCGAGGGCCGCTTCTCGACGCTGGCCGGGTTCGTCGAGCCCGGCGAGTCCATCGAGCAGTCCGTGCGCCGCGAGGTCCACGAGGAGGTCGGCATCCTCGTCGGCCGGGTCGAGTACGTGGCCAGCCAGCCCTGGCCCTTCCCGTCCAGCCTCATGCTGGGCTTCAAGGCGTACGCCACGTCCATCGAGATCGAGGTCGACGGCGACGAGATCCACGAGGCCCGCTGGTTCTCCCGCGACGAACTGACCGCCGCCTTCGAGACCGGCGAGGTGCTGCCCCCGTACGGCATCTCGATCGCGGCCCGCCTGATCGAACTCTGGTACGGCAAGCCCCTGCCGATGCGCAGCTTCGTCTGAGGCGCAACGCACCCGTCCCGGACGGAACCGACGACTCCGTCCGGGACGGGTGGTGAAGGGGGACACCGCCCGGCTCAGGGGAGCAGGGGGCGCCCCTCGATCGAGGCCTGGATGTGTTCCTCCCTGAGCGCGTCCTCGCCGTGTTCGGCGACGAAGGCGCGCACGCGGCCCAGTGGGCTGTCCGGCGGCGGTTCCTCGCTGATCGTGAAGCCGAGCATCTGCGCCCAGAACGCGGCGCCCACATCCTGCGGGTCGTTCATGTCCATGTCCCGCACGGTAGACGCAGGGTCTGACAGTCGGGCGGCGCGCAGGCTTTTGGAGCGGGGGAGGGGCACGCGGGACACACAGAACCCCCGATCGGCCGCGGAGGGTCGTCGGGGGTCGTGTCGTGCGCGGGTCAGGCGCCGAGCGCCTGCTTGACCTGGGCGAGGCTCGGGTTCGTCATGACGACCTCGGTGCCACCCGTCGCGGGCACCACCAGGACGGTCGGGACCGTCTGGTTTCCGCCATTCGCCTTCTCCACGAATGCCGCGGAGTCCGGGTCGTGCTCGATGTTGATCTCGTTGTACGTGATGCCCTCGCGGTCCAGCTGGCTCTTCAGCCGCGTGCAGTAGCCGCACCACGTGGTGCTGTACATCGTCACAGTGCCCGGCATGTGTCTCGCGCTCCTTCGACGTTCTGGGGACGGGTGGTCGCAGGGGGTGAACGTACGTGAAGAGGTCACCATTCCCGTCCGGCGGGCGGCGGGGACGTGATGCCTGCCGCATTGGTACGACTGCGAGGGCCCGCCTGTGGACAACCGGCGCACCCGTCCCGGGCGACCTGGCAGCATGGCCGTGTGACACCAGCAACGCATTCCACACTCTTCCCGCAGGTACCGGACTCGGCCGACGCGGTGCTCGACGGGCTGGACCCCGAGCAGCGCGAGGTCGCGACCGCCCTGCACGGACCGGTGTGCGTGCTGGCCGGGGCGGGCACCGGCAAGACCCGGGCCATCACCCACCGCATCGCCTACGGCGTCCGGGCGGGCATCCTCCAGCCCTCCAGCGTGCTCGCCGTCACCTTCACCAACCGGGCCGCCGGAGAGATGCGCGGCCGGCTGCGTCAGCTCGGTGCCGCCGGGGTGCAGGCCCGCACCTTCCACTCCGCCGCTCTGCGGCAGCTCCAGTATTTCTGGCCGAAAGCGATCGGTGGCTCCATGCCCCGGCTGGTCGACCGCAAGGTCCAGCTCGTCGCCGACGCGGCCGCCGCCTGCCGCATCCGCCTGGACCGGGGCGAGCTGCGCGACACCACCGCCGAGATCGAGTGGTCCAAGGTCACCCAGACCGTCCCCGCCGACTACGCGGCGGCGGCTGCCAGGGCGGGCCGCGAGGCGCCCCGCGCCCCCGCCGAGATCGCCCAGCTCTACGCCGCCTACGAGGACCTCAAGCGCGACCGCGGCGTCATCGACTTCGAGGACGTCCTGCTGCTGACCGTCGCCGTCCTGCAGGACCGCCGCGACATCGCCGAGCAGGTCCGGGCCCAGTACCAGCACTTCGTCGTCGACGAGTACCAGGACGTCAGCCCCCTCCAGCAGCGACTGCTGGAGCTGTGGCTCGGCGACCGCGACAACCTCTGCGTGGTCGGCGACGCCAGCCAGACGATCTACTCCTTCACCGGAGCGACCCCCGACCATCTGCTGGACTTCCGCACCCACCACCCCGGCGCCACCGTCGTGAAACTGGTGCGCGACTACCGCTCCACCCCCCAGGTCGTCCACCTCGCCAACGGCCTGCTCGCCCAGGCCCGCGGCCGCGCCGCCGACCACCGCCTCGAACTGGTCTCCCAACGCGCCCCCGGACCGGAGCCCCTCTACACCGAGTACACCGACGAGCCCGCCGAGGCCGAGGGCGCCGCCCGCCGGATCCGCGACCTCATCGGCGCCGGAGTCCCGGCCGGCGAGATCGCCGTCCTCTTCCGCACCAACTCCCAGTCGGAGACCTACGAGCAGGCCCTCGCCGACGCCGGCGTGCCCTACCAGCTGCGCGGCGCCGAGCGGTTCTTCGACCGGCCCGAGGTCCGCAAGGCGGGCATCGCCCTGCGCGGCGCGGCCCGCTTCGGCGGCAACGACTCGCTCCTCGACGACGCCGTCGACCTGCCGTCCCAGGTGCGTGCCGTGCTGTCCGGCGAGGGCTGGACCGCGCGGCCCCCGGCCGGTTCCGGCGCCGTCCGGGAACGCTGGGAGTCGCTGGCCGCCCTGGTGAACCTCGCCCAGGACTTCGCCGCCGCCAAGCCGGGCGCCACCCTGAGCGACCTCGTCGCCGAGCTCGACGAGCGGGCGAACGCCCAGCACGCCCCCACCGTGCAGGGCGTCACCCTCGCCTCCCTGCACTCGGCCAAGGGCCTCGAATGGGATGTCGTCTTCCTGGTCGGCGTGGCCGAGGGCATGATGCCGATCACCTACGCCAGGACCGACGAGCAGATCGAGGAGGAGCGCCGTCTGCTCTACGTCGGTGTCACCCGCGCCCGCGAGCACCTGCACGTCTCCTGGTCGCTGTCCCGCTCCCCGGGCGGACGGGCCGGCCGCAGACCCAGCCGGTTCCTCGACGGGCTGCGCCCCGGTTCGGGCAGCACGGTCGGACGTGCCGGGCAGGGCGGCGCCGGCGGCATCGAACGCGGCTTCACCGGCGGGGGACAGACCGCGGTCCCGCGCCGGACCCAGCGCACCCCGGCCCGCTGCCGGGTCTGCGGGCGCACCCTGACCGACGCCGGCGAGATGAAGCTGATGCGTTGCGAGGACTGCCCCTCCGACATGGACGAGGGCCTCTACGAGCGGTTGCGCGAGTGGCGTGGGGTTCAGGCGAGCAGCAGTGGACAACCGGCGTTCTGTGTCTTCACGGACAAGACGCTGATGGCGATCGCCGAGGCCGCCCCCGACGAACCGGGCGACCTCGCGAGGATCCCGGGCGTCGGGACCCGCAAGCTCAACCGCTACGGGTCCGATGTCCTGGCCATCTGCGCAGGCCGGGAGCCCGGCGGAGGCACCGAGGGGGACTGATGCGAACTCGTCGAAAAAATAGTTTGCGCACGCCCCAGCAATCCCCATAGGTTCTTAGGCACGGGGACGGAGGCCTTCTCGAAGGCCCCGATTCCGTGCTGTACTTACATATCCGTCGGACTGGGCTCACCCCCGGTCCCCCAAGACGCCGAGAGGAGGCGATTCCAGTGATCAGCATCTACACCAGCTCCACCAGCACCGTGAAAATGACCGATCCCTCGGTCGTCTCCGCATGCATGCTCGGCGTCTCCAACCTGGGCACCGGTGCGTCCGGCATTCGTGTCGAGCGTCCGGCCACCTCCCTGTCCCTCGCGGGTCTTCCCGTCCGCGAACGCAGTGAGCGACCGATCGAGGCACTGGAAGCAGCAGTAGTGGCACAGGCCAAGGCCTATGCCTTTACGGCGACCGGTGCCGGAATCCGGAAGCAGCAGACGACGCACCACCACCTGATGTGGGCCTTCCGTGGGCCAGAACCCTGGAGTGATCCAGCCTGATCGTCGATCAGGCCGGCGCCTTCAGGGCCGCGGAACCCCATCCGGGATCCGCGGCCCTTCTGTTTGTCCCCGAACGGGGACGACGGAGCGAAGGGGCCTCGGGACAAGAGAAAAGAACCCGGTACCACGCCGACAGCCGGTTCAACAGAGCCGGACCGACCAGACGAGGAAAACCCGCCGTGCAACTCGAAGCGCACGCCCCGTCCGTACCGCCTTCCGAAGCGATCCCCAAGCCCGGCCTCACGGAGGACCCCACCTTGACCCCGCTCACCCCGCTCACCGCGCTCACCGCGCTCGACGACGCCATCGAGAGCCTCGGCGTGCCCGTCCCCTGCCGGTCCTACGACCCGGAGGTCTTCTTCGCCGAGTCCCCGGCGGACGTGGAGTACGCCAAGTCCCTGTGCCGCACCTGCCCGCTGATCGAGGCCTGCCTCGCCGGCGCCCAGGAGCGGCGTGAGCCCTGGGGCGTCTGGGGCGGCGAGCTGTTCGTCCAGGGCGTCGTCGTCGCCCGGAAGCGGCCGCGTGGCCGCCCGCGCAAGAACCCGGTCACGGCATGAACACCGCAGGAACCATCGACCGTCCCCTCACGAACGACCCCCAGAAGCAGGCCCCGATGAAGACGTCCGCCAGCGAGCCCACCGGCTCCGCGACTCCAGACTTCACCACCAGCGGCGCGACCGGCTCGCGTCAGAACAGGACCCGAGAGATGCAACTCATCCCAGAAGCCTTGGCTCGTGCGCATATGCACGACCGACTGCACGAGGCGGAGCAGGAACGCCGGGCCATGCGCCTGGTGACCGCCCGCCGGATGCAGCGCAGGGCCGAGCGCGCCTCGATGCGTGCCCGCCGTGCGCTCGCCATGGCGGTCATGCAGTGACCACCGACCACATCTGAGGAACAGGCTCCCCGGCGTCCGGGGAGCCGGGCCTCGGGCGGGGGCCGGTCCGTGCGAACGGACCGGCCCCCGCGGTGCGTTGTGAGCCTTGATCCACCGGATGCGGGGATATCGTCGAAAGGTGACGAGTCTTCCCGGAGGCAGTGACGGCCGCGACTCCGAGCCGGAGTCGCGCTGGCTCGAATGCGCCCGCTGCGGCAGATCGGCCGAGGGCCCGCGGCCCACCTGGACCTGCTCCGTGGAGAACGGCCGGCGGCGGTACTTCTGTGACGCCTGTTCCCGCGACAACCTCAGAGCGATCGAGGGGCGGCTGGACTCGGCCTGGTGGTGACGGAGCGCGTCGCCCCCCGGGCTCAGGCCTCCGCGGCCGACTCCCCGGCCTCCGCCGGATCCGGCAGGAATCCCGGCAGCCACTCCTCCAGTTCCTGGCGCAGACGCACGGTCGAGCCCAGCTGGCACAGGACACCGATGGTGCTGAGGGTCACCCGGTGTATCAGCAGGTAGGACGGAGGAAGGTTGAGCCGCTTGCCGAGCTGGTAGGCGGGGGAGCGGGGGTCGGCGACGCGGGCCGCCTGGCCGCGCATCCAGCCGCGGGTGAAGGTGAACGCCTCGATCCGGGCGGGCTCGATGATGGGCAGGAGATAGTCGAGGACGGCGTCGGGGTCGAGTTCGATGGAGTCCTTGACGAACCCTTCCGCGCACAGGAGTTCGTAGACGGCATCGGCCCGGCCGTCGAGGGTCATCCGGAGCGAGTGGCCGATGGGTGCCGGCAGTCCACCCGGGAGCCGGTCGACCGTGCCGAAGTCCAGGACGCCCAGACGCCAGTCGTCGTCCGAGTCCCCGGGCAGCAGACGGAAGTTGCCCGGGTGCGGGTCGGCGTGCAGCAGCCCGGTGCGGGCCGGCCCGGAGAAGAGGAAGCGGGCCAGCAGCTGCCCGGCGCGGTCGCGCTGGGCCCGGGTGCCGTCGGCGATCACCTCGGACAGCGGGACGCCGTCGATCCACTCGGTGACCAGGACCTGGTCGCTCTGGTGGACCACGGCCGGCACCACCACGTCCGGGTCGTCCGCGAACTCCTGCGCGTGCTGCCGCTGGGCCTGCGCCTCCAGCCCGTAGTCGAGCTCCTCGGAGACCCGGTCCCGCAGCTCGGTGATCAGCGGCTTGATGTCCATACCCGGAACGAGGGGACCCAACAGTCGTGCGAACCGGCTGAGTTGATTCAGGTCGGAGAGAAGCGCCTCGCCCGCTCCGGGGTACTGCACCTTGACCGCGACCACGCGGCCGTCGTGCCACACCGCCCGGTGCACCTGGCCGATCGAGGCCGCCGCGGCCGGCTTGTCCTCGAACTCCCTGAACAGGCCGCGCCAGTCCTCGCCGAGCCGCTCCCGCAGCACGGTGTGCACCGTCCGCGTGGGCATCGGCGGCGCCGCTTCCTGGAGCTTGGTCAACGCGGCCCGGTAGGGGCCGGCGACCTCCTCGGGCAGCGCCGACTCGAAGACGGACAGGGCCTGCCCGAATTTCATCGCCCCGCCCTTCAGCTCGCCGAGGACCTTGAACAGCTGCTCCGCCGTGCGCTGTTGCAGCTCGCGGCCGACGAGCTCGGCGGACTCGCCCACGATCCTTTTCCCGAGCCCCCACGTCGCCCTCCCGGCGAAGCCGAGCGGGAGCGCGGCGAGCTTGGCGGTCCGGGTGACCGCGTTGCGGGGAAGATCAGACATGCGCCCTCCAAGTCCCAGCCGGTCGCGGTGTGCCTGCGGTACGGCATGGCTCCGTCGACGACCGTAGCCCGGTCATTGTCTCGTGCGACTCCCCGTCGTTGGAGGTGTGTTCTCCCTTACCTTTCTCCGCGGCTCCGCACGGACATGCGGAATGCGGCCAGACCGGACGTGCGTGCCACTGGAGCGTGGGCAGCGAAGTCTCCCAGCGGGCCCCCGCGGTGGAGGGGAGCCCGCCGTCCAGGAACGCGAGCGCATGCGCCGCGGCCAGTCCGGCGACGGTCGTGGCCAGCGCCAGGTCGCAGGCGCGTACCTGGCGCGGCCTTCCGGACTGCCACTGGGCCACCAGCCGGGGCCAGACCGGATCCCGTTCCCGGCGCCCCTCGTGCAGACAGCCGGCGCAGCCCGTCTCGCCGGGCAGGACCAAGGGCCCCACGACACCGGTCGCCTCCACGACTCCGGCGTGGAGATGGGGTGTGCCGGAGGCGATGAGGGGTTCGGCGACGGACGGGGCGGGGGCGTGGACGGCCACGTCGTCCCGCGGCGCGAGGACCACCAGGGAGAACCCCGGCTCGCCCGCGCCCCCGGGCGGGACCGCTCTCCCGGACGACTCCGCACCCCGGGATGCGCCGACGGCACGTCGGGGCGGGCGCTCCGGGGCCGCCCGGCGGGCGGCGCGACGGGCCGTCGCGTCCCGGCGCTCCCCGACGGCGTCGGCGGGCAGTCCGCCCGGTGACACATCACCCGGCTCGACGCGGCCGTCGTCGCGCACGTCGACCTCGCCGATTCCCGCGCCCGAGAGCAGTGCCGCCAGCAGGGCGCCGACCCGCCCGGCACCCCTGACCTGGACCCGCAGGCAACGGCGGGCGGCCAGCCGGCCCATCGCGTCGCCCGGACCGGAGGTCGTCAGGGACAGCGAGGCCAGATCGGGGCCGAGCCGGGCCAGTGCCTCCTTCCTGGACCGCAACGCGTCGGCGGGCGGCCCGCCGCCTCTCGCGTCGTCCAGGAGTCCGGCCCGCGCCAGCCGGGTGACCAGCGTGTCGACATGCCCGTCGGGCAGGTCCATACGGCGGCCCTCCTCGCGCAGCAGCGCGAGGCCGCGGGTGCCGTCGAGCAGATCGAGGAAACTGCCGGTCGCCGTGTCCACGGGACCGAGCGTCAGCGCGTGCGCGGGAGTCATCCCGAACTGCACGGTGTTGAGGTCGCGCCAGCCGCGCCGCAGCGCGGGTTTCACCATCGGATGCATGACAGGCCCCCGTAGCCGAGATGAAGTCGCAGGGACGAGAGGGAAGTCACAGAACGTTATGGATCGTCCCTCTTCGCCGATGGAGTCCGGTCCATGCTCCGCCGGCGAATGCCAGGATGCCCGTCCCGGCCGGGCGGTGCCGAAAGTTGTCCACAGGCAGGGGATGTTCGTCGTACGAATCGGACGCGGGGCGGGGGATCGCAAACCGAACCGTCCCGGAGTCGGGACTTCCCCCATGTGCAGCGGGTAACGTCGGGGCGTGCCCGCCGACCCACTGCACAGTGCCGGAACTCCACAGCGCAGCACGACGAGCCAGCCGCCGAGCGGCTCGGTGGCGAGCGCGATCGAGGTGCGCAGGAGCTCCCGTCGCCGCAGGACGGTCTCCGCCTACCGCGAGGGCGATCGCACCGTCGTGCTCATCCCCGCCCGGATGTCCGAGGCGGAGGAGCAGCGCTGGGTGACGGTCATGCTCGACAAGCTCGCGGCCCAGGAGAGCAAGCGGGTGCTCGGTGACGCCGAACTGGCCGAGCGCGCCGAGCGGCTGTCGGACCAGTACTTCGGCGGACGCGCCCGGCCCGCCTCGGTGCGCTGGGTCACCAACCAGAACACGCGCTGGGGCTCGTGCACCCCGGCCGAGGGCAGCATCCGGCTGTCGCACCGGCTCCAGGGCATGCCCGAGTACGTCATCGACTACGTGCTCCTGCACGAGCTGGCGCATCTGCTCGTGCCCGGTCACGGGCCGCGCTTCTGGCGGCTGCTGGAGGCGTACCCGCGTACCGAACGGGCACGGGGCTATCTGGAGGGAGTGGTCGCAGCCGACCGGCTGCCCCATTTGCCCGGTGCGCGCAGTGAGTGACTCCGCGCCGCGCCGGCGCGGACGTCGAGGCTGAGCACTGGTTGTGTACCGGGACGGTACCGACTGCCTGCGTTGTCGGAGTTTGCGGTTAGCCTGGCGCGACGCACTCGTATTCGGGATGGGGGACGGTCGTTACGCATGGCCAGGGAATTCCAACGCGGCCACAAGGCCAAGATCAGTGACCTCACGGCAGGCACGGATCTGTACGTAGGCGTGCAGATCACCGGCCCGGGACTGGGCTTCGACATCAGCTGCTTCGGCCTCGACGCGGACGAACGGCTCTCGGACGACCGGTACTTCGTCTTCTTCAATCAGCCGAAGTCCCCCGAGGAGTCCATTCAGCTCCTGGGCGCGCAGGCGGGCGACACGGAGTCCTTCCGGGTGACGCTCGACCGGATCCCGGCGCAGATCCAGAAGCTGTCCTTCACCGCGACCATCGACGGCGCCGGGCAGATGTCGCAGGTCGGCCCGGGATATCTCCGAATCGTCGCCGGCGGCGAGGAAGTGGCGCGGTACTCCTTCACCGGCGCCGAGTTCTCCACCGAGCGCGCCGTGATGCTGGGCGACTTCTACCTGAAGGACGTGTGGCGCTTCGCGGCCGTGGGACAGGGCTTCGACGGCGGCCTGGAGGCGCTGCTGAAGAACTTCGGCGGTGAGGTCATGGAGGAGGGGGCACCCGCGGCCCCGCAGCAGGCCCAGCAGCCGCAGACCGGTGCCGCTCCGGGCTTCGCCCCGCCCGCGTTCGGCGCGCCTGCGGCTCCCGCGGCCCCCGCGCCGGCTCCGGCCCCGCAGCACCCCGGAACCGTCGCGCAGGGCTTCCCGCCGCCGCCCGGCGCCACCCCGCCGCACCCGGCCCCCGCTCCCTCGGTGCACGGCGCGCCGACCCTCATCGCGCCTCTGGCCCCGCCCGGCGGCGGCACCGTACCGCCGCCGTCGCCCGCGCCGGCCCCCTTCGGCCAGCCGCCGCAGCCCCCGAGCGCGCCCATGCCCCCCGGCTACGCGCAGCCCCAGGGCCCGCCGCCCGGCTACGGGCAGCCGCCCGCGCCTCCCGGGTACGGGCAGCAGCCGCCGTACGGTCAGGTCCCGGGCCAGCAGGCCGCCCCCTACGGGATGCCGCAGGGCGCGCCCCAGGGCGGCGCCGGGGTGACGTCCGCGCTCCAGCAGTTCAAGGAGACGCCCACCGGGCAGCGCTGGACGCAGCAGAACAAGAAGCTCATCCGCGTCGACCTCGGCATCGGCGGCCAGCCCGTGCTGGCGCGCCAGGGCAGCATGGTGCTCTACCAGGGCAAGGTCGACTTCAGCTACAAGGGCGCCGGGTTCGCCGGCCGGATCGTGGGCAACGCGACCGGCCAGGAGATGCAGCTGATGCGCTGCACCGGCCAGGGACAGGTGTTCCTCGCCGAGAACGCCACCCATCTGCACCCGGTGGAACTCCAGGGCGACGCGATCTGCGTCTCCGCCGAGAACGTCCTCGCCTTCGACGAGAGCCTCCAGTACGAGGTCCGCCGCGTCGAGGGGCACGGCATCCCCGGCGGCGCCCTGTTCACGATGCAGTTTCAGGGCACCGGCACGATCGTAGTCAAGACGCACGGCACGCCCGTCGTGCTGCCGGTCACCCCCACCACGTTCGCCGACTGCAACGCGGTGGTCGCCTGGTCGGCCGCCTCCCAGGTGATCGTCTCCAGCCAGGTCCGGATGCGGCGCAACGCCTACCCGGGCGACACCGGCGAGAGCGTCAACCTCCAGTTCCGGGGCGCTCCCGGCAACTTCATCGTCGTCCAGCCGTACGAGGTCTGAGGGAGCCCGTCATGAACCAGCCACTCGCGGGCTATGCCCCCGCACCCGTCACGGCCCGCATGGAGAACCACGGCAACCACATGCTGAAGGTCGCCATGCAGACCGGGAACGACCTCCTCGCGCGCGTGGGGTCGATGGTCGCCTACGAAGGCTTCGTCCAGTACGAGCCCAACCCGCCGGCCGTGCGCCAGATCGCCCGCGACTGGATGACCGGCGAGGGCGCGCCCTTGATGAAGGCCTCCGGCGACGGACTGCTCTACCTCGCCGACTACGGCGCGGACGTCGTCGTGATCAACCTCAACGGCGACGGCATCTCCGTCAACGCCACCAACCTGCTCGCCTTCGACGCCCATCTGACCTGGGGTGTCGAGCGGGTCAAGGGGATGGCGAAGTTCGCCGGACAGGGCCTGTGGAACACCAAGATCTCCGGGCAGGGCTGGGTCGCGCTGACCTCCCGGGGCAAGCCGATCGTCGTGGACTGCGGCGGCGGCGAGGACGAGACGTACGTCGACCCCGACGCGCTCGTCGCCTGGTCCCCGAACCTCAAGGTGAAGGGCAAGCGCAGCTTCAAGGCGCAGTCACTGATCGGCCGCGGCAGCGGCGAGGCGTACCAGATGGCCTTCTCCGGCCAGGGCATCGTCGTCGTCCAGCCCAGCGAGGACAGCACCGACCGCCTGCGGTTCCGGGGCTGAGGGGGAGCCAGAGTCACCATGCAGAGCCCGCTTTTCGCCTTCAACGACCAGCAGACCCAGGAACGCTGGAGCCTGCAGAGCAAGCAGATGCTGCGGGTCGTCCTGGAGGGCCACGACGACATCCTGGCCCGCAAGGGCACGATGGTCGCCTACCAGGGACTCGTCGAGTTCGACGCCGAGTACCAGAGCAACAACCAGTCACGCTCGCGTGCGTACACCGGCGAGGGCCTGGACCTGATGCGCTGCCACGGGCAGGGCACGGTGTTCTTCGCCAACCTCGCCCAGCACGTCCACCTGGTGGACGTGGAGCAGGACGGGCTGACCGTCGACAGCAGCTATGTGCTCGCGATGGACTCGTCGCTGCACCACGAGGTCATCGCCGTGGACAGCCTGTACGGCATCTCCGGCTCGGGGAAGTACCAGCTCAACATCACCGGCCGTGGCAAGGTCGCCCTGATGACCTCGGGCGCGCCGCTGATGATGCAGGTCACCCCCGACAAGTACGTCAACTGTGACGCCGACGCGATCGTCGCCTGGTCCACCGGTCTGCGGGTGCAGATGCAGGCCCAGACGCATTCGTCCGGGGTGTGGCGGCGCCGGGGCAGCACCGGCGAGGGCTGGGAGCTCAGCTTCATGGGCACCGGCTTCGCGCTGGTCCAGCCGAGTGAGCTGCTGCCGCCGCAGAACGCCCAGATCGGGCAGGGCCTGGCCGCCCAGTTCGGCATGGGCCAGCACGGCGCGCGGGCCCAGAACCAGGGCAACGTCTGGAGCTGACCGCACATGTGAACGAGGGGTGACCGCGACGTCGGTCACCCCTCGGTCGTTCACAACCGGGCGCGGGTCGCCTCCAGCAGCCGTACGACGGAGTCGTCCGCCACGCCGGCCACCTCGTCGTAGGCGAACCAGCGCACGTCGAGCGACTCCTCGCTGATCGCGGCCTGCGCGCCGGGGGGCGCCACGACCGCGTACTGCACGTCGAAGTGCCAGTGGCACGGCGCCGGGATCGGGTGCTTGTCCAGCCGCACGGGACCGCCCGCGAGCAGCCTCAGCCCGGCGATGCCCGACTCCTCGGCCGCCTCGCGCAGTGCCGCGTCCGCCAGCGTGGCGTCACCCGGCTCGCAGTGACCGCCCGTCTGGAGCCACATGCGCAGTTTCCTGTGCAGGGTCAGCAGGACCCGGTCGTGCTCGGGGTCGATCACCAGGGCGCTCGCGGTGACATGGCCCGCGTGACAGGCCTTCCACACGCCGTCCGGGTGCGCCGCCAGATGGTCCAGGTAGGCCGCGCGCAGCGCTTCCTGGTCCGCGTCCCGGTCCGCGTGATCCCTCAGGACCAGGACCGCGTCCTCGTACAGGCTCACTCGGTGCCGTCGCCCTTGGTCTCGTCGCCCTCGGTCCCGCCGCCCTCGGCCTTGTCGCCCTCGGTCTCGCCGCCCTTCCTCAGGTCGGGCTTCTCGGCCGAGCGGCCGCTGGCCGCCTCGCCCAGCATCTTGTCCAGCTCGGAGAAGTCCAGGTGCTCGCGGTGCACGAAGCCGTCCGGGTCGTCCAGGTCGGTGGCCGTCGGCAGCATGTCCGGGTGCGCCCACAGCGCGTCACGGCCGTCGACGCCCCGCGCGTCCGTGAGGGACGCCCACAGCCGGGAGGCGTCACGCAGCCGGCGCGGACGCAGTTCGAGGCCGATCAGCGTGGCGAACGTCTGCTCGGCCGGACCGCCGGTGGCGCGACGGCGGCGCAGGGTCTCCCGCAGTGCGTCGGCGGACGTCAGACGGGGCTTCGCGGCCGCGTGGACCACCGCGTCCACCCAGCCCTCCACGAGCGCCAGAGCCGTCTCCAGACGGGCCAGGGCGACCTTCTGCTCGGGCGTGTCCTCGGGCTGGAACATGCCCTGCTGAAGGGCGTCCTGAAGCTGCTCCGGGTTCTGCGGGTCGAACTGGCCGACCACGTCCTCCAGCTTGGCCGTGTCGACCTTGATCCCGCGCGCGTACCCCTCGACCGCGCCGAACAGGTGCGAGCGCAGCCACGGCACGTGGGCGAACAGACGCTGGTGGGCGGCCTCGCGCAGGGCGAGGTACAGCCGCACCTCGTCCTTCGGCACGCCCAGGTCCTTGCCGAACGACTCGATGTTCACCGGCAGCAGCGCGGCCTTGCCGGCCGGGCTGAGCGGCAGGCCGATGTCGGACGAGCCGACGACCTCGCCCGCGAGCACACCGACGGCCTGCCCGATCTGGGTGCCGAACATGGCACCGCCCATCGAGCGCATCATGCCGATCAGCGGGCCGGCCATGGCCTGCATCTCCTCCGGCAGGACATCGCCCATGGCCGTGCCGACGCGCTCGGCCACCGGGTCGACGAGTTCCTGCCACGCGGGCAGGGTCGCCTCGACCCACTCCGCGCGCGACCACGCCACGGCGGAGCCGGCACCGGAGGGCAGGGACGTGGCGTCGTCCAGCCACAGGTCGGCCAGGCGCACGGCCTCCTCGACCGCGGTCCGCTCGGAGGGGCCGACGCTCGCGTCCTTGACCCCGTCGGCGGTGCCCTGGGCGACCGTCTGGCGGGCGATCTGCTTGGCCATGTCCCAGTTCACCGGGCCGCCCTCGTACGAGAGCATCTGGCCGAGCTGCTGGAACGCGGCGCCCAGGTCGTTGGGACTCAGCGAACCGAACATGGCAGCGAGCGGATTGTCCGCACCGGGGCCGCCCGGGCCACCGGGCCCGAAACCGAACGGGTTGGCCGGTCCCTGACCACCACCGCTCTGCTGGTCCTTCTTCTTGCCCTCGTCGCCGTTCTCCGGCTCCTCCGGCGGAAGGCCGAATCCGAATGGGGTGTCACTCACGGGATTCCTCGGCTGGTAAGGCCACCGGTTCTTTCCGGCGGCACGACTGCCCGACAACACCACCCAGCCTAGACACCGCGGACGGATCGGGCCTCGGTGCTTCGCCGACGGAGGGCCTGCGGCAGGATGGATGCCACCTGGTACGTACGCGTCGCTCGCGCCCGTACAGAAGACAACCGCTGGAGACACCTGGTGAGTTCCCCAGATCCGCAGGTTCGCGCAGCGCGAAACCACTCGGGCCCGCCCACCGCCCGCGGGCCCGTCGTCGCCGTCACCGGCGCCGCGTCCGGTGTGGGCGCGCTGCTGACCGCGCGGCTCGCCGCGTCGGAGGAGATCAAGCAGGTCATCGCCATCGACGAGCGCCGGGGGGAGTGTGCCGAGGCGCAGTGGCAGATCCTCGACGTGCGCGACCCGGCGATCGCGGACAAGCTGCGCGGCGCCGACGCCGTGGTGCATCTGGCGCTCGACCTGGACCTGGGCAGCGACGCGGCCGCGCGCACCGCTTACAACGTCCGGGGGACGCAGACCGTGCTGACCGCGGCCGCGGCGGCCGGTGTGCACCGCGTGGTGCTGTGCACGTCCGCGATGGTCTACGGGGCGCTGCCGGACAACGAGCTGCCGCTGTCGGAGGACGCCGAGCTGCGCGCGACCGCCGAGGCCACGGGGGTCGGCGACCTGCTGGAGATCGAGCGGCTCGCCCGGCGCGCGCCGCGCGCGCACCCGGGGCTCAACGTCACGGTGGTGCGGCCCGCGGTGCTCGTCGGAGAGACGGACACCGCGCTGACCAGGTACTTCGAGTCGCCTCGGCTGCTCGTCGTCGCCGGGTCGCGGCCCGCGTGGCAGTTCTGCCACGTCGAGGACCTGTGCAGCGCGCTGGAGTACGCCGTCCTGGAGAAGGTCGACGGTGAGCTCGCCGTCGGCTGCGACGGATGGCTGGAGCAGGAGGAGGTCGAGGAGCTCAGCGGGATCCGTCGGATGGAGCTGCCGTCTGCGGTCGCGCTCGGCGCGGCGGCCCGGCTGCACCGGATCGGGCTCACCCCGTCCCCGGCGGGGGACCTCGCCTACACGATGTACCCCTGGGTGGTCAGCGGGAGCCGTCTGCACGACGCGGGGTGGCGGCCGCGATGGACCAACGAGGAGGTGCTCGCGGAGCTGCTGGAGGAGGTCTCCGGCAGGCACACCGTGGCCGGGCGGCGGCTGGGGCGCAAGGACGCCACGGCCGCGGGCGCGGCGGGCGCGACGGTCGCGCTGCTGGGCGCGGCGGCCGTCGTACGGCGGGCCCGGAAGGCGCGACGGCGGATCTGACGGCCCCGGGGCACCGGGCGCGCGCCGACGGGTGCGCGCCGGGGCGCGAGCTCCGGGGTGCGAGCCCCGAGCCACAGGCCCCGAGGCGCGCGGGCTGACGATGGGCCATCCGTGTTCCCTGGGCCGCGACCCGCCACCCGCGAGCCGCGGCCCGTGACCCATGGGCCCCGGACCCGTGGCGCGGTCGCGCGTCGGCCCGGTGGCCCGAAGCGCTGTTTCCCGTGGTCCCGGGCGTGCGGCACGATGGGGGTATGGCAGCCACGAACGATCATCCGGGTGAGCGGGCGGCGTCGGACCCCGTCAAGCTGATCGCCGTCCGCGACACCGCGCTCAGCCTCGACGAGGTCTTCCGGGCCGTCGGGGACGACGCGGCCGGCGGGACCGCGCTGTTCGTGGGGACGGTGCGCAACCACGACGGCGGCAACGACGTCGACGGGCTCGGGTACTCGTGCCACCCCAGTGCCGAGTCCGAGATGCGGCGGATCGCGGAGAAGGTCGTCGCCGAGTACCCGGTGCGGGCGCTGGCCGCGGTGCACCGGGTCGGGGACCTGGCGATCGGTGACCTCGCGGTCGTCGTCGCCGTCTCCTGCCCGCACCGGGGCGAGGCGTTCGAGGCCTGCCGGAAGCTGATCGACGATCTCAAGCACGAGGTGCCGATCTGGAAGCACCAGAGGTTCTCCGACGGCACCGAGGAATGGGTCGGCGCCTGCTGAGTCTCCCGTCCTCCGTCCGGTTATTTCCGCTACCCCGTCCGGTTGCGTAACCGGCCCCCTGGCGTGAGCGTTGTCAGTGCGGATGGTTAATCTGCTGATCAGTCAGTAGCGATCGCTCGATAGGGGTTGGGAGGTCGGCATGGGGGCACTCGCCTGGTTGCTGATTCCGCTTGTGGCTGCGATCGGAGCCGGCCTGTGGGGCACCTGGGCCAACCGGACGAGAAAGACCCGCGGCGACGGTCCTGAACTGGACGGGTACGCCCGGTTCCGGGCCGCGATGGAGAAGCCGCACGTCGGCGTGATGGAGAAGACGCCCGTCGGCGTGATGGAGGAGACGCACAGCGGTACATGACGGGGTGGCCCTGACGGTGCGCTGACAGACGCGTCCCGTACTGTCGACTCATGCCACGCCGCACTGCGACGATGCTCGCCTCCACCCTGATGCTGATCGCGCTCCTGTGTGCGGGAGTGTTCATCCCCGTGCCGTACTCGGAGCTGTCACCGGGGCCGACGGTGAACACCCTCGGCGATCACGGCGGTGAGCCGGTGTTGCAGATCTCCGGGCGCAAGACGTATCCGACCAGCGGCAACCTGAACATGACCACGGTGCGGGTCACCAGCGCCGACTACCGGATGAACCTCGTCGAGGCCGTCTACGGGTGGCTGGCGCACGACAACAAGATCGTGCCGCACGACACGCTCTACCCGAACGGCAAGACCGAGGAGCAGTCCACCCAGGAGAACGCCGAGGAGTTCAGCCAGTCCCAGGAGAGCGCCAAGGTCGCCGCCCTGACGGAGCTCGGCATTCCGGTCAAGGCGTGGGTGATCGTCTCGACGGTCGGCAAGGACTCCCCGGCCGAGGGCCGGCTGCACGCCGGGGACGTGATCAAGGCGGTCGACGGCACGGCGGTCAAGGAGACCACCGACGTGGCGAAGCTCGTGACCAAGCACAAGCCCGGCGAGGACGTCGTCTTCACGATCGTGCCCGCCAAGGAGCAGGCCGCCGCCGAGAAGGAGAACCGGACGGCCACCACGACCGAGAAGGTCACGATCACCACCACCACGTCCGACGACGACAACCCGAAGCGGGCCATCGTCGGCATCTCCGCCGGTACCGACCACACGTTCCCGTTCAGCATCGACATCAAGCTCGCCGACGTCGGCGGCCCGAGCGCCGGACTGATGTTCGCGCTCGGCATCTACGACAAGCTCACCCCGGGCAGCCTGACCGGCGGCAAGTTCGTGGCCGGCACCGGGACCATCGACGACGAGGGCACGGTCGGGCCCATCGGCGGCATCGAGATGAAGACCGTCGGCGCCCGCGACAAGGGCGCCCAGTACTTCCTGACGCCCGCCGACAACTGCGCGGCCGCCGCCAAGGACACCCCCGAGGGGCTGCGCCTGGTCAAGGTGAAGACCATCGGCGACGCCCTCGACGCCCTCGACGACATCCGTACCGGCGACACGGCCGACCTGCCGAAGTGCACCACCAAGGGCTGAGACTCCACCCCGGTACGACACCGGCTCCCGTACGGCACCGGGGGCGCCCCTCGCTCGGAGGGGCGCCCCCGGTGCCGTACCGCCGGAGGGAGCCCCGGTCCGGGCGGGGCCTCAGTCCTCGAACGTCGCCGTCAGGGCCTCCGCCAGACCCGGGACCAGGTCGGCGCCCGTGAGGACCTCCGTCGGGGAGTCCTTCTCGCGCAGGCGCACAGCCGACTCGCGCGCGCCGTCGCGCAGCACCGCGACCGTCATACGGACCTCCTGGCGCTGCGGGTGCTCGGACACCCACTTCGCCAGCTTCGCGTCGCTCAGGCCCTGCGGGACCTGCGCCTCGGCGGACGGCGGCAGCATCAGACGCTCCACGGTGAGCGCGCACCCGACCACCGCGTCGGGCCAGGCGATCGTGGCAAGGAACTCGTCGAGCGCCTTGTCCGTTGGAATCTCGTCCTGCTCGATCGGGGTGAGACCGGTGGTGGTCTGCTCTTCCTCACCCAGACCGAGCTGGGCCGCGAGTGAGGGTTCCTGAGCCCGCAGCCGTGCGGTGTCGACGAGGGCGAAGAGGCGGGCGGGCTGGTCCCAGCCGAGGCCGGAGGCGTACTCGTCGATCTCGAGTACGGCCCGGGTGAGCGGGCTCGCCGCCATGGGAGTGTTGGACATGGTCACAATCCTGCCTCGTTCCTGGCCGGAATCGGGAACCGAGTAAAGCGTGAGTAAGTTGCATAGGTGTGGGTCTGCGATCGCGAGGCCCCGGGGAGGGCCCGCAAAAATGCGGCCCTGACGTATCGACAGCGAACTTCGAGGTGCACACCTTGGCTTTCCAGATGCCGGACCGCGGCGGAGGCCCGACAGGGCCGCGGATCAGAGTGGGCCGCCCGTCCCGGCGTGTCCGGACCCTGCTCATGACGCTGGGCGTCCTCGCCGTTCTCGGCATGGCGTTCACCATGTTCTCGGGCTTCTGGACGAACTGGCTCTGGTACCGGTCGGTGAAGTACTCGTCCGTGTTCACGACGACGCTGTTCACCAAGACCGGACTCTTCTTCGTCTTCGGCCTGCTGATGGCCGTCGCGGTCGGGTTCAACATCTGGATCGCCCACCGGATGCGCCCGCCGCTGAGCGCGATGTCGATGGAGCAGCAGAACCTCGACCGCTACCGGATGGGCATCGCGCCGTACAAGAAGTGGCTGCTGTTCGGCATCACCGCGCTGGTCGGCCTGGTGGCGGGCGCGTCCGCGTCGAGCCAGTGGCGGACCTGGCTGATGTGGGTCAACGGCGTGCCCTTCCACCAGAAGGACCCGCAGTTCCACCTCGACGTCTCCTTCTACGCCTTCGACCTGCCCTGGTACCGGTTCCTGCTCGGCTTCGGCTTCGCCGCCACGATCCTGTCCCTGATCGCCGCCGCGCTCACCCACTACCTGTACGGCGGGCTGCGCATCACCAGCCCGGGCGCGCGGGCCACGGCGGCGGCCACCGGGCATCTGTCGGTGCTCCTCGGCGTCTTCGTCGCCCTGAAGGCGGTCGCGTACTGGCTCGACCGGTACGGCCTCGCGGTCAAGTCCAGCGACTTCAAGGCGACCGACAACTGGACGGGCCTCAGGTACGTCGACGCGAACGCCTACCTGCCCGCGAAGACGATCCTGTTCTGCATCGCCGTCATCTGCGCCCTGCTGTTCTTCGCCACCCTGTGGCGGCGCACCTGGCAGCTGCCGATGATCGGCTTCGGCCTGATGGTGCTCTCCGCGATCCTCATCGGCGGCCTGTACCCGGCGATCGTCCAGAAGTTCCAGGTCGAACCGAACGAGCAGGCCAAGGAAGCGCCGTACGTCGACAAGAACCTCAAGGCGACGCGTGAGGCGTACGGCATCGACGGCACGCAGGTCACCGAGTACTCCGGCAAGAGCAGCACCACGGACAAGACCAAGCTGCGCGACGACGTCGACGACACGGCGAGCATCCGCATCATGGACCCCAACATCGTCTCGCCCACGTTCCAGCAGCTCCAGCAGATCAGGAACTACTACGCCTTCCCGACCAACCTGGACGTCGACCGCTACACCAAGGACGGCAAGGAACAGGACACCGTCATCGGTCTGCGCGAGCTGAACCTCAACGGCATTCCGAAGAACAACTGGATCAACGACCACTTCCGCTACACCCACGGCTACGGCGTGGTCGCCGCCAAGGGCACGGAGGCGGACTCCGAGGGCCGCCCGGTCTTCACCGAGTCCGACCTGCCGTCCACCGGCGACCTCGGGACGTACCAGCAGCGGGTCTACTACGGCGAGAAGACCACCACCTACTCGATCGTCGGCGGTCCCCAGAAGGAGATCGACTACTCCGACGACAACGGTGAGAAGACCACCAGCTACCGGGGCGACAGCGGGGTGAGCCTCTCCAACCCGGTCAACCGGGCCGCGTACGCGGTCGCGTTCGGGGAGCCGCAGATCCTGTACTCCGGTGCCATCGGCGACGGTTCGCGGATCCTGTACAACCGCACGCCCAAGGAGCGGGTCGAGGCGGTCGCCCCGTGGCTGACCATCGACGGCGACGCCTACCCGGCGGTCGTGGACGGCAAGATCCAGTGGATCGTGGACGCCTACACCACCACCAACGGATATCCGTACGCCTCCCGTACGACCCTCGGCGACACCACGGCGGACTCGCTGACCGCGACGAACAACTCGCGTGCGGTGGTGGCCCAGCAGAACCAGGTCAACTACATCCGCAACTCGGTGAAGGCGACCGTCGACGCGTACACCGGCGACGTCACGCTCTACCAGTGGGACACCAAGGACCCGGTCCTGAAGACCTGGATGAAGGCGTTCCCGGGCACGGTGAAGGCCAGGACGGCCATCCCGGCCGCCCTGATGGACCATCTGCGGTACCCGCAGGACCTGTTCAAGGTCCAGCGCGAGCTGCTCACCCGCTACCACGTGAAGGACGCGCAGACGTTCCTCAGCGGCAGCGAGGTGTGGCAGGTGCCGGACGAGCCGACCAACAAGTCGGGCGACGCGGTGCCGCCGTACTACCTGAGCATGAAGATGCCCGACCAGGCGGACCAGGCGTTCTCGCTGACGACGACGTTCACGCCCAACGGCCGGGACAACCTCAGCGCGTTCATGGCGGTCGACTCGGAACCGGGCACCTCCGACTACGGCAAGATCAGAATCCTGAAACTGCCGACCAACACCACGGTCAACGGGCCCAAACAGGTCCAGAGCCAGTTCAACTCCGAGCAGGAGATCGCCGCGTCGATCAAGCTGCTGAAGGGCGGCGACTCCGATGTCGAGTACGGCAATCTGCTGACCGTGCCGTTGGACGGCGGACTGCTCTACGTGGAGCCGGTCTACGTACGCGGTGGCGGACTCAAGTACCCCCTGCTGCGCAAGGTGTTGGTGACCTACGGAGGTGCCACCGCGTTCGAGGACACCCTCGACCAGGCCCTCAACAAGGTCTTCGGGGCGGAGGCCTCGACCACGCCACCGCCGGACGAGGGCACGACCAACCCGCCGACGTCCGCCAACCCGACCGTGCAGGAGGCCCTGAGCGACGCCCAGAAGGCCTTCGACGCCGGCCAGGAGGCACTGAAGAAGGGTGACTGGCAGGCGTACGGCGAGGCGCAGAAGGATCTCCAGGACGCGCTGAAGCGTGCCGAGGACGCGCAGGCCAAGGCCGGCGGGACCGGTGGGAGCGGCGGCAGTCCCGGCGCGAGCCCGAGCGCCGGTCCGAGCCCGAGTGGCACGCCGAGTGCCACCCCGAGCGCCGGTCCGAGCAGTGGCTGAGTGAGCTGAGCTGCGGCTGAGCCGCAAATGAGTGAAGATCTCCCCTCGCGCCGTGATACGGTTGAGAAACAACGGCGCGGGGTGGAGCAGCTCGGTAGCTCGCTGGGCTCATAACCCAGAGGTCGCAGGTTCAAATCCTGTCCCCGCTACTGATCGCGAAGGCCCGGATCCTCCAAGGATCCGGGCCTTCGCGCTGTGCGAACGCATGTGCCGATCCTCGCGACGGCCGCGCCGCCAGGGGGAGTTGAGCGATCCGTGTTTGACTTGTCTCTCTGTGGGCATGTCGACAAAACGCTGAAGTGACCTTCACTGACTGCGGTATACCGGATGTACCCAGGTTGCGGGTGGTGCGACGATGGACGTTATGGGGGACAAGGCAACTCTGTTGGAGACAGGGCGGTTTGTGCAGTCTGCTGACTTCGCGCAGCCGGCTGACCTTGTGCAGCCTTCCGACCGGGACGAGACCGGCGAGGCTGCGGAAGAGGCGCGCCTGCGCCTCGCCGTGGAGGCCGGTGAGGTCGAGGCGATGAGCGTGCTCGGGGCCATGCTGCTGCGCCGCGGCGACCTCGACGCCGCCGAGCCGTACCTGCGCGGCGCCACCACCGCGGGCGACCGCGCCGCCGCCAACAACCTGGGTGTCCTTCTCTATCAGCGCGGCTACGCCGACGACGCCGCGGGATGGTGGCGGATCGCCGCCGTCGCGGGATCCGCGGCCGCCGCCCACGCCCTCGGCCGGCACCACCGGGAACGCGGGGACGAACCCGCCGCCGAGTACTGGCTGCGCCAGTCCGCCGAGCAGGGACACGCCCTCGGCGCGTACGCCCTCGCCGACCTGCTGGAGCACCGTGGGGACGGCGGGGCCGAGCAGTGGATGCGGGCGGCCGCCGAGCGGGGCCACCGCGAGGCGGCGTACCGGCTGGCCAGGGCACTGGACCGGCGGCACGGACGGGAGGCCGACGGCGACGGAGGTGTCGCGTCGGTCGGGGCGGAGGCCGAGGCCGAGGCCGGGGCGGAGGCCGAGGCCGAGCAGTGGTACCGGCAGGCCGCCGCCCGCGGCCACCGCCGGGCGGCCCTGCAGCTCGGGGCGATCCTGGAGAAGCGCGGTGAGCTCAAGGAGGCGGGCCGCTGGTACCTGACGTCCGCCAAGGACGGGGAGGCGCGGGCCGCCTGCGCTCTCGGTTTCCTGCTGCGGGACGCCGGGGACAGCGAGAGCGCCGCCGTGTGGTGGCTGCGGGCCGCCCAGGACGGCGACGGCAACGCGGCGAACGCGCTGGGCGCGCTGCACGCCGAGCGCGGCGAGACCCAGACCGCCGAGCGCTGGTACCGGGCCGCGATGGACGCCGGCGACGACAACGGCGCCTACAACCTCGGCCTGCTCTGCGCCGAACAGGGGCGGACCGCGCAGGCCGAACAGTGGTACCGGCGCGCCGCCTACGCCGGGCACCGGGAGGCCGCGAACGCGCTGGCGATCCTGCTGCTCCAGGGCGGCGACACGACCGGCGCCGAGCCGTGGTTCTCCAAGGCGGCGGAGGCCGGCAGCGTCGACGCCGCGTTCAACCTGGGCATCCTGTACGCCGGCCGGGGCACGGAGAGCGAGGACGAGGCCGCGCTGCGGTGGTACGAGCGGGCGGCGGCGGCCGGGCACACCGAGGCGGCGCTCCAGGTCGGGATCGCCCGGCTGCGGGACGGGGACGAGCGGGAGGCGGAGCGGCATCTGCGCTGCGCGGCGGGCGGCGGCAGCGCGGAGGCCGCGTACCGGCTGGCCGCCGTGCTGGACGCGCGGCGGCCCGCGCCGTCCACGCACGAACTCGGCGAGCACGTGCACGAGAAAACCGAGTGCGAGGAGTGGTACGAGCGGGCGGCCACCCAGGGGCACCGGCGCGCACAGGTGCGGGTCGGGATGCTCGCGGCCGACCGGGGCGATGTGGTGGAGGCGGACCGCTGGTACCGGGCGGCCGCCGAGGCGGGGTCGCGCAACGGCGCGTTCAATCTCGGGCTGCTGCTGGCCCGGGAGGGCAGCGAGCCCGAGGCGGCCGTGTGGTGGACCCGCGCCGCCGACGCCGGGCACGGACGGGCGGCGCTCCGGCTCGCCCTGGTCTACGCGCGTCGTGGCGAGCTGGCGGAGGGGCAGCGGTGGGCCGACCGGGCCGTCTCCCTGGGGCCGACGGAGGTCTCGGAACGGGCGGCCCGACTGAGGGACGCCCTGCGACAGGAACTCTCGGCCTGACCCGGCCGGCGCGCACACACGAGCCCGCCCGCCCCGGCCGCGTCGGCCCTGCCGGGCCGCGCTTGCCCGGGCCGTCGCTTGTCCCGGCGGCCCGCGCCCGTCCCGGTCGCGCCCGCTCGGCCCGCGCCCACCCCGGATCCATGGGCCTGCGTAGCCCGGATCGCCAAGTGATTTGCTTCTGCCTGCGGCCTTGACGTAGTGTTCCATTCATCGACGCGGGGTGGAGCAGCTCGGTAGCTCGCTGGGCTCATAACCCAGAGGTCGCAGGTTCAAATCCTGTCCCCGCTACTGAAGGCCGAGGGCCGGAATCCGAAAGGGTTCCGGCCCTCGGTTCTTTGCCGTACGGCACAGTGCGTGCCGCCGCCGCGCTCAGGCGGGGACGTGCTGTGCGGGCTGCCGGGCGGGTGCCCAGCACCGGATGACGTCGCGGACGGAGACGATGCCGGCCGGCTCGCCGCCGTCGAGCACGATCAGATGCCGGAAGCCGCCGTGCGCCATGGCGCCGGCGGCCTCCTCCACGGTCCAGGTCGGCGCGGCGAACACGACGTCGTTGGTGGTGTGGGCGTGGGTGCGCTCGGTGTCCGGATTCTGGCCCAGGCCGACGGAGTTGAGGATGTCACGCTCGGTGAGGATGCCGATGCCGCCGGCGTCCGGGTCGAGGACCAGGGCGGCGCCCACTCGGCGCGCGGACATCAGGGCTGCGGCCTGGCGGAGGGTGTGGTCGGGGCCGATGGTGAGGACCACCGTGCTCATGGCGTCGCGGACGAGCATGGGATGGAGCCACCTCCTAGGAAACCCCCGATGGTTCGGGCCCGGCGCCTGAGGCGCCCATGGTGATGCACAAGTTCACAAGTGGGGGGTGCTCACAGACTGACAGGTAAAGCAGAGGTCAACAAGGGGGCGTGCGCGGCCAATTGAGGGCGCGCACGCTCATCTGTGCCGTTCAGTGGCGCTGGTTGAGATACCCCAGCAGTTCGTCGTGCAGCAACCCGTTCGACGCGGCCGCGTTGCCGCTGTGCGGGCCGGGCCGGCCGTCGAGGCCGGTGAAGGTGCCGCCCGCCTCCGTCACCACGATCGCGGTGGCCGCCATGTCCCAGAGGGAGAGCTCGGGTTCCGCGCACAGGTCGACCGATCCCTCGGCGACCATCATGTACGGCCAGAAGTCGCCGTACGCGCGCGTGCGCCACACCTCGCGGGTGAGGTCCAGGAAGCCGTTCAGCCGGCCCTGCTCCTCCCAGCCGCTCAGCGACGAGTACGCGAAGGAGGCGTCGCTCAGCTCCGAGACCCGCGACACGTGCAGCCGAGACGCCGAGGACAGGCTGCGGCCGGTGAAGGCGCCATGGCCCTGCGCGGCCCACCAGCGGCGGCCCAGGGCGGGTGCGGACACCACGCCGACGACGGGCCGGTAGCCGCCCTCCGCCGCCTCCATCAGGGAGATGAGGGTGGCCCAGACGGGAACACCGCGCACGTAGTTCTTGGTGCCGTCGATCGGGTCGATGACCCAGCGGCGCGGGCCGGTGCCCTCGATGCCGTACTCCTCGCCGAGGATGGCGTCGCGGGGGCGGGCGCGCTGGAGCTGACCGCGGATGAGCTCCTCGGCCGCCTTGTCCGCCTCGGACACCGGAGTCATGTCCGGCTTCGTCTCGACCTTGAGATCGAGAGCCTTGAAGCGGTCCATCGTCACGGCGTCGGCCGCGTCGGCGAGGACGTGGGCGAGGCGGAGGTCGTCCAGGTAGTCCGGCATGTAACGAACCGTATCTGCCGAGGTGGGTGCGGGGCCACCGGGGTCGGCGGGCAGGCCGCCGGGAGGTGCGGCGCGGGGCCGCCCGCGCACGGGGACCGGCGGGCGCCCCGCGGTGCCTTCGCGAACCCTTGACAGTGCTCCCGTGCGCGTCAAATCTGGGCGCAGAGCCCCTCGCCCCGGGAGGCGAAGATGCCCGCAGCACGGGAATCCCTGCTGGACGCCGCGTACACGGCGTTGGCACGCCTGCCGTGGTCCGCCGTGCGGATGGTGGACGTCGCCGCGGCGGCCGGGGTGTCCCGGCAGACGCTGTACAACGAGTTCGGCAGCAAGGACGGCCTGGCCCGGGCACTGGTCAGACGGGAGGCGGACGGCTACCTCGCCGGGATCGAGCGCGCGCTCGCCGCGTACGCCGACGCCCGTGAGCGGCTCGCCGCCACCGCGGAGTGGACCGCCTCGGCCGCCCGCGAGAACGCGCTCGTACGGGCCATGCTCACCGGCTGCTGGGGCGAGGGGCTGCCCGCCCCGACACTGCGGGCGGTGCCGTCCTCCTCGGTGGTGCCCGCGCAGCGGCGGGCGGACGGCCCGCTGCCCTCGCCCGGCGACTTCGTGGCGATCGTCCGCGACCGGGCCGTGGCCGCCCTGTCCGCTCCGGGCGCCGACCGGCAGGACACCGTGGAACTGACGCGCTCCTGTGAACTCGCCGTCCGGGTCGGCCTGTCCTGTGTCTCCGCGCCGCCGGGGGAGGGCGGGGTCGGGGAGCTGTTACGGGTCGCGTTCCCCCGCCCGTCGACCGTGTGACGCGCCGCCCGCCGGGCGTCGGCCGGGGCGAGGTGTCAGTGGGCCGAGCCGGACAGCTGGAGGCCGATCACACCGGCGATCACCAGGCTGATCGAGATGATCTTCAGCGTGGAGACCAGGTCGCCCAGGAAGACCATGCCGTAGATCGCCGTGCCCGCCGCGCCGATGCCCGTCCACACGGCGTAGGCCGGGCCCACGTCGAGCTTCTTCAGCGACAGGGTGAGCAGACCGAAGCTGCCCAGCGCGAAGCAGCTGAAGGCGACGGTCGGCCAGAGTCTGGTGAAGCCGTGCGACAGCTTCAGACACACCGCGAAGCCGGTCTCGAGCAGGCCTGCCACGACTACCAGCAGCCA
The DNA here is from genome assembly GCF_055584385.1 of Streptomyces sp. NPDC104096. Classification (NCBI taxonomy): domain Bacteria; kingdom Bacillati; phylum Actinomycetota; class Actinomycetes; order Kitasatosporales; family Streptomycetaceae; genus Streptomyces; species Streptomyces sp. NPDC104096. Next base: position 191,779 of record NZ_JBVJMD010000003.1, read on the forward strand.
CGCCATGTGCTGTCCTCCCGGGTGTCAGCGCCTGCCTGCGCTTCGCGGCCGCTTGGTCGGGCTCGTCGGGCTTGGATCCGACTCGGTGCGATTATGCACTTACCGGCCCCGGGCCCGAACAAACAACGCGAAGGTCAGGGATCCTTCCGTGACGGAGGATCAGGCCCTGCTCGGGGAGCGGGCTTTCGCCGTCCGTCCGGACCGGGATCTCGGCTGTCCGTCCGCGAGGGGCGTCGGCCGCCCCTCGCGCGGCGCTGGATCAGTCGCCCTCCGTGCGCTCCCGTGTCGCCAGCAGCCGGCGCAGCGAGTACAGCCGCGCCGGGTCGGCGTGCCCGTCGGCCACCCACGCGTCCAGCGCGCAGTCCGGCTCGTCGTGGCTGCACGCGCGCGGGCAGCCCTCCGTGCCCGGCTCCAGGTCGGGGAAGGCGTGGATCACGCGGGACGGATCCACATGGTGCAGGCCGAACGACCGTACGCCCGGGGTGTCGACCACCCAGCCGTCGTCGCTGTCCGCCAGCGGCAGCGCCAGCGCCGAGGTCGTGGTGTGCCGGCCGCGGCCCGTCACCGCGTTGACATGTCCGGTCGTACGCCGCTGCTCCAGCGGCACCAGCGCGTTCACCAGCGTCGTCTTGCCGACGCCGGAGTGCCCGACGAACGCGGTCACCTTCCCGTCGAGCTGTTCGCGGACCCGGGCGACGGCGGTGCCGTTCTCCAGTTCCTCGCGGCTGGTGACGACGTACGGGATGTCGAGGTCGCCGTACAGCTCCAGGAGCTTGGCCGGCGGGGCCAGGTCGGACTTGGTGAGCACGAGCAGCGGGGTCAGCCCGCCGTCGAAGGCCGCCACCAGGCAGCGGTCGATCAGCCGCGGGCGGGGCTCGGGGTCGGCCAGGGCCGTGACGATGGCGAGCTGGTCGGCGTTGGCGACGACCACGCGCTCGTACGGGTCGTCGTCGTCCGCGGTGCGGCGCAGCACCGAGGTCCGCCCCTCGATGCGCACGATGCGCGCGAGCGTGTCCTTCTTGCCGGAGAGATCGCCGACCAGGGCCACCCGGTCGCCGACCACGGCGGCCTTGCGACCCAGCTCGCGGGCCTTCATGGCCATCACGACCCGGTCCTCGACCAGGACGGTCAGCCGGCCCCGGTCGACGGTGAGGACCATGCCCTCGGCGGCGTCCTCGTGCTTGGGGCGGATGTGCGTACGGGGCCGGTTGCCCTTGCGGTTCGGCCGGGAGCGGATGTCGTCCTCGTCGGTGTGCTTGCCGTAGCGGCGCATGACCTGATCGCCCCTATGCCCCGAGCATCCCGGTCCACAGCTCCGGGAAGTCCGGGAGGGTCTTCGCCGTCGTCGCCACGTTCTCGATCTGCACGCCCTCCACCGCCAGCCCGAGGATCGCGCCGGCCGTCGCCATCCGATGGTCCTCGTACGTGTGGAAGATCCCGCCGTGCAGGGGGCGGGGCCGGATGCGCAGTCCGTCGGCGGTCTCGGTGACATCGCCGCCGAGCTCGTTGATCTCCTTGGTGAGCGCGGCCAGCCGGTCCGTCTCGTGCAGCCGCAGATGGGCCACGCCCCGCAGGTACGACGGGGAGTCCGCGAGGGCTGCGACGGCCGCGATGCCCGGCGTGAGCTCGCCGACCTCGCCCAGGTCCACGTCGATGCCGTGGACGGCGCCCGATCCGGTGAACACCAGCCCGTACTCGGTCAGCTCGCAGCTGCCGCCCATCTCGGTGAAGATCTCGCGCAGCCGGTCGCCGGGCTGGGTGGTCCGGGACGGCCAGTCCGGGACGACGACCCGCCCGCCGGTGACCAGCGCCGCCGCCAGGAACGGCTGCGCGTTGGACAGGTCGGGCTCGACGGTCAGGTCGCGGCCGAGCAGCGCGCCGGGGGTGACCCGCCAGACGTCCGGCTCGCCGCCCGACTCCGGGGTGTCGACCTGGGCGCCGACCGCGCGCAGCATGTCCACGGTCATCCGGATGTGCGGCATGGACGGCAGCGTGCTGCCGGTGTGACGGACCTCCACGCCCTGGTTGAAGCGCGGACCGGACAGCAGCAGGGCGCTGACGAACTGGGACGAGGAGGAGGCGTCGACGGCGACCGGACCGCCGTCCAGCGCACCGCCGCCGTGCACGGTCAGCGGCAGCGCGCCCCGGCCGTCGTCGTCGATCCGGGCGCCGAGGGCGCGCAGGGCGTCGATCACGCCGTGCAGCGGACGCTCGTACGACCGCGGGTCGCCGTCGAAGCGGACGGGACCGTCGGCGAGCGCGGCGACCGGTGGCAGGAAGCGCATGACCGTGCCCGCGTTGCCGACGTCGACCGTGGCCGGGCCGTGCAGCCCGGCGGGGATCACCCGCCACGCCTCGCCCGTGCCGCCCGCGACGGTGGAGCTGGAGGACACCGTCTCCTCGATGCCGACGCCCATCGCGCGCAGCGCCCCGGCCATCAGCAGGGTGTCGCGGGAGCGCAGCGGGCGGCGCAGCCAGCCCGGCTCGGAGGCGAGGGCGGCGAGCACCAGGGCCCGGTTGGTGACCGACTTGGACCCGGGCACGTGGACCGTCGCGTCGACGGCTCCGGTCGCGTGCGGGGCGGGCCAGAGGGCGGTGTCTGCGGGGTTCACGGTCATGCGCCCACTTTAGTGGCTGTCGGTGACCGGAGATCTTGATCAAATGAGGCGAAAGCGGAGCGAAAGCGTGGCGTGGACAGTGCCGCGCATATATGCGCAGGCGAGGCATGGCCACGGCATGACCGGAGCGCGCCCCGGACCCGGGGCACGGCATGACGGAAGCGCGCGCCGCCCCCGGCGCTCACAGCCCCAGCAGCCACCGGCCCCCGCCGAGCAGCGAGCACAGGGACACCGCGTGGAACAGGAACAGCCACAGCCACGCCGGTACGTGCGTCAGCCGCGACAACTGGTCCGCGTCCGAGTCCCCCGCGCCCCCGTGCGACCGCTTGGCCTGGAGCTCGAAGGCCGGACGCACCCCGCCGAACAGCAGGAACCACACCACCGCGTACGCGAACGCCGCCTGCACCTGCGGCCCGGCCAGCCAGGACACCAGCAGGAAGGTGCCGCCGGTGAGCACCACGGTCAGCACCCCGTAGGCGTTGCGGATCATCACCAGCATGGCGACCAGCAGCGCGGTGGCCAGCCAGAGCAGCAGCGTGATGTGACCGGCGCCGAGCAGCGCCGCGCCGCCCAGGCCGAGCAGCGGGGGAGCGGTGTAGCCGGCGGCCGCGGTGAGGATCATGCCCAGGCCGTACGGCTTGCCCCGGCTGAGGGTCAGACCGCTGGTGTCGGAGTGCAGCCTGATGCCGGTGAGGGTGCGGCCGGTCACCAGCGCCACCAGGCCGTGGCCGCCCTCGTGCGCGATGGTGATCGCGTTGCGCGAGATGCGCCACAGCGGGTGGGGCACGACTATCGCGAGGCCCGCGGCCAGGGTGGCGAGCACCACCCACAGATCAGGGTCCGGCTGGGTGCCGAAGACCTCGTCCCACAGGGAGCTCAGCGAGGCCAGCGAGGTGGATGCGGTGCTGTCCATTGTCGGCGGTGGCTCCCTTTCACGGCGCGGAATCTGGCAGTGTTGCACGTATGTGCGGACGGTTTGCAGCCAGTCGTGGGCCCGAGGATCTCGCAGCAACCTTTGAGGTCGAGCAGTGGGATCCGGAAGAGACGCCGGCGCCCGACTACAACGTGGCCCCGACCAAGGAGGTCTACGTCGTCCTCGACCGCCCTGTGAAGGACGCGGACAGCCCGAGGCCGGTTCGCCAGCTCCGCAAGCTCAAATGGGGACTCGTCCCGTCCTGGGCCAAGACGCCCGAGGGCGCCGCCCGGATGATCAACGCCCGCGCCGAGACCGTGCACGAGAAGCCCTCCTACCGCCGCGCCTTCGCCGCCCGGCGCTGTGTCGTCCCCGCCGACGGCTACTACGAGTGGGTCACCGGCACCCAGGAGCGGGACCTGGAGGTCGAGGGGAAGAAGAAGCGGCCGCGCAAGCAGCCGTACTTCGTGACGCCCGCGGACGGCTCGGTCTTCGCGATGGCGGGCCTCTACGAGTTCTGGCGGGACCGCACGCTGCCGGACGAGCACCCGCTCGCCTGGTGGGTGACCTGCTCGGTCATCACCACCGAGGCGGAGACCGCGCCGCTCGCGGGCGCCCCCGCCGAGGGCCCGCGCGCCCTGGCGGACATCCACCCCCGGATGCCCCTGATGCTCACCCCCGACCGCTGGGACGACTGGCTCGACCCGGCCCGCACGGACGCCGACGAGCTCCGTGGCCTGCTCACGCCGCCGCCGACCGGGCTGCTGCGCGCCTACCCCGTCTCCACCGCGGTCAGCAACGTCCGCAACAACGGAGCGGAGCTGCTGAAGGAACTGGAGGGGCCCGAGGAGGGCACACTCTTCTGACGTGACGAAGATCAGCGACGTGAGCGAGACCAGCGTGAGCGAGACTGTCGAGACCGACGCCGGCACCGCCCGGGTCACCTGGCACCGGGCCGCCGACGCGCGGCTCGTCCTCGCCGTGAGCCACGGCGCGGGCGGCGGGATCGACGCCCCGGACCTGAGGGCGCTCGCCGCGGTGCTGCCCGCGCACGGGGTGAGCGTGGCGCTGGTCGAGCAGCCCTGGCGGGTGGCCGGGAAGAAGGTCGCGCCCGCCCCGAAGGCGCTGGACGTGGGCTGGCGCGGGATCTGGCCCGCGGTGGCGGAGCCGGGGCTGCCGGTGATCTCGGGCGGCCGCAGCGCGGGCGCCCGGGTGGCCTGCCGTACGGCCCTGGAACTGGGCGCCGCCGCCGTGCTCGCGCTCAGTTTCCCGCTGCACCCGCCCGGCCGCCCGGAGAAGTCGCGGGCCGGCGAACTGCTCGGCGCCGGGGTGCCCACCCTCGTCGTCCAGGGCGGGAACGACCCGTTCGGCAGGCCCGGCGAATTCCCCGAAGGGGGGTACCGGCTCGTCGAGGTGCCTTCGGGTGATCACGGCCTCGCCGTGCCCAAGCGCGCGCGGATCACGCAGGAGCAGGCCCTGGAGGTGATCACGGACGCGGTCGTGGAGTGGGCGGTCTCACTCGGGTGACGGACGGGAATGTTGTGCGGCCGGCCACGGTTGAGGCGGACAGAAGTGCTGGTGCACCAGCGCCGACGTCGAAGGAGAGGAAGTCCGCCGCATGGGTTCGACCATCTGCCCGCTCGTCACCCGCGAGCACCCCGTGGACGGGCTGCACCCGGCGGATTCCGATCCGGGCCGTGGCAGCCGCGCCGACCTCGACTGGACGGTGCTGCACGCGGCCAAGATCGCTCCTATTCGAGCGGCGGCGAGCACGTCTCGTCGTCTATCCTCCGATTCGAGTGGGATCGGCATCGATCCCACCCGGGAACTTGAGGAGGTGGGTCCGGTCACTGGGACCGACGCAGGGACCGACAACGGCCAGGCGGAGCAGCCCGAGGGCCAGGGCATGAGTGCGGAGTCCGCCACGGAGCGCACGGCGCGCTTCGAGCGGGACGCGCTCGAATTCCTCGACCAGATGTACTCGGCCGCCCTGCGCATGACGCGCAACCCGGCCGACGCCGAGGACCTGGTGCAGGAGACGTACGCCAAGGCGTACGCGTCCTTCCACCAGTTCCGTGAGGGCACCAACCTCAAGGCGTGGCTGTACCGCATCCTCACCAACACGTTCATCAACTCGTACCGCAAGAAGCAGCGCGAACCCCAGCGCAGCGCGGCCGAGGAGATCGAGGACTGGCAGCTCGCGCGCGCCGAGTCGCACATGTCGACCGGTCTGCGCTCCGCGGAGTCGCAGGCGCTCGACCACCTGCCCGATTCGGACGTGAAGGAAGCGCTGCAGGCGATCCCCGAGGAGTTCCGCATCGCCGTCTATCTCGCGGATGTAGAGGGCTTTGCGTACAAGGAGATCGCGGACATCATGGGGACACCCATCGGTACGGTGATGTCCCGGCTGCACCGGGGCCGCCGTCAACTGCGCGGCATGCTCGAGGACTACGCCCGCGAACGCGGACTGGTCCCGGCCGGCGCCGGAGAGTCGAACGAAGCGAAAGGTTCGGGCTCATGAGCTGCGGAGAGCCGCACGAGACGGACTGCAGTGAGGTACTCGACCATCTGTACGAGTTCCTCGACAGCGAGATGCCGGAACTGGACCGCGACAAGTTCCGGCACCACTTCGAGGAATGCTCGCCGTGCCTGGAGAAGTACGGTCTGGAGCAGGCCGTGAAGAAGCTGGTCAAGCGGTGCTGCGGGCATGACGACGTGCCCAGCGACCTGCGGGCCAAGGTCATGGGGCGACTGGACCTGATCCGGTCCGGGCAGGCCGTGCCCGAGCATGACGTGGCCACCTCCCCGGTCACCCCGCAGGAGTCCTGAACCACCGCGAGCTCTGTCGGTGATCCGACCCGCTTTCACTCGAACGTGCTAATGCGGAGCACTTTTGCCCGCAAACTCCCCCGGCCGCCCTAGGCTCCGGAGCCTGGATAGGCATGGTCATGGCCAAAAACGGTCGTGGCCGGGGGAGGGGTGGGCGTCATGGAGGCGGCGGTACCGGCGCGGGCACGTGCGTACGTCGTCTGCACCGCCCTCGGCGCCGGGCTCTGTCTTCAGCCGCTGCCGCCCGCAGCCTCCGCGCGGTGGGCCGTCGTCCTGCTCGCCGCGCTGTACGCGGGGGGCGAGCGGATCGCCCGTCGACGCCTCGCCGGAACGTTCCACCCCCTGCTGCTCGCCGGGGCCTTCCTGCTGCCCCCGTCGGCCGCGGCACTCGTCGCGCTGCCGGGGGCACTGCTCTCCCCGGCCGACCGGCCCGTGCTGCTGCGGCGCGTCTGGCGTGCCGCCCAGCTGACGCTCGGAGTGTGGGCCGCGGCCCGGGTGCACGGGGCGCTCGGCGGCCGCGAGGCGGTGGCCGCCGCCGACTTCCCCCGGGTACTGGTGCCGGCCGGCGCGGCCGTCCTGGTCTTCTGCCTGGTGCTCGGCGCGCTCGACGGGGGGATCCTGGTGCTGGCCGAGCGGGTCTCGGTCCGCCGGGCCTGGCGCGGACCGTTCCCGCGCTCGCTGGCGCCGGCCGCCGTGCACGGGCTGGCCGGACTGATGATGGCGGTGCTGTGGCGCAGCCCGTACGGTCCGGTCGCCGCGCTGCTCGTGCTGCTGCCGATGTGCGTGTCGGGGTGGGTGTTCGCCCAGTACCACCGGGAACGGGCCGCCCACCAGGCGACCATCCGGGCCCTCGTGCAGGCCGTGGACATCAAGGACGCGTACACCCGCGGCCACAGCGAGCGGGTCGGACAGGCGTCGATGATGATCGCCCGCGAGCTGGGCATGGACGACGAGCGGGCCGAGGTGCTGCGCTTCGCCGGGATCCTGCACGACGTGGGCAAGCTGGGGGTGCCCACCAGGCTGCTGCGCAAGGACGGGCCGCTCACGCCCGAGGAGCGGCGGGTGATCGAACTGCACCCGGAGTACGGGCACGAGATGGTGCGCGGCATCGGCTTCCTGGGGGAGGCCCGGTCGGCGATCCTGCACCACCACGAACGGCTGGACGGGAGCGGGTATCCGTACGGGCTGGTCGGCGGCCAGATCCCGGAGTTCGCCCGGGTCGTGGCGGTCGCCGACGCGTTCGACGCCATGACGTCCACCCGGTCCTACAGCAGGGCACGGCCGGTGCCGGCGGCACTGGAGGAACTGCGGCGCTGCGCGGGGACCCAGTTCGACCCGGCGATGGTCGGGGCGCTGGTGCGCGCGCTGGAACGCCGGGGATGGCATCCGGCGGTGACGGCCGACGAGACACCCACCTCCGGGACCCACGCGCCCGCCCCGGGGATCCACCCACCCGCCACCCTTGCGCCCCGGACGTCTCCCGTGCCTCAGACGCCTCCTGAGCTCCGGACGCCTCAGACGCCCCCCGCGCCCCAGGAGCCTTCCGTGCCTCAGGCGTCCCGTGCACCCCAAAACCCTTCTGTGCCCCAGGCGCCCCCTGTGCCTCTCGTCTCCCCCGCGCCCCAGGTTTCCCCCGCACCCGAGGCTTCTCCCGCGCCCCAGATTTCCCCCGCCCCCCACCACCCCGGAGCGCACCGATGAGCGCGCCCGGGGGTGCCCGTCGCCGTCCTCCGCGCGGTCACCGACCCCGGACCGGCCGCCGCCCGCGATTCCCCCTCCGGCCCCGACTCCGTGACCGTCATCGTGCCGAGCCCCACCCCACGCACCGCCACCAGCCCCCGGCCCGCCTCCGGGCGCTCGGCCTCACGCACGCCGGTGCCGCCGTGCTCGCCGGGCTCTGCCTCGCGGTCACCCTCTGGCGAGGCATCGACGACCGCCGGGCCGCCCTCGCCTTCGGGCTCCTCGTCGCCGTCGGGGAGCTGACCCGGTGGAGCGGGCCGGAGGGCAGGCAGGCCGCGCCGCTGGCCGCCGCCGGAGCACTGTCGTACGCCCTGCTCGGACCGGAGGCGGGGCACTTCGCCCTGCCGCGGGACCTCGGCCCCGTCCCGACCGCGGACACCGCCGTCGACGTCGCGCGGATCGTCGCCGTGGTCTTCGCCGCGTCGCTGCTGGGCAGCGTGCCGCACCTCGCGCGCGGGCCGGGTCCAGCGCTCGACCAGTTGGCGCGACGGGTGCTGACCGTCGGATTCGCCGCCCTGTGCTTCCGGCCCCTCTACGGCAGCGGCGTCCTCGCGGGCCGGCCCGGCTGCTCCTACGTGCTGCTGCTGGTCGCGCTGCTCGCGCTCACCGCGCTGTGCGACGCGGTGCTCGCGGCCGCCGCGGCCCGCTCCCGCACCGGCTGGCCGTTCGGGCCGCTGCTGCGCGACGAACTGCGGGCCCTGCTCGGGATCGGGTCCGCGGTGTGCGCGACCGGGGTGGTGATGGCGCTCGCGGTCGCCGTGGCGGGGCTGTGGGCACTGCCCGTGTTCTGCCTGCCCCTGTTGCTCGCCCAGGTGTCCCTGCGCCGGTACGCGGCCGTGCGCGCCACCTACCGGCAGACCATCGCCTCCCTCGCCCGCGCCACCGAGATAGCCGGCTGCACCCCCGCCGGGCACGCACGGCGCGTCGCCGCGCTCAGCCGCGCCGTCGGGCGGGACCTGGGACTGTCGGAGGCCGAACTGGACGTACTGGAGTACGCGGCCCTCATGCACGACATCGGACAGCTGAGCCTGGTGGACCCGGTGCCGGCGGGAGCCACCGCCGTGCTGCCCGCCGCCGAGCAGCGGCGGATCGCGCTGCTCGGCGGGGCCGTCGTACGGCAGACGGGGGTGGACGGGGCCGTCGCGGTGGTGGTGGAGCGGCAGGCCGACCCCTACCGGGAGCAGCCGCCGGCGGCCCGGATCGTGCGGGCCGTGAACGCGTACGAGGAGAAGGCGCGCGACGCGGGACCCGGCGGCCCGCTCACGGCGCTGGAGGAACTACGGCTCGGGACGGCCGGGGAGTACGCGCCCGAGGTCGTCGAGGCGCTGGCGCGAGTCCTGTCACGGGGCTGTCTGACCTTGCCCTCCATGGGGTAACCCATGGGTAATGAGCGCCTCTCCAGCCCTACGTGGTTGGATGCGAGGGAGAGGGTGTCCGGGGGCACTGGCCAGCCCACCCCACGGAACTGGACCGGCAGGCGGGAATCGTGAGGATCTTCGGAAAGGGACGGCACCGGCCCTCCGCCTCCTGGCGGCAGGCCACCGATCGGGCGTTCACGCTGATCGGTGACGGCCGGTACGAGGACGCGGGCGCCCTGCTGACGCGGGCCGCCGATCTGGAGCCGTGGCTGTCCGAGTCCTGGTTCAACCTCGCCCTGCTGCACAAGTTCCGGCACGACTGGGAGCAGGCCCGCACGGCCGGCCTCAGGGCCGTCGCCCTGCTGGAGCGGGAGACCGGGGCGCCGGACTGGTGGAACGTCGGCATCGCCGCCACCGCCCTCCAGGACTGGCCGCTGGCCCGCCGGGCCTGGCAGGCCTACGGGCTGCAGGTGCCCGGGGGCGCCACCGCGGCCGGGGAGCCCGTCGGCATGGAACTGGGCAGCGCGGCCGTACGGCTGTCGCCCGAGGGCGAGGCCGAGGTGGTGTGGGGGCGCAGGCTGGACCCCGCCCGGATCGAGGTGCTGTCCATTCCGCTGCCGTCCTCCGGGCGGCGCTGGGGCGAGGTCGTGCTGCACGACGGGGTGCCCCACGGGGAGCGGACCACGTCGGCCGGGCACTCCTATCCGGTGTTCGACGAGATCGAGCTGTGGGCGCCGTCGCCGGTGCCGACCTGGGTGGTCCTGCTGGAGGCGGCGACCGAGGCCGACCGGGACGCGCTGGAGCGGCTCGCGGCCGACGCCGGTTTCGCCGCGGAGGACTGGTCGTCGTCGGTCCGGCTGCTGTGCCGGATGTGCTCGGAGTCGCGGATGCCGTCCGACGAGGGCGACGGGGTGCACCTCGACCCGCACGACCACAGCGAACCCGGTCATCCCGGCCCGCTGGGCCACCGCACCGACGGGCAGCTCTGGATGCCCGAGCGCGAGTGCGGGGTGGCCGCGCCGGCCGCCCTGGTGCGCGGTCTGCTGGACGGCTGGGTCGCGGACAGCCCGGACTCGCGGGACTGGCGGGACCTGGAGGAGGTCTGCTGAGCCGTCCCGGGACGGACGCCCCCTTAGGCTGTACCCGCAGAAATCTCAGGCTTGCAGGAAGGCGTACGTCGGTCATGGCGCAGCAGGACACCGATCAGCAGCACGCGGGCGTGCTCCCCGTGGACGACGAGGGTTTCGTCATCGACACCGAGGAGGCGGAGGAGCGCGAGAGCGCCTGGCGCGAGCGCGGCACCTCACGGCCCATCACCGTGGTCGGCAACCCGGTGCTCCACAAGGAGTGCGGGGACGTCACCGACTTCGGCGCCGAACTCCAGCAGCTGGTCGCGGACATGTTCGCCAGTCAGCGCACCGCCGAGGGCGTGGGCCTGGCCGCGAACCAGATCGGCGTCGACCAGAAGGTCTTCGTCTACGACTGCCCCGACGACGAGGGCGTCCGGCACGTCGGCGTGATCTGCAACCCCAGGCTCGTCGAGCTGCCCGCCGACCGGCGCCGTCTGGACGACAGCAACGAGGGCTGCCTGTCGGTGCCGACGGCGTACATGCCGCTGGCGCGCCCCGACTACGCCGAGGTGACCGGACAGGACGAGCAGGGCAACCCGGTCAGGGTGCGGGGCACCGGCTACTTCGCGAGGTGTCTCCAGCACGAGACCGACCACCTGTACGGCTACCTGTACATCGACCGTCTCTCCAAGCGGGACCGCAAGGACGCGCTGCGGCAGATGGCCGAGAGCGAGCCGCGCTATCCGGTGGTGGCCAACGACTGAGCCGGTCGACGGCTTCCCAACGCCTGGCCGGGTTCTTCCCGGCCAGGCGTCGTGCGTCCGCCCTCCGCCCGGGCGGCGCCGTCCACCCAGGGAGTGATCCAGAACCAGTCATGCGGGAGAGGATTCTCGGCAGGTTGGGTAGGGGATTGAAGCAAATCCATTCCCAGAACGGTCAGTCGTGGTGCTGAATAGTAAGTGCGGGGATACGCAACAGCGCACGCCCGGCACGACGGGAGGGGTGCTGCGCCTACCGGCGGCTGAGAGGGGTAGTTCGTGCCCGCTTTCCCATACAGCACCACCCACGGCACCACACCGGCATCCGCGCCGAATGTGACCGTCGTCCCGCCCACGCTCTGTCTTCCGGTGATCGAGGACGAGTTTCCCCGGCAACTCCATGAGTATTGGCCAAAGCTTCAGGAGTGTACGCGCACCTGGCTGCTGGAAAAGCGGCTCATGTCGGCCGACAAGGTGTCTGAATATGCCGATGGTCTTTGCTATACCGACCTCATGGCGGGGTACTACCTGGGCGCACCCGACGACGTCCTCCAGGCCGTCGCCGACTACAGCGCGTGGTTCTTCGTCTGGGACGACCGTCATGACCGCGACATCGTGCACGCCCGGCCGGCCGCCTGGCGGCGGTTGAGATCCCGGTTGCACGCGGCCCTGGACTCCCCCGGGACCCATCTGGACCACGAGGATCCTCTGGTCGCGGGGTTCGCGGACAGCGTGGCCCGGCTGTACGCCTTCCTGTCCACCACCTGGAACACCCGGTTCGCCCGGCATTTCCACGAGGTGATCGAGGCGTACGACCGTGAATTCCGCAACCGCGCCCGCGGGATCGTCCCCACCGTCGACGACTATCTCGCGCTGCGCCGCCTCACCTTCGCACACCGGATATGGACGGATCTGCTGGAGCCGAGTGCCGGGTGCGAACTCCCGGACTTTGTGCGGAAGAATTCCGCGTATCGGCGGGCGGCCCTGCTGAGTCAGGAATTCGCCGCCTGGTACAACGACCTCTGTTCCCTCCCGAAGGAAATCGCGGGAGAAGAGCTGCACAATCTCGGGATCAGTCTCATCACCCATGAGAAGCTGACCCTCGAAGAGGCGGTAGAGGAACTCAGGCGACGCGTCGAGGAATGTGTATCGGAATTCCTGAAGGCCGAACAGGACGCCTTACGGTTCGCCGACGGACTCGCCGACGGCACGGTGCGCGGAAAAGAACTGAGCATCGCGGTGCGGGCCTGTCTCGGAAACATGCGGAACTGGTTCAGTTCCGTCTACTGGTTCCACCACGAGTCCGGCCGTTACATGGTCGACAGCTGGGACGACCGGTCCACGCCCCCGTACGTCAACAACGAAGCGGCAGGTGAGAAATGACCGTCGAGTCCGTGAAACCCGAGGGGATCCAGACGTCCGGGCTGCGCGAGCCACCCCTGGCGGGGGGCGGTGTCCCGTTCCTCGGCCACGGCTGGCGACTGGTGCGCGATCCGCTGGCGTTCATGGCGCGGCTGCGCGACCACGGCGACGTCGTACGCCTGAAACTCGGCCCGAAGACGGTGTACGCCGTCACCACCCCGGCCCTCACCGGCGCGCTGGCGCTCAGCCCCGACTACAAGATCGACGGGCCGCTGTGGGAATCGCTGGAAGGCCTGCTCGGCAAGGAGGGCGTCGCCACCGCCAACGGCCCCCGGCACCGGCGCCAGCGGCGCACCATCCAGCCGGCCTTCCGGCTCGACGCGATCCCCGCCTACGGGCCGGTCATGGAGGAGGAGGCGCACGCGCTGACCGTGCGCTGGCAGCCCGGCGACACCGTCGACTGCACCTCCGAGTCCTTCCGGGTCGCCGTGCGGATCGCCGCCCGGTGCCTGCTGCGCGGCGACTTCATGGACGAGCGCGCCGAGCGGCTGTGCGTCGCGCTCGCGACCGTCTTCCGCGGGATGTACCGCCGGATGGTGGTCCCGCTCGGACCGCTCTACCGGCTGCCGATTCCGGCCAACCGCGATTTCAACCGCGCACTGGCCGATCTGCATCTCCTCGTCGACGAGATCGTGGCCGAGCGCCGGGCGTCCGGTCAAAAGCCGGACGATTTGCTGACGGCATTGCTGGAGGCGAAGGACGAGAATGGCGACCCCATCGGGGAACAGGAGATCCACGACCAGGTCGTCGCGATCCTCACCCCGGGCAGCGAAACCGTCGCCTCCACGATCATGTGGCTGCTCCAGGTCCTCGCCGAACACCCCGAACACGCCGACAAGGTGCGGGCGGAGGTGGAATCCCTGACCGGAGGCCGCCCTGTCGGATTCGATGACGTCCGCAAACTCACGCACACCAACAATGTCGTCGTCGAGGCCATGCGGCTGCGTCCCGCGGTTTGGATTCTGACCCGGCGGGCGGTGACCGACACCGAACTCGGTGGCTATCGCATTCCGGCCGGTGCGGACATCGTCTACAGCCCCTACGCGATCCAGCGCGACGGCCGTTCCTACCGGGACAACCTGGAGTTCGACCCCGACCGCTGGCTGCCCGAGCGGGTCAAGGACGTGCCGAAGCACGCCATGAGCCCGTTCAGCGTGGGCAACCGCAAATGCCCGAGCGACCACTTCTCGATGGCGCAGCTGACCCTGATCACGGCGGCGGTGGCGACGAAGTACCGCCTGGAGCAGGTGTCCGGTTCCGACGACACCACCCGGGTGGGCATCACGCTGCGTCCGCACCGGCTGCTGCTGCGGCCGGTGACGCGGTGACGCGGTGACGCGGTGACGGTGGTGGGGGGACGGCGGCCGGCCGCGGTCAGGCGGCCACCGGGCCCCTGAACGTGCGCCGGTAGGACTGGGGCGTGATTCCCAGCGCACGGACGAACTGGTGGCGCAGTGCCGCCGCGGTGCCGAACCCGGTGCGCCAGGCGATCGCGTCCATCGTCTCGTCCGTCGCCTCCAGCAGCCGCTGGGCCAGCAGCACCCGCTGGCGCAGGATCCAGCGGTAGGGAGTGGTCCCGGTCTCCTGCTGGAAGCGGCGGGCGAAGGTGCGCGGCGACATGTGGGCGCGGGCGGCGAGCTGGTCGACGGTGACCTCCTCGTCGAGGTGCTGCTCCATCCACGCCAGCGTCTCGCCGACGGTGTCGCACGCGCTGCGCGGCAACGGCCGCTCGATGTACTGGGCCTGGCCGCCGTCCCGGTGCGGCGGCACCACCATCCGCCGGGCGATCTTGTTGGCGACCTCGGGCCCCTGCTCCTTGCGCACGATGTGCAGGCAGGCGTCGATCCCGGCGGCGGTGCCCGCCGAGGTGATCACCGGGTCCTCGTCGACGTAGAGCACGTCCGGCTCGACGATCGCCCGCGGGTACCGCCGGGAGAGCTCGGCCGCGTGCCGCCAGTGCGCGGTGCAGCGGCGCCCGTCCAGCAGCCCGGCGGCACCGAGCACGAAGACCCCGGAGCACACGCTGAGCACCCTGGCGCCCCGGTCGACGGCCCGGCGCAGCGCCGCCAGCAGCTCGGGCGGGTGCTCACGCAGGACGGTGGCGTCGGAGGCGGGCACCGCGATCAGGTCGGCCTCCTCCAGCCGCTCCAGGCCGTGCTCGGTCGACAGCGTGAACCCGGCGACATGGGTGCTGAGGGTCGGACCCTCGGCCGAGGCGACGGCGTAGTCGTACACCGGCAGCCCCTCGTCGCTGCGGTCGATGCCGAACACCTCGCAGACCACGCCGAGTTCGAAGGGGTGCGCGCCGTCGAGCAGAACGGTCACCACGTTCTTCAGCATGCCGTCAGTGTGCCGCAGATTCCGCCCGGGCGCTGGCAGGAATTCGCAGTTGTGCGGCAGTCCTGCCACTGTCAGGGGTGTTCGCGGCGTACGACGGTTACCTCATGAACACACTCACCGGATACGCCGCCCTCCTGGTCGCCCTCGTCCTCCTCGCCGGTCCGGCGCTCGCGTGGCTGCTGCGCGAGCGCCGGATCGACCGGGAGCTGAGGCCGCGGCCGCCTCAGAAGTCCTCGTCCAGGTCGACGGTGCCCTCCACCGCCACCTGGTACGCGGACGGGCGCCGCTCGAAGAAGTTGGTCAGCTCCTGAACCCCCTGGAGCTCCATGAAGGAGAAGGGGTTCTCCGAGCCGTACACCGGGGCGAAGCCGAGCCGGCTGAGCCGCTGGTCGGCGACGCACTCCAGGTACTGCCGCATCGACTCGGTGTTCATGCCCGGCAGGCCGTCACCGCACAGGTCGCGCGCGAACTGGAGCTCGGCCTCGACGGCCTCCCGGAGCATGTCGGTGACCTGCTGCCGCAGCTCGTCGTCGAAGAGCTCCGGCTCCTCCTTGCGGACGGTGTCGACCACGTCGAAGGCGAAGCTCATGTGCATCGTCTCGTCGCGGAACACCCAGTTGGTGCCGGTGGCCAGACCGTGCAGCAGACCCCGGCTGCGGAACCAGTAGACGTACGCGAAGGCGCCGTAGAAGAACAGGCCCTCGATGCACGCGGCGAAGCAGATCAGGTTGAGCAGGAAACGGCGGCGGTCGGCCTTGGTCTCCAGCCGGTCCAGCTTCTCGACCTCGTTGATCCACTTGAAGCAGAACTCGGCCTTCTCGCGGATGGAGGGGATGTTCTCCACGGCGTCGAACGCCGCCGCCCGGTCCTCCGGGTCGGGCAGGTAGGTGTCCAGCAGCGTCAGATAGAACTGGACGTGCACGGCCTCCTCGAACAGCTGGCGCGACAGATACAGGCGCGCCTCCGGGGAGTTGATGTGCTTGTAGAGGGTCAGTACCAGGTTGTTCGCCACGATCGAGTCGCCCGTCGCGAAGAACGCGACCAGACGGCCGATCAGGTGCTGCTCGGCCGGGGTCATCTTCGCGAGGTCGGACACGTCCGAGTGGAGGTCGACCTCCTCCACGGTCCAGGTGTTCTTGATGGCGTCCCGGTAGCGCTCGTAGAAGTCCGGGTAGCGCATCGGACGCAGTGTCAGCTCGAAGCCCGGGTCGAGGAGGTTCTGGTTACGGGTGGCACTCATTACTGGCAGGCCTCGCAGGACTCGGGGTTCTCAAGGGAGCAGGCGACGGCGTCGGGGTCGGCCGCCTGCTGGACGGGGACGGTGGCCTGCGCCTGGGCGGCCCGCGCGATCCGGGTCGCCGGGCGCGAGCGCAGGTAGTACGTCGTCTTCAGGCCCGACTTCCAGGCGTACGCGTACATCGAGGAGAGCTTGCCGATGGTCGGCGTCTCCAGGAACAGGTTCAGGGACTGGGCCTGGTCCAGGTACGGGGTGCGGGCCGCGGCCATGTCGATCAGGCCACGCTGCGGGATCTCCCACGCCGTGCGGTACAGCGCCCGTACGTCGGCCGGGATCCACGCGAAGTCCTGCACCGAGCCGCTGGAGTCGCGCAGCGCCTCCCGGGTGCGGGCGTCCCACACGCCGAGCTCCTTGAGGTCCTGCACCAGGTAGGAGTTGACCTGGAGGAACTCGCCGGACAGCGTCTCGCGCTTGAACAGGTTGGAGACCTGCGGCTCGATGCACTCGTACACGCCCGCGATGGACGCGATGGTGGCGGTCGGCGCGATCGCCAGGAGCAGCGAGTTGCGCATCCCGGTGGTGGCGACGCGTTCCCGCAGGGCCGCCCAGCGCTCCGGCCAGGTGAGCTCGACGTCGTAGTGGTCGGGGTGCAGTACGCCCCGGGCGGTACGGGTCTTCTCCCAGGCCGGCAGCGGGCCGTTGCGCTCGGCGAGGTCGGCGGAGGCCTCGTACGCGGCGAGCATGATCCGCTCGGCGAGACGGGTGGACAGCCGCCTGGCCTCCGGGGAGTCGAAGGGCAGGCGCAGCTTGAAGAAGACGTCCTGGAGACCCATCGCGCCGAGGCCGACGGGACGCCACTTCGCGTTGGAGCGGCCCGCCTGCTCGGTGGGGTAGAAGTTGATGTCCACCACGCGGTCGAGGAAGGTCACGGCGGTGCGGACGGTCTCGTCCAGCCGCTCCCAGTCGATGTCACCGTCGACGACGAAGGCGCCGAGGTTGACCGAGCCCAGGTTGCAGACCGCCGTCTCGCCGTCGTTCGTGACCTCCAGGATCTCCGTGCAGAGGTTGGAGGAGTGGACGACGTGCCCCGGCTCGGCCGTCTGGTTGGCGGTGCGGTTGGCGGCGTCCTTGAAGGTCATCCAGCCGTTGCCGGTCTGCGCGAGGGTGCGCATCATGCGGCCGTACAGATCGCGGGCGGGGATCGTCCTCTTCGCCAGGCCCGCCGCCTCCGCCGCGCGGTAGGCCGCGTCGAACTCCTCGCCCCACAGGTCGACCAGCTCGGGCACGTCGGAGGGGGAGAACAGGGACCACTGCGCGTCGGCGTTCACGCGGCGCATGAACTCGTCCGGGATCCAGTGCGCGAGGTTGAGGTTGTGCGTGCGGCGGGCGTCCTCGCCGGTGTTGTCGCGCAGCTCCAGGAACTCCTCGATGTCGGAGTGCCAGGTCTCCAGGTAGACCGCGGCCGCGCCCTTGCGCCGGCCGCCCTGGTTCACCGCGGCGACCGAGGCGTCGAGGGTCTTGAGGAACGGGACGATGCCGTTGGAGTGCCCGTTGGTGCCGCGGATCAGCGAACCGCGCGAACGGATCCGGGAGTACGACAGACCGATGCCGCCGGCGTGCTTGGAGAGCCGGGCGACCTGGTGGTAGCGGTCGTAGAGGGAGTCCAGCTCGTCCAGCGGGGAGTCGAGGAGGTAGCAGGACGACATCTGGGGGTGCCGCGTACCGGAGTTGAAGAGCGTGGGGGAGGAGGGGAGGTAGTCCAGACGGCTCATCAGCCGGTAGAGCGCGGCGACCTCGTCCACCGAGCGGACGGTGTCGTCCTCGGCGAGGCCGGCGGCGACCCGCAGCATGAAGTGCTGGGGCGTCTCGATCACCTGACGGGTGATCGGGTGCCTGAGCAGATAGCGGCTGTGCAGCGTGCGCAGGCCGAAGTAGCCGAACCGGTCGTCGCCCTCGGTGTCGACGAGCGCGTCGAGCCGGGCGGCGTGGATCCGGGTGAACTCCGCCGTGCGGTCGGCGATGAGGCCTTCCCGGTGTCCGACGGCGACGGACTCGGTGAACGTCGTCACGCCCTGCGAGGCGGCTTCCGCGGCGATGCTGATGGTCAACAGCCGGGCGGCCAGCCGCGAGTAGGCGGGATCGTCGGAGATGAGCCCGGCGGCCGCCTCCGTGGCCAGCTCGCGCAGCTCCGTCTCGTCCGCCCGCGCGGACCGGCCGCGCAGCGCGGCGGCGGCGACCCGGCCGGGGTCGGCGTCGGGGAGGTCGGAGGTCAGCTCGGTCAGGGTCCGCAGCAGCGCGGCACCGGGACCGTCGGTCTCCCTCGCCGGGGTGGCTGAAGCCGGATCGGCTGGCGCGATGGTCACTTGGGGCTCTCCCTCGCTCGGCAGGGGGCCTCGCGGAGGGCAGGGGGCGGCACACGAGCGCACGGGGCGTCGCGTCCACCGGTCCATTCCGCGAGACCCGGACGTCAAGGCACCCGGACCGGACGGCCGGGCGCGCGGTCGGCAGGTCCTCGGACTGGACGCGTGGATGCCCGCCGTGGGGCGGACAAGCACAGGTACACCGTTGCGGGACAGTTCCGGATTCGCACCGGATTCCCCTGCGGCGACAGCGAGCATGAGCATACATCTTGTGCCGGGCTGCGGTGCCACCCCCAGATGTTGTGTCACATCGACTTCGGAGCGTGTCAGTCGGACTCTCCGCGGACGGCGGCCGGAGGCCCGGACGCAGGCGCGGGCGGGCTCCTCGCGGGCCGCGGACGGGCCCGTGACGGGGCTTCCCCCGGGCACCGGCCGGGGACGCGAAGGGGCGGCGGGGCCTTGTCGCCCCGCCGCCCCTCGCCCCGCCGGTGAACCCGGCGGAGGGTGGTTCAGCGTCCTGCGCCGGTGCCGGCGCGCAGCTCTCGACGCGCCGGCGTCAGTGCGCCGATCCGGCCGTGGCAGGCGGCAGTTCCGCCTGTACGCCCGGGTCGCCGGCGTCCGCCGTGTAGTCCTGCGGGCTGGTCTCGTCGACGCCCTCGGGAGCCTTGGCGGCCTTCAGGACGAAGGTGAGGACCACCGTGACGGCCACGTTGAGCACGAACGCCGTCAGACCGATGTAGCCGATCTCGCCGATGCCGGGGATCTCCTTCGAGCTGCCGCCGAAGTGCTTCTGGGTCGGTGAGGCCACCCCGTACGCGGCGAGCGTGCCGTACACCATGCCCACGGCCCAGCCCGCCAGCAGCGCCCAGCGGTGGAACCAGCGGGTGAACAGGCCGCCGACCAGGGCCGGGAAGGTCTGCAGGATCCAGATGCCGCCGAGCAGCTGGAAGTTGATCGCGACCGTCTTGTCCATGGTGAGGACGAAGACCAGGGCACCCACCTTCACCAGCAGCGACACCAGCTTGGAGACCTGGGTCTCCTGCTTCGGGGTCGCGTCGGGCCTGATGAAGTCCTTGTAGATGTTGCGGGTGAAGAGGTTCGCGGCCGCGATCGACATGATGGCCGCGGGGACCAGGGCGCCGATGCCGATGGCGGCGAACGCCACGCCCGCGAACCAGTCCGGGAACATGTTCTCGAAGAGCTGGGGGATCGCCAGCTGGCCGTTGGTCACCTTCACCCCGGCCGCGATCGCCATGAAGCCGAGCAGGGCGAGCAGGCCCAGCATCAGCGAGTACAGCGGGAGGATCGTGGTGTTGCGGCGGATCACGTCGCGACTGCGACTGGACAGGGTCGCCGTGATCGAGTGCGGGTACATGAACAGCGCGAGCGCCGAACCGAGCGCCAGGGTGGCGTACGTCCACTGACCCGCCTCGGGGGGTACGAGCCCGCCCGCACCGGCCGCCGTGTACTTGTCTCCGGCCGCCTTGAAGATCTCGTCGAAGCCGCCGAGCTTGATCGGGATGTAGATGACGGCCACCGCGATCACGATGTAGATCAGGGTGTCCTTCACGAACGCGATCAGGGCGGGCGCGCGCAGCCCCGAGGAGTAGGTGTAGGCGGCCAGCACGGCGAACGCGATCAGCAGCGGCAGGTCCTTCACGAACCAGTTGCTGTTCTCGCCGCCGCCGACGCCCATCACGTCCAGCACGGCCTGGATGCCGACCAGCTGGAGCGCGATGTACGGCATGGTGGCCAGGATGCCGGTGACGGCCACGGCCAGGGACAGGCTCTTGGAGCCGAAGCGGCCGCGGACGAAGTCCGACGTGGTGACGTATCCGTGCTTGTGGGACACCGACCACAGCCGGGGCAGGAAGGTGAAGATCAGCGGATAGACCAGGATCGTGTACGGCACCGCGAAGAAGCCCGCGGCACCCGCCGCGTAGACCGCAGCCGGCACGGCGACGAAGGTGTACGCCGTGTACAGGTCGCCGCCGAGCAGGAACCAGGTGATCCAGGTGCCGAAGGAGCGGCCGCCCAGACCCCATTCGTCGAGGGTGTGCTCGTTGTCGGCCCTGCGCCAGCGCGCGGCCAGGAAGCCCAGGGCCGTGACGGCCAGGAAGAAGAAGATGAAGACGCCGAGCGCGACGCCGTTGACCCCGTCCTTCACCGCGACGCACCTTCCTTCCGGGCGGCGCGGGCGCGCTGGTCGCGCTGCCACAGTTGGTACGCGGTCATCGTCAGTGCCGTGGAGAGCAGTACCCACAGCATCTGGTACCAGTAGAAGAACGGGATCCCGATGAACGTCGGATCCGTCTTGGCGTAGGAACCGACCCACAGCATCGCCACGAAGGGCGCGACGAGGCAGAGGCCGATGACGGCGCGCACGGGCGTCATCATCGGCTCTCGGGTCACTTCTGGGGCTTCTGACATGTGGCGTTCCGTCCCCTCGTAGATCGCCTATGACGCGCAGGCAATCTAGATCACGGTGTCACGGGAACGGAACCCCTTGTTCGTACAACACGCTCACCGCGGAGGCGCGGTGGGTGCACGAAAGCCCCGGTGGCGCGATGCCCCGGGGCCTTCCTGGTCCGTCGGCCGGGTCAGTCCTGCGGGCGCTTCAGCCGCGCGACGAACTTGTACCGGTCCCCCCGGTAGACCGAGCGCACCCACTCCACCGGCCGGCCGTTCTTGTCCAGCGAGTGCCGGGACAGCATCAGCATGGGCAGGCCGACGTCGGTGCCGAGCAGGCCCGCCTCGCGCGGGGTGGCCAGCGAGGTCTCGATGGTCTCCTCGGCCTCCGCGAGGTGGACGTCGTAGACCTCGGCCAGGGCGGTGTAGAGGGAGGTGTACTTCACCAGCGACCTGCGCAGCGCGGGGAAGCGCTTGGCGGACAGGTGGGTGGTCTCGATGGCCATCGGCTCGGCGTTGGCCATGCGCAGCCGCTCGATGCGCAGCACGCGGCCGCCCGCGGTGATGTCGAGCAGGCCGGCGAGGCTGTCGTCGGCGGTGATGTACCCGATGTCCAGGAGCTGCGAGGTGGGTTCGAGGCCCTGGGCGCGCATGTCCTCGGTGTACGAGGTGAGTTGGAGCGCCTGCGAGACCTTCGGCTTGGCGACGAAGGTGCCCTTGCCCTGGATGCGTTCGAGGCGGCCCTCGACGACGAGTTCCTGGAGCGCCTGGCGGACGGTGGTGCGCGAGGTGTCGAACTCGGCCGCCAGGGTCCGCTCGGGCGGGACCGGGGTGCCGGGCGACTGGGTCTCCGTCATGTCCAGCAGGTGCTTCTTCAGGCGGTAGTACTTGGGCACGCGCGCGGTACGGACGGTCGCCCCACCCTCGTTCTCCGCACTGCTGACGTCGGTGCTCATGCTCCGCCTTCCCGGCTTCCGCTGCCGAAGCGACCGACATGTCCGTCGGCCACGGCTCACATCGTGGCACGGCTTCGTGTGCGTGGTGTCCCCTGTGGATGACCTCGCACGCTCCGTGATCCCTTCTGTATACCGTCGAGCCCCTGGTTGGTCTAGTCCAACGCCTCGACGAGGTGATCGCGGTCCACTGGAACAGGGGCGTCCGTTCTGGTGCCTTGCGAAATGAAAAGTCCCTGCATATCGCGGTCACGTAACGGACGACTCGACCCCGCTCGAACACCCTTGACAGCCCTATTGGTCTGGGCCAAGCTCCGCTTACTGGTCTACACCATTGGTCCAGTCCCGGCCCCACGGGCGGTACGGCGTTGACGGTCACCGCGGGGAGGCAGGGGGTTTGTGGCATCCCTGAGGAGGGTGGCGTGAAGCGCAAGCTGGTAGCCGCGATCGGTATCGCGGGCATGATCTTCTCCGTCGCGGCGTGCGGTGGCAAGGACGACGACAAGGCCGCAGCTGACGGCAACAAGGGCCAGACCCTCACCGTGTGGGTCATGGACGGCTCCGCGCCGGACCAGTGGCAGAAGGACGTGGCCGCCGCCTTCGAGAAGAAGACGCAGGCGAAGGTCAAGTTCGAGGTCCAGCAGTGGAACGGCATCCAGCAGAAGCTGACCACGGCGCTGTCGGAGGAGAACCCCCCGGACGTCTTCGAGATCGGCAACACCCAGACGCCCGCCTACGCCAAGACCGGCGGCCTGGCCGAGCTCGCCGACCTCAAGAGCTCCATCGGTGCCGACTGGACCGCGGCGCTGAACAACTCCTCGGTCTTCGAGAACAAGCAGTATGCGGCGCCCTGGTACTTCGCCAACCGCGTCGTGATCTACAACAAGAAGGTCTGGGCCGACGCCGGCATCAAGGACCTGCCCAAGACGCGTGACGAGTTCTACGCCGACCTCAAGCAGATCGGCTCCAAGACCAAGGCCGAGCCGATCTACCTGCCGGGCCAGAACTGGTACCACTTCGTCGGCCTGACCATCGGCGAGGGCGCCGAGCTGGTCAAGAAGGACGGCGACAAGTACGTCTCCAACCTGGCCGACCCGAAGGTCGCCGCCGCCATGGAGACCTACAAGAAGTTCCAGGCGCTGTCCAAGGCGCCCAAGGACAAGGACGAGGCCACCCCGCAGCAGGGCGAGGTCTTCGGCAAGGGCAACGTCGGCGCGATCATCGGCATGGGCTGGGAGGCCGGCACCGCGATCAAGGCCAACCCGGCCATCGAGAAGGAGATCGGCTACTTCACCATCCCCGGTGCCACGGCCGGCAAGCCCGAGGGCGTCTTCCTCGGCGGCTCCAACCTCGCCGTCGCGGCCGGCAGCAAGAAGCAGGAGCTCGCCAAGGAGTTCCTGAAGATCGCCCTGTCCGACCAGTACGAGGGCGAGCTGGCCAAGATCAACGGTGTCATCCCGAACAAGGAGTCGCTGCAGAGCAACCTGTCGGGCAACGCCGCCGCCGAGGCCGCCGCGCCGGCCGCCGCGGGCGGTGGCACCACGCCGCTGATCCCGGAGTGGGCCGCGGTCGAGAACGCGCCCAACCCGGTCAAGACCTTCATGACGGCCGTGCTGAACGGCAAGTCCCCGGCCGAGGCCGCCAAGCAGGTCGAGGGCGACTTCAACAAGCGCCTGGCGCAGCAGCAGTAACGCTCCGCAGGAGGCGGGGGCCGTCCTTCCGACGGCCCCCGCCCTGGCGTCGACCCGGTCGAGAGAAGAGATGGCGAGCATGACCGTGCAGACCGAACGGCCGCCCTCCGGTCCGGCGGACGTCCGCAAGTCGGACGACGGAGGACCCGGCAGGCCCCAACCACGAGCGGCCCGGCGCACCGGCGCGCTCGCCCCGTACCTCCTGCTGCTGCCGGCCTGCGCGGCCACCGTGCTGCTGCTCGGCTGGCCGCTGCTGAAGGACCTGCTGCTGTCGTTCCAGAACCTCAACATGGGACAGCTGATCCAGCACGTCACCGAGTGGAACGGCATCGACAACTACAAGCAAGCCCTCACCGGCGAGGACTTCTGGCGCGTCACCCTGCGCACCCTGCTGTTCACGGCCGTCAACATGGTCCTGATCATGCTGCTGGGCACCCTGGTCGGTCTGCTGCTCGCCCGCCTCGGCAAGCGGATGCGGGTGACCCTGATGATCGGCCTGGTGCTGGCCTGGGCGATGCCCGTGGTCGCCGCGACCACCGTCTACCAGTGGCTGTTCGCCCAGCGCTTCGGTGTCGTCAACTGGGTGCTG
This sequence comes from Streptomyces sp. NPDC104096, assembly GCF_055584385.1. Taxonomy (NCBI): domain Bacteria; kingdom Bacillati; phylum Actinomycetota; class Actinomycetes; order Kitasatosporales; family Streptomycetaceae; genus Streptomyces; species Streptomyces sp. NPDC104096. The sequence continues at coordinate 216,066 of NZ_JBVJMD010000003.1, forward strand.
GACAAGCTCGGCTGGCACTCCATGGCCGACTACAGCTGGACCAGCGGCCAGTTCTCGACCTTCTTCGTGGTCACGCTGCTGATCGTCTGGCAGTCCATACCGTTCGTCGCGATCAACCTGTACGCGGCCACCACCACCATCCCCGGTGAGCTGTACGAGGCGGCGGCCCTCGACGGCGCCGGCGTGTGGAAGAGCTTCACCACGGTCACCCTGCCGTTCCTGCGGCCCTTCCTCTACGCGACCACGTTCCTGGAGATCATCTGGGTCTTCAAGGCGTTCGTGCAGGTCTTCACCATCAACGGCGGCGGCCCCGACCGGCTCACCGAGACCCTTCCCGTCTACGCCTACATCGAGGGCGTCGGCAACCAGCACTACGGCATGGGCGCGGCGATCGCCGTGCTGACCATCCTGATCCTGCTCGGCGTCACCGCCTACTACCTGCGGATCGTGCTCAAGCAAGAGGAGGACGAGCTGTGAAGCGCTCGCTCTTCGGCCGCCTGTGGCCCAACGTCACGGCCGCCGTCCTGTTCGTCGGCTTCGTCTTCCCCGTGTACTGGATGTTCGCCACGGCCTTCAAGCCGACCGGCGACATCATCGCGGAGGACCCGGTCTGGTTCCCGACCGACGTCACGTTCGAGCACTTCCAGAAGGCGACCGGCGTCGACCACTTCTGGACGTATGTCGGCAACTCCCTGGTCGTCACGGTCCTCGCGGTGGTGTTCTCGCTGGTCATCGCCCTCGTCGGTGCCTTCGCGCTGGCACGGATGCGGTTCCGCGGGCGGCGCGGCTTCATCGTCGGCTTCATGCTGGCGCAGATGGCCCCCTGGGAGGTCATGGTCATCGCGATGTACATGATCGTGCGCGACGCGTCGATGCTGAACAGCCTCGTCCCGCTGACGGTCTTCTACATGATGATGATCCTGCCGTTCACCGTCCTGACGCTGCGCGGCTTCGTCGCCGCGGTGCCCAGGGAGCTGGAGGAGGCGGCCATGGTCGACGGCTGCACCCGCGGCCAGGCCTTCCGCCGGGTCATCCTGCCGCTGCTCGCCCCGGGCCTGATGTCCACCTCGCTGTTCGGCTTCATCACCGCCTGGAACGAGTTCCCGCTCGTACTGGTCCTCAACAAGGAGGCCGAGTCCCAGACGCTCCCGCTGTGGCTGTCCAGCTTCCAGACCGCCTTCGGCGACGACTGGGGCGCCACCATGGCCGCGTCCTCGCTCTTCGCCGTCCCGATCCTGATCCTCTTCGTCTTCCTCCAGCGCAGGGCCGTCAGCGGCCTGACCGCCGGAGCCGTGAAGGGATAACCCCATCCGATGACGACATTCGCCAGCGGCACCGACACGCTGACCCGCGACGCGCTGACGGTCCTCCAGCCAGGCTTCACCGGCACCACGGCCCCCGACTGGCTGCTGCGCCGCCTCGGTGAGGGCCTCGCCTCCGTCGGCCTCTTCGGCCGCAACATCGCCTCGCCCGAGCAGCTCGCCGTCCTGACCGCGCAGCTGCGCGCCGAGCGCGACGACGTGCTCGTCGCGATCGACGAGGAGGGCGGCGACGTCACGCGCCTGGAGGTGCGCACCGGTTCCAGCTTCCCCGGCAACCACGCCCTCGGCGCGGTGGACGACGTCGAGCTGACCCGGGAGGTGGCCTTCGAGCTGGGCCGTCGGCTCGCGGACTGCGGCGTCAACCTGAACTGGGCACCCTCCGCGGACGTCAATTCCAACCCCGCGAACCCGGTGATCGGGGTCCGTTCGTTCGGCGCCGACACCGCGCTGACCGCCCGGCACACGGCCGCCTACGTCACCGGGCTCCAGTCGGCGGGCGTCGCCGCCTGCACCAAGCACTTCCCGGGCCACGGCGACACGGCCGTCGACTCCCACCACGCGCTGCCCCGCATCGACGTGGACGCCGAGGTGCTTGCCGAGCGCGAACTGGTCCCGTTCCGCGCGGCGATCGCCGCCGGCACCCGGGCGGTCATGAGCGCCCACATCCTGGTCCCCGCCCTGGACCCGGAGCACCCGGCGACGCTGTCCCGCCGCATCCTCACCGGCCTGCTGCGCGGTGAACTCGGCTACGACGGGCTGATCGTCACCGACGGCATGGAGATGCAGGCGATCGCCGCCACGTACGGCATCGAGCGCGGCAGCGTCCTCGCCGTCGCGGCCGGCGCCGACGCGATCTGCGTGGGCGGCGGCCTGGCCGACGACGAGACGGTACGACGTCTGCGCGACGCCCTCGTCGACGCCGTACGCTCGGGCGAGCTGCCCGAGGAGCGGCTGGCGGACGCGGCGCGCCGGGTGCGCGAGCTGGCCCGCTGGACCGCCACGACCGACGTGCGCACCCACGAGGTCCGCTCCGACGTGGGGCTCGTGGCCGCCCGGCGCGCCCTCACGGTGACCGGCGCCGCCTCCTACGAGCCGCCCGTCGAGGCCCCGTACGTGGCCGCCTTCACCCCGGTCGCGAACATCGCCGTCGGCGACGAGACCCCCTGGGGGGTGGCCGCCGAACTCGCCGGTCTGCTGCCGGGGACGCGGACGGGCAGCTTCACCGGCCCGGACGCGGGTCCCGCGGCGCTGGCTGCGGCGGGGGAGCGGCGGATCGTCGCCGTCGTCCGCGACGAGCACCGGCACCCGTGGATGGCGACGGCGCTCGACAGGCTGCTGGCGGCCCGCCCCGACACGATCGTGGTCGAGATGGGCGTACCCCAGTCCGCGCCCCGCGGCGCCCTGCACATCGCCACCCACGGCGCCGCCCGGGTGTGCGGACGGGCGGCGGCGGAGGTCGTCGCCGGCCGGTAGGCGGTCTTCGACACGACGAAGGCGCCGGGCCCCTTTCGAGGGGCCCGGCGCCTTCGTCGTGTCCGCGGGATCCGGTCAGATCCCCTGCCAGTGCGGCTTGTCGGCGTAGGTGTGCCGGAAGTAGGGCGCGAGCTTGAGCTTCGAGGCCGCGGCCTCGTCGACGACGACCGTGGCGTGCGGGTGGAGCTGGAGCGCCGAGGCCGGGCACACCGCCGCCACCGGTCCCTCCACGGTCGCGGCGACCGCGTCCGCCTTGCCCTCGCCGGTGGCGAGCAGCACCAGGTGCCGTGCCTCCAGGATGGTGCCGATGCCCTGGGTGATGACGTGGTGGGGCACCTGGTCGATGTCGCCGTCGAAGAAGCGCGCGTTGTCCACGCGGGTCTGCTGGGTCAGCGTCTTGATGCGGGTGCGCGAGGCGAGCGAGGAGCAGGGCTCGTTGAACCCGATGTGCCCGTCGGTCCCGATCCCGAGCAGCTGGAGGTCCACACCGCCGGCCTCGGCCAGCGACCGGTCGTACGCCTCGCAGGCCGCCGCCACGTCCTCGGCCGTGCCGTCGGGCCCCAGGAACGCGGGCATCCCGATGCCGAGCGGCTCCAGCACCTCGCGGCGCAGCACCGAGCGGTAGGACTCCGGGTGGTCGGCGGGCAGTCCCACGTACTCGTCGAGCTGGGCGATGCGCGCCCGTGCGACGTCCACGGCGCCGGAGCGCACCTTCGCCGTCAACGCCTGGTAGACGGGCAGCGGGGTGGAGCCGGTGGCCACGCCGAGCAGCGCGTCGGGCTTGCGCCGCAGCAGCCGCGCCATGGCCTCGGCGATGAGCTCGCCGCCCGACTCGGCGTCCGGAACGATGACAACTTCCACGCTGGGCCTGCCGTTCTGGAGAGAGCTGAAGAAGAGGCTGGAAGGACTATGTGGTTTAGACCAATCTAGCAGAGCGGGGTCCTGTCTCCCAGGCGACGAGGAGCGCGGCCATCGTCTCCTCGGCGGCGGGCGGACGCCGTTCGACGAGGCCGTGGCGCGGTTGTGGCGCGCGGTACGGATCCTTCGGCGAGCGCGCCCCGACCGAGGGGTCCACCGCCCGTCCGGGGCGGCTCCCGGCGGGTGCGGGACGGGGCGAGCCGGGAGGAACCGGAGGCGGTCGCGGAAATTGCCGTGAACATCTGGTCCCGCCGGTGACCCCGGCGGGCTAGGCTGCGTGCCGTCGGCTGTGAATCGCCGTCAACAAGCGGCCTCCGACGCATGGACAGGCCAAGTGGTCTAGTCCAGAATGCTAGGGACGGACGACAACACAACGAGCCTCCGTTCTCCCCGCACAGGAGAGCGGACCGAGGATCCGGTGCTCTCTGCCCTGACTGCCCCGGCTCCTCATCCTTCGGCCGAACGGGACCGCACACCCCGCGGCCGAATATTGCTCCGGGCTGCGGTGCCGACGGAGGGCTGAGGGTCCCTCCCAGGCGCCGCGGCCCGCGGGTGTTTTATGACCGGTACAAACCGGCGGGTACGCTCGCACACGTGCCCTCCATGAACGAACTCGTACGCCAGCACACGGCCCTCGACGACTCCGACCTCGAGTGGCTCCACCTGCTGGTCTCGGAGTGGCAGCTGCTCTCCGACCTCTCCTTCGCAGACCTGGTCCTGTGGGTGCCCACCCGCGACGGCGTCCGGTACGTCTCCGTCGCCCAGATGCGGCCCAACACCGGCCCCACCTCCTACCAGGACGACATGGTCGGCCACCTCGTCCCGCGCGGGCGCCGCCCCATGCTGGACGCGGCCCTGGACGAGGGCCGGATCGTGCGCGAGGGCGACCCGGAGTGGCGCGAGGAGGTCCCGGTCCGGGTCGAGTCGATCCCCGTGCGGCGCGAGGGGCGCGTCCTCGGCGTGATCGCCCGCAACACCAACCTGCTCACCGTGCGCACTCCGAGCCGCCTGGAGCTCACCTACCTCCAGAGCGCCTCCGACCTGGCGCAGATGATCGCCGCGGGATCCTTCCCGTTCCCCGGCCAGCAGGTCGACATGGACGCCTCGCCGCGCGTCGGCGACGGTCTGATCCGCCTCGACGCGGACGGCATCGTGCAGTACTCGTCCCCCAACGGGCTCTCCGCCTACCACCGGCTGGGCCTCGCCTCGGACCTCGTCGGCCAGCACCTCGGCCAGCTCACCGCCGAACTCGCCCCGACCCGGGGCCCGGTGGACGAGGCGCTGGCCAAGGTCGCCAGCGGCTGGGCGCCGCGCGAGTTCGAGATCGAGGCCAACGACGGGGTGATCCAGTTCCGTGCGATCCCGCTCAAGCCCAAGGGAACCCGCATCGGTTCGCTGGTGCTGTTGCGGGACGTCACCGAACTGCGCCGCCGCGAGCGGGAATTGATCACCAAGGACGCGACCATCCGGGAGATCCACCACCGGGTGAAGAACAACCTCCAGACGGTGGCCGCGCTGTTGCGGCTCCAGGCCCGGCGCATCGACTCCGAGCGCGGTCGCGAGGCGCTGGAGGAGGCCGTGCGCCGGGTGGGATCGATCGCGATCGTGCACGAGACGCTCTCCCAGAACCTCGACGAACGGGTGGAGTTCGACGAGATCGCCGACCGTGTCCTCGCGATGGTCGCGGAGATCTCCCCGGGCAAGGTCACCGGCCGGCGCACCGGCCGGTTCGGCATCCTGGACGCGGAGGTCGCCACCCCGCTGTCGATGGTGCTGACGGAAATCCTCCAGAACGCCCTCGAACACGGCTTCCGCGAGGGCGACACGGGCACGGTCGAGGTCTCCGCGGTCCGCGGCGGGACGACGAAGGAGGGCCGACTGCTCGTCACCGTCCAGGACGACGGCGTCGGTCTGCCCGAGGGCTTCGACCCGCACCGCTCGGGCAACCTCGGCCTCCAGATCGTACGGACGCTGGTGGAGGGGGAGTTGGGCGGCACCTTCGACATGGTCCGGGCGCCGGAGCGCGGAACCCAGGTGATCCTGGACATTCCGGTCCGCGCGCAGAAGTAGGCGCGGCCGCCCGGCCGCTGTCGGGGACTTCGCCCGGACGACCCCGAACGGCATCGAGCCCCGGACAGCATTGAGCCCCGGACAGCATTGAGCCCCGGACCACTGGGTGATCCGGGGCTGAAGCTCGTTGCTGCTTTTTACTGCTAAGCGCATCGGGGGTACTGCGCGCTGCGGCTCGGGGGCGGGAGTTGCGTACTCGCTGTACGCGCCGCCAAGCTCAGGCTGTTAGCGGGGTGGGTGTGGTCAGGCGGAGGCCTGACGAGCCCGGTTGCGGGCGGCGCGGCGCTTCATCGCGCGGCGCTCGTCCTCGCTGAGGCCACCCCAGACGCCGGAGTCCTGGCCGGACTCGAGCGCCCACTGCAGGCACTGCTCCATGACGGGGCAGCGACGGCAGACGGCCTTGGCTTCCTCGATCTGCAGCAGCGCAGGACCGGTGTTGCCGATGGGGAAGAAGAGCTCGGGGTCTTCCTCGCGGCAAACGGCGTTGTGACGCCAGTCCATGGCTGCTACCTCTCCTTGGTATTACGTGCAAGTTGCTTGTGAATGTGAACGCTTTCACGAATCCCTCAACAAGTGAAGGGCCACCCGCCAGCTTCCTGGCGTGGTCCTTGTGTAGAGGGGTTCCGGTGATCTGTGGAGGCCGGTGTTGCGGGCCGTCCCGATCGCCAGGAAGAGACTCGCAAACCTCGACGGCGGATACAACCCCTTCTGGAAAGTTTTTTTTGATTCCTCGGTGTCGACTAGGTCACAGCCGTACTTCCATGGGGTGGATCCTGGCCTAAACGTTCGAGTGAAAGGACTTTGGCCCGTTCCGCTCACACAATCACACGCAGTGCACGGCGAACGCCTGTGAACGTCACGCTCGTACGCAGTCCGAGGTGGTCGCCGTCCATCTGGAGGGGCAGTGGCACCTTCGAATGCAAGGTGAACTGGTCAAGGTCGTGCAGTGAGGTCGCATGCCTGCCATGGGGTCCCCGCTCCGGGGACGAAGTGAGCAACTGCGTGCCATACCGGGCAACCGCCGCCGTGGACAGTCGGCTGAGACCGAGTACGTCGAGACCTTTATCGAACGAGGCCTTAGGCGACGTGTACATCGGGCGATTGCCGAGATACGTCCAGGGGGACGTGTTCGAGACTATGGCGACCACCAGATCGGCGACCGTGTCCTCACCGGGCCGCTCCACCACGATCGTGCCGTGCCGCCGGTGCTGCTCACCGAGGAACTGCCGGACGACCTGACGCACGTACAGCGCGTGCGTCGACTTCCTGCCCCGCTCACGCTGCTGCTCGACCCGGCCGACCACGCCCGCGTCGAAACCCAGGCCCGCGTTGAAGGTGAACCAGCGGGACGGGACGGACTCGTCGTCCGTGCCGGGCGTACCGGAGGTGAGGCCGAGGCCGACCGTGCGCTCGCGGCCCTCGCGCAGGGCGTCCAGCAGGGCGCCGGTCGCCTCGACGGCGTCGTTCGGCAGCCCCAGGGCGCGGGCGAAGACATTGGTGGAGCCGCCGGGGACCACGGCGAGGCCGGGCAGCCGGTCCGGGTCGGGGCCGGAGTGCAGCAGGCCGTTGACGACCTCGTTGACCGTGCCGTCGCCGCCGAGCGCCACGACCAGCTCGACGTCGTCGCTCTCGGCCGCCTCGCGGCCCAGGTCGCGCGCGTGTCCCCGGTACTCGGTGGTGGCCACCTCGAGCTTCATCTCGCTCGCGAGCGCGTGGATCAGCACATCGCGCGTACGTGCGCTTGTGGTGGTTGCCGCCGGATTGACCACGAGAAGTGCACGCATGGGGTGCAGCGTACCTACTGGGTGGTACCCGGCCCAGACCGAGTTAGGGATCGGGTAAGAGATCGGGACGTGGGGCTCGGCCCGGACGGCCGGGCTGACCGGGGCTACCCTTCTCGGGTGAGCAGCCAGAGCCCCTCCAGTTTTGAGACCGAGATCACGCCGGAGAACGCCGGCCCCCGCCCGCGGCGGCTGACGTACGCCGCCGCGCTCGCCGCCCTCGAAGGGCTCGCCCTGCTCGTCGGAGGCGTGTGGATCCTGGTGCTCGGACTCACCGGCGACCCGGCCGGCCGGACGTCGGGGGTGACCGGCGGGGTGACGCTGATCGCGCTCTCCCTGCTGCCGCTGCTCGCCGCCCGCGGCCTGCTCGGCCGGCGCAGCTGGAGCCGGGGCCCCGCCCTCGTCACGCAGATCATGGCGCTGCCGGTGGCCTACACGCTGCTCCAGGCCGACAGCGCGGCGATCCCGGCCGGTATCGCGCTGGCGATCGCGGCCGTCGCCTCGCTCGTACTGCTCGTCAACGCGGAGACGACCCGGGCCCTCGGGATCCGGGGGCCCGGAAACGCGCGGCAGCAGGACGAGCCGAAGTAACCGCTACTCCTCCACCAGCAGCTTCTCCCGCAGCTGCGCCAGGGTGCGCGCCAGCAGACGGGAGACGTGCATCTGCGAGATGCCGACCTCCTGCGCGATCTGCGACTGGGTCATGTTGCCGAAGAACCGCAGCAGCAGGATCCGCTTCTCGCGCGGCGGGAGGTCCTCCAGCAGCGGCTTGAGGGACTCCCGGTACTCCACGCCCTCCAGCGCCTCGTCCTCCGCGCCGAGGGTGTCGGCGACCGCCGGGGACTCGTCGTCGGTGTCGGGGACGTCCAGGGACAGCGTCGAGTACGCGTTCGCGGACTCCAGGCCCTCCAGGACCTCTTCCTCCGAGATGGCCAGCTTCTCGGCGAGCTCGTGCACCGTGGGCGAGCGGCCGTGCTGCTGCGAGAGCTCCGCGGTCGCCGTGGTGAGGGCGAGGCGCAGCTCCTGGAGCCGGCGGGGCACCCGCACCGCCCAGCCCTTGTCGCGGAAGTGCCGCTTGATCTCACCGACGACCGTCGGCGTCGCGTACGTCGAGAACTCGACGCCGCGCTCCGGGTCGAAACGGTCGACCGACTTGATCAGGCCGATGGTGGCGACCTGGGTGAGGTCGTCGAGCGGCTCGCCGCGGTTGCGGAAGCGCCGCGCCAGATGCTCGACGAGCGGCAGATGCATGCGGACCAGCCGGTTGCGCAGCTCCGCGTACTCGGCGCTGCCCTCCTTGAGCTGGCGCAGTTCGACGAACAGGGCCCGTGCTCCGGTGCGGTCCTGTGGGTCGTGCTGCGTGGCCTGCGGCGCGCTCTGCACGTCCGGCTTCTCGTCTCGCTCGTGCTCGCTCATCGTCCCGCCCGTTGCCCTTCCCCGAGCTCTCGCCTCGGCCCGGCCGGGGAAGGCCCCGGACCGCCGCTCCCGAGGCGCGCTCTGCACGGCACCTTCCCGATCCCGCTGCCCGTCGTCGTCCGGGAGACCGGCCTCCGAGGCGTGCTCCTCCGGATGCGGCCGGGCCGGCTCGGGGATTCCGTCGATGCCGTCCGCCATGCGCCGGGAGTCGTCCAGGTCGGTGTTCTCGGCCGGCAGCCCCCGTGCGCCGCGCTCTTCGTCCCGCACCGGCCCGTCCCCGTTCCTCACGCCGGCCCGGGTCCCGCGCCGCGCTGTTTGTAGAGGCTGATCGACACGGTCTTGTCGTCGTCCACGGCGGAGGAGACCTTGCCCGCGAGCGCGGACAGCACGGTCCAGGCGAAGGTGTCCCGTGACGGAGCGTGACCATCGGTGGTCGGCGCGGAGACGGTCACTTCGAGCGAATCGTCGACGAGTCGGAAGACGCAGCTGAGCACGGAGCCCGGCACGGCCTGCTGGAGCAGGATCGCGCAGGCCTCGTCCACGGCGATGCGCAGGTCCTCGATCTCGTCCAGGGTGAAGTCCAAACGGGCCGCGAGGCCGGCCGTGGCCGTCCGCAGCACCGACAGGTAGGCACCCGCAGCCGGCAGCCGGACTTCCACGAAGTCCTGGGTCGCGGGCTCGCCTGCGATCTGGGACACCCTCACCTCCAAGGTGGTACAAGCTATTCGGGGCCGAGGGTCGCCCCCCGGGGTGACACGAAGTGTGGTTCAGCGGTGACGCTATCGCGCTCCCGACTTTGCTGTCCCCCGGACCCCAACCCCTTGCTGTCACTCATAGTAAACCTACGGACACGCTCCGTGGCTAGGGGTCTGCGGGCCCAAATGGGAAGAGCGGGCGCCGGGTTGACGTACCCAGACGTCAGACGGTCGAACCGTACCCGTCGGACGGTCTCGCGGGCGCCCGTCCAGGGTCACACGAGGACGTGATCCACGAAGCACCAACGCCAGTCCTCACCCGGCTCGAAGGTCCGCATCACGGGGTGGCCGGAGTCCGTGTGATGTCCTGTGGCGTGCCGCCCCGGCGACGAGTCGCAGCAGCCGACATGGCCGCACGTCAGGCACAGGCGCAGCTGCACCGGGTGCGTGCCGGCCGTCAGGCACTCCGGACACGTGGCGGTGAGCGCCTCGGGTTCCGGGTGCGGGAGTGCGTCCGAGTGCGTGCACTGTTTCATGATTGCCAGATTACGACGGCCGCACGGTCGGCGGCGCGGAAAACGAGGGCGGGCGAGGACCATGGACGTGATGCCACTGCTGTTGCTGGTGGCGGGAAGTGCCGCGATCGCCGCGGCGGCCCGGCGCACCCCGGTGCCAGCGCCGCTGCTGCTGGTCGCGGTCGGCCTGATGGTGTCGTATCTGCCGGGGGTGCCGGACTACACCCTCGACCCGGACGTCGTCCTGCCGCTGCTGCTGCCCCCGCTGCTGTACACGTCGGCCGTCGACAGCTCCTACCTCGACCTGCGCGCCCAGCTGCGTCCCGTGGCGCTGCTGTCGGTCGGGTACGTGCTCTTCGCGACCTTCGTGGTCGGCTGGGCGGTGTACCGGATCGTGCCGGAGATGCCGCTGACCGCGGCGCTGGTGCTGGGCGCGGTGGTGGCGCCGCCGGACGCGGTCGCGGCCACGGCGGTGGCCCGCCGGGTCGGGCTGCCCTCCCGGATCACCACGGTCCTCCAGGGCGAGTCGCTCCTGAACGACGCCACCGCCATCACCGCCTACAAGGTGGCCCTCGCGGCCGCCGTGGGCGAGGGCGCCACCTGGGCCGGCGGGGTCGGCGAGTTCCTGGTCGCGGCGGTCGGCGGCGTCGGGGTCGGCCTGGTCCTGATGGCGCCGCTGCACTGGCTGCGCACGCACCTGACGGAACCGCTCCTGCAGAACACGCTGTCCCTGCTGATCCCGTTCGTCGCCTACGCGGTCGCCGAGCAGTTCCACGCCTCCGGGGTCCTCGCCGTGGTCGTCGTCGCCCTCTACCTGGGACACCGCGCGTGGGAGGTCGACTTCGCCACCCGGCTCCAGGAGGAGGCGGTGTGGAAGATGGTCGCCTTCGTCCTGGAGTCGGCGGTCTTCGCGCTGATCGGCCTCCAGCTCCCCGTCGTCCTGCGCGGACTCGGCGCGGACGAGGGCGTCGACGCCGCCTGGTACGCGGTGGTCCTCTTCCTGGTGGTCGTCGCGGCCCGGTTCGTGTGGGTGTACCCGGCGACCTTCCTGCCGCGACTGCTGTCGGCGCGGATCCGGGAACGCGAGGAGAACCCCACCTGGAAGGGGGCGATGATCACCTCCTGGGCCGGGATGCGCGGCGTGGTCTCGCTGGCCATCGCCTTCTCGATCCCGATGACCGTGCACCACGGCGGCGCGCCCTTCCCGCAGCGCAACCTGATCCTCTTCCTGACCTTCACCACCGTCATCGGCACGCTGGTGGTGCAGGGGCTGACCCTGCCCCCGCTGATCCGGCTGCTGAAGCTCCCCGAGCCCGACCCGCAGGCCGCGACCCTCGCCGAGGCCAACGCGCAGGCGCAGGCCTCCCGGGCCGCCGAGCGGCATCTGGAGGAGCTCCTCGCCGACGAGCGCAACGCCCTCCCGCCCCCGCTCGCCGACCGTCTGCGCATGGTCCTGGAGCGCCGCCGCAACGCCGTCTGGGAGCGGCTCGGCCAGGCCAACCCGGTCACCGGCGAGACCGTCGACGACACCTACCGCCGGCTGTCGAGGGAGATGATCGGCACCGAGCGCGAGGTCTTCGTGAAGCTGCGCGACGGCCGCTACATCGACGACGAGATGCTGCGCACCCTGCTGCGCCGGCTGGACCTGGAGGAGGCGGCGGCCTACCGGGAGGCGGCGTGAGCACCCGCGCGCGGCGGGCGGGAGCGGCTGTGCGCGGCCACCCCCGCGGCCGGGGTGGGCGCGGACGGGCGGGGGCCCGTGCGGGGGCTCCGGCCGGCCGTGACGGGCGTCGTGACGGACATCGTGACGGGCGGGCGCCCGCCCGTCACGGGCGGCCGGTGATCACCGCCGCGAGGGTGCTTCCCGGCGCCAGCCGGCCCTCGTCGGCGAGGGCGACAAGTCCGTACAGCAACTTGGCGACATAGAGACGCTCGACGGGCAGGCCGTGGCGCTGTTCGAAGTCCGCGGCGAAGGCGTCGAGTTCGGGGGTGGTACGGGCGTAGCCGCCGAAGTGGAAGCGGTCGTCGAGGGACCAGGCGCCGCGACGGCGGCCGAACGCCCGCTCCTGGAGCGCCTGGGTCTCGGCGGCCAGGAAGCCGCCCTTGAGGACCGGTACGCCCAAGGCGCGCTGGCCGGGAGCGAGCCCGGCGGCCAGGCCGGCCAGGGTGCCGCCGGTGCCGCAGGCGACCGCGACCACGTCGGCGAGGCCGCTCAGCTCACCGCCGAGGGGGACACAGCCCCGGACCGCCTCGGCGTTGCTGCCGCCCTCGGGGACGACATGGGCGTCCTCGGCGTCGGCCGCCCGCAGGATCGCGGCCAGGGTCCGCGGCTCGGCCTTCGCGCGGTACGCCGACCTGTCGACGAAGTGCAGCCGCATCCCGTCGGCCGCACAGCGGGCCAGACAGGGGTTGAGGGGCCGGTCGGCCAGCTCCTGCCCCCGGACCACGCCGGTCGTGCGCAGCCCCAGGAGCCGGCCGGCCGCGGCGGTGGCGCGCAGATGGTTGGAGTACGCGCCCCCGAACGTGACGATCGGCCGCCCCGCCGCCGCTTCGAGGTTCGGCGCCAGCTTGCGCCACTTGTTGCCGATCAGCTCCGGGTGGATCAGGTCGTCCCGCTTGAGCAGCAGCCGGACGCCGTGCCGGGCGAAGCGGACGTCCTCGACCTCCTGGAGCGGCGAGGGCAGCCGGGGCCGCAGGGCGGCGAAGAGGTCGGAGCCGGTCACCCCGCCATTGTCGGACACCTGTCCTGATCGGGTCACCCACCCCCCCGGGCACGGCGGCGGGGACGGCCGCTCGGGATCCCTCTTCCTGCCCCGCCGCCCGGTGATCCATTCCCGCTCTTTCGGGTAATAGCACCGCCACGCTCCGTGATGGAAGGCTGGTCGCGAGATCGGTGCCCGGTGCGAACGGCACCGGTGCATGACCGGGAGGGCAATTCAGAATGTCGGTAGGCGAAGAGGTCCGCACGGATCAGGGCAAGCCGCAGCAGAGCCTCGGCACGGCCGCAGCGCGGAACCTGGCCACCACCACCAAGTCCGCTCCCCAGATGCAGGAGATCAGCTCGCGCTGGCTGCTGCGCATGCTGCCCTGGGTGGACGTGCAGGGCGGCACGTACCGGGTGAACCGGCGCCTGACCTACGCGGTCGGCGACGGCCGCATCACGTTCGTGAAGACGGGGGACCGGGTGGAGGTCATCCCCGCCGAGCTGGGCGAACTGCCCGCCCTGCGGGACTACGAGGACGAGGAGGTGCTCGCCGAGCTGGCCCAGCGCTGCCGGCAGCGGGAGTACGCCCCGGGCGAGCTGATCGCCTCGTTCGGCAGCCGCACGGACGAGGTGTACCTGCTGGCGCACGGCAGGGTGGAGAAGGTCGGCACCGGCCCCTACGGCGACGACGCCGTGCTGGGCGTCCTCGCCGACGGCGCGTACTTCGGCGAGGCGGCGCTGATCGACCCGGACGCCATCTGGGAGTACACCGCCCGCGCGGACACCGCGTGCACGGTCCTGATCCTGTCCCGCCAGGACCTCGACCAGGTCGCGGAGCGCGCGGACACGCTGGGTGAGCACATCGGGCGGCTGCGCGCCATCCCGGAGCAACGCACCAACAAGTACGGAGAGAAGGCCGTCGACCTCGCGGCCGGCCACTCCGGCGAGGCCGAGATCCCCCACACCTTCGTCGACTACGACGCCAGGCCGCGCGAGTACGAACTGAGCATCGCCCAGACCGTCCTGCGCATCCACACGCGTGTGGCGGACCTCTACAACCAGCCGATGAACCAGACCGAGCAGCAGTTGAGGCTCACCGTCGAGGCGCTGAAGGAACGCCAGGAGCACGAGCTGGTCAACAACCGCCAGTTCGGGCTGCTCCACAACTGCGAGTACGACCAGCGGCTCCAGCCGCACGACGGCGTCCCCAGCCCCGACGACATGGACGAACTGCTCAGCAGGCGACGCGGTACGAAGCTGTTCCTCGCCCATCCGCGCGCGATCTCCGCGTTCGGCCGTGAACTCAACAAGCGCGGACTCGTCCCCGAGACGATCGACGTCGGCGGGAACCGCATCCCCACCTGGCGTGGCGTCCCGATCTACCCGTGCAACAAGATTCCGGTCACCGAGGCCCGGACCAGCTCCATCATCGCGATGCGCCTGGGGCAGGAGGACCAGGGCGTCGTCGGTCTGCGGCAGTCCGGCATCCCGGACGAGATCGAGCCGAGCCTGTCGGTGCGGTTCATGGGCATCAACGAACAGTCGATCATCAACTACCTGGTGACGGCCTACTACTCGGCCGCGGTCCTGGTGCCGGACGCGCTCGGCGTCCTGGAGAACGTCGAGATCGGCCGCTGGCGGTGAACTCGACTGCCGGGGCCTCGGGTTCCGGCCCGTCCGGCCGGGTGCGCTCCAGGGGGGCGCGCCCGGCCGGGGCGGAAGCGTCCGACGCGTCACCGTGCGCCGCTGCTTCGAGGGGGGATTCCATGACCGAGTTCACGACCCGGGGGAGAACCGAGACGCTCGTAAAGCGGACGACCGTCGCGACCCCGGGGAACGGGCGGCCCGGTCCCGCCGACGGGCACGAGGCGGCGGCGATCCTGGAGCGGGCGCGGGCCTCGGTCGACCCCGGGCTGCGGGCGGCTCTCGACTCGCTGCCCGGTTCCATGCGCCGGGTCGCGCTCTACCACTTCGGCTGGGAGCACGCCGACGGCACACCGGCGGCGGCCCACGCGGGCAAGGCGATACGCCCCGCGCTCGTGCTCACCGCGGCCGCCGCGCTCGGCGGGCCGGGCGCGCGGGAGAGCGCCGTGCGGGCGGCCGCCGCGGTGGAGCTGATCCACAACTTCACGCTGCTGCACGACGACGTGATGGACCGCGACACCACGCGTCGGCACCGGCCCACCGCCTGGACCGTGTTCGGCGACCCCGACGCCATCCTCGCCGGAGACGCCGTCCAGGCGCTGGCGCTCGGGCTGCTCGCCGAGGACCCGCACCCGGCGTCCGGGGCGGCTGCCGCCCGGCTCGCCGCGTGTGTGGTCGAACTGTGCGCCGGACAGCAGGCGGACACGGCGCTGGAGCGCCGCGACCCGGCCGACGTCACCCTCGACGAGGTGCTCGCCATGGCCGAAGCCAAGACGGGAGCGCTCCTGGGGTGCGCCTGCGCCCTGGGCGCGCTGTACGCGGGGGCCGCCGAGGACGAGGTCGACGCGCTCGACACGTTCGGCCGCCAGGCCGGGCTGGCCTTCCAGCTCATCGACGACGTGATCGGCATCTGGGGCGACCCGAACCGCACGGGCAAGCCGGCCGGCGCGGACCTGGCCGCCCGCAAGAAGTCGCTGCCCGTGGTCGCCGCGCTGACCTCCGGCACACCGGCCGCCGCCGAACTGGCCGAGCTGTACGCGGTGCCGTGCGGGACGGCGGACGGTGCGGGGACGGCGCGTATCGCGCTCGCCGTGGAGCGGGCCGGCGGCCGGGACTGGGCGCAGAGCCAGGCGGCCGACCGGATGTCCCGGGCGATGGGCGAACTGGCCCGGGTGATTCCGGAGCCGGAGTCCGCGGGCGGCCTGCTCGCCCTGGCCGAGTACGTGACCCGGCGCAGCGACTGAGCGTCGGCCGGGTGGCTCCGGAGTCGGCGGGGCCACCCGGCTCCCGACCCCGTCGTCCCACGACGGCGAGGGGGGTCCGGTCCCGCGGGTCCCGCACCTCCCCACGGGGTGCGGGGCCCGCGGTCCGCCGACGGGGCGGTCGCGGCCGGGAGCGCCGAGCGCGCGTCCGCCCTACGCTGATGGCATGGACAGAGACGAACATGTCTGTCCCGTCTGTGGACAGCCCGTCCGGGCGGCCGCCCGGCGGTACAAGACGCTGGGCGTCTGGGTGCCGGTGTGGGGTCCCGGCCCGTGCCGGAACCGCGCCTGCGAGGCGTACGCCGGTGGCGGCGCCGTGCCGACGGAGGACCCCGGCTCCGCGAGCGGTCCCGCACCCGGCCCCCCACCCGCACCCGGCTCCGCACCCGCACCCGCACCCGGCTCCGCACCCGACCGTGCTGCCGGTGCCTCGGCCGGTGTCGCCACCGATCCGGTGACCGGCCCCGCGGCGGACCCCGTGACCGGGCCGGCGACCGGCCGTACGAGCCGCCACGCTGAAGACCCCTGAACCGGTCGACCGGAACGTGCCGGACCCGTCGGGAGGAAATCCGGCCGGGCAGCGCACCGCTCGTGGTCCGACCGTGGTCCGCCCGAAGGGCTAGCGTGCTCCCATGGCCGAACACCCGTACCTCCTGCACATCACCGAACGCGCCCTGTGGGACGCGGCCCGCGAAGCGGGCGCGTACGCGATGTCGACCCGTGGTCGCACCCTCGCCGAGGAGGGCTTCATCCACTGCTCGACCCGGGCCCAACTCCCGCGGGTGGCCGCGTTCCTGTACGGCGCGCCGGACGCCCCCGACGACCTGGTGGTCCTGGTCGTGGACCCCGCCCGGCTCGGCGTACCGGTGAAGTACGAGGCTCCGGAGCCCGGCGGCGAGGAGTTCCCGCACGTGTACGGGCCCATCCCGGTGGACGCCGTGGTCGACGTGGAGACCTGGAAGTGACCGGTCCCTAACCGGCGCGGTGGGGCAGGCCGCCGGTCTCCGGGTCGCGGCCGGTGAGGCAGTACGTGCCGCCGGCCGGGTCCCGCATCACCGTCCAGTGCCGGTGGCGGGACACCGTGACCGCGCCCAGCCGTTCGTGCCGGGTGACGGTCGCCTCGATGTCCGCGCAGGCCAGGTCCAGATGGGCGGAGGCGGGGCGCTCCTCGTCCAGGCGTTGCAGCAGGATGCGCACCGGCAGCCCGGCCGGCGGCGCGACCACATGGAACTCGGGGAGCGAGCCGGGCCGTGCGTCCCAGCCGGGCAACAGGGCGCTCCAGAAGGCGACCTCGGCCTCGTACACCGACGGCGGCAGGTCGAGGCTGACCTGGTCGAGGCGGCTGCCCCGCACCACGGGAGGCCGGACCGCCTCGCCGTGCCACGGCACCACGCAGAACAACGGCCCACCGGGCGAGCGCAGTACGGTCCAGCCCGCGTGCTCGGCGACCGTCCGCGCGCCGAGCCGCAGCGCCTCGGCCGCGGACTCCGCCACGTCCTCGACACAGAGGCAGAAGTGCGCGCCGCCGTCCCCGGCGGCGACCCCCTGCACCTTCACGCAGGCGTCGGCCCCCTCCGGCAGCAGGGTCGCGAACTCGCCGTGCTCGCCCCTCGGTTCCGACAGTTCGGTGCCGGTGACGGCGGTCCAGAAGGCGTGGGTCCGGGCCGACTGCGCGGCGGGCCGGTCCACGAAGGCGTACGTCCAGCGGATGTCCATGCGGTGATCGTAGGCAACTGCCCCACGACGTCGGTCAGTCGTGCCGCTCGATGAACCGCAGCATGTTCCCCGCCGGGTCCCGGAACGCGCAGTCGCGCACTCCGTACGGCTGGTCCGTCGGCTCCTGGAGCAGGTCGTAACCGGCGTCCTGGACGCGCTCGCACAGCGCCTCGCAGTCGGTGGTGGTGAAGATGACCCCGCGCAGCATGCCCTTGGCCAGCAGCCGGGCCATCGCCTCCTTGTCGGCCGGGGAGGCGTCCGGGCTCGCGCCCGGCGGCTCCAGCACGATCTCCACGTCCGGCTGGAGCGGCGAGCCGACGGTCACCCAGCGCATGTTCTCGAAGCCGACGTCGTTGCGCACCTCCATGCCGAGGACGTCCTGGTAGAACGCGAGCGCCTTGTCGTGGTCGTCCACGGCGATGAAGCACTGCTTGAGTTTCAGGTCCATGGTCTCGAACCTAACGATCGTCTCGGGCGGGTGAGGGTGCGCGCCACGCAGGGCGGGATCGCCGCGAGGTCCTCGTCGTGCGGGCCGTGCGAGCGGGCCCGGTAGGCGCTCGGGGTCTCGCCGACCAGCTCGGTGAACCGGGAGCTGAAGGAGCCCAGCGACGTGCAGCCGACCGCCATGCACACCTCGGTCACGCTGAGGTCGCCGCGGCGCAGCAGGGTCTTGGCGCGTTCGACCCGGCGGGTCATGAGGTAGGCGTACGGCGTCTCGCCGTACGCCTCCCGGAAGCTGCGCTGGAAGTGTCCGGGGGACATCAGCGCGGTACGGGCGAGCGCGGCGATGTCGAGCGGCTCGGTGTACTCGCGGTCCATGCGGTCGCGGGCCTGCCGCAACCGGACCAGATCTTCGAGGGCCACCGCACCAGCATGGCACGGTGGCCCCCGCCGGGTGGCCCGGCCGGTCGCTTCGGGCGGACCGGTTACTTGAGGTAGACCAGCCCGTCGGTGGTGACGGTCGGGCGGCCCGCGGTGCCGACGACCACGATCTTCACCGTGTGCTTGGCACTGGCGGACCAGGTCTTCGTCCAGATCGCGTCGCGGTACTTCGTCGTCGTCGACCTCAGGTCCACGGTGGCGGTCTTCACGCCGTCCACGTAGACGTACACCTGGCCGGAGGTCGCGGCGCGCGAGACCACCAGGGCCGCCGAGCGGCCGGTGAAGGTCCAGCTCAGCGAGGCGTTCTTGGTGGAGCTGCCGTACGACTTGCCGCCCAGGTAGCTGGTGGACGACTTGGCCGTCCAGGTGCCCGCCTTGGTGGCCGAGGTCTCCTGGAGGAGCACGGGGGTGCCGCTCACGGAGGCCGAGGCGGTGTTGCCCGCCCGGTCGTACGCGGTCATCTTCCAGGTCGTCGTCACACCGGGCTTGGCGGTGAGGTTCGCGCTCAGGACCGTCGGGCCGTACGTCTTCGCGACCGGCGCGGTGAGGCGGACCTCCTTCAGGCCGCCCGCGTCGGTGGCCTTCCACTTCAGGGCGAGCGGGACGGCCGTGGTGCTCACCGTGCCGAGCCCCAGGGCGAGGTTCGGCTTGGTGGAGAAGGCGGGCGGGGTCCTGTCGGCGGTGGCGGTGGGTGTGGTGGTGGGCTTCGTGGTGGGTGTGGTGACCGGCGCCGGAGTGGTGGGCGTGGCGGTGGGTGTGGCGGCCGGGGTGGTGGCGTCCGTGGTGGCCGGGGCGGGCTGGACGAGCACGGTGACGTCCGAGGTGAGCGCGGCCCAGCCGGACTGGTGGATGCCCTGTACGGCGACCTTGTGGGTGCCCGCCGTCAGGTCCACCCGGGCGGAGCCGGCGGATCCGGCGACGGTGGCCGCGACCTTGCCGTCGACCAGCACGTCGTACTGCCTGACCAGCGCGGCCGGGGTGGTGGCCGACCACTTCAGGGTGACGGCGCCGCTGGTGAGCACGGTGGTGCCGGACGTTCCGTCGCCGGTGACCGAGTCCAGCGTGAGTCCTTCGACCGGTCCGCCCGCCCAGGCGCGGATCGTGGGCAGCAGGTTGTAGTAGGCGTCACCCGGGCACACGGTGTTGTAGCCGTCGCGGTGGCCGTGGATGACGGGGAGGGTCCTCGTGGCGCCCGCGGCCCACGTCTCCCGGAAGTAGTTCGGCCCGGCCGCACCGGCTGTGAGCTTGGCGGTGCCGGTCGGGTCCACGCCGTACTGGCCGAGCTTCCACGCGGCGAGCCGGGCGACCGAGGTCATCGCCTCCTTCGACGGGGCGAGGGTGCTGTAGTCACCGATGATGGCGATACCGGTGGTCTCGGAGTTGAAGCCGTAGGCGTGCGCGCCCATCACCGGCCGGTCGACCCCGCCCTTGCGGCCCTCGTAGATCGTGCCGCACTTGTCGACGAGGAAGTTGTAGCCGATGTCCTTCCAGGTCAGCTCCTGCACGTCGTAGGCGTAGACGGACCGGATGACGGCCGGTGCCTGGGCGCAGGTGTAGTCGTTGGAGGTGGCGGTGTGGTGGAGCACCACCGCCTTGATCTTCCCGCCGGGCAGATAGCCGGGCGCCTCGGGGCTGATGGACTCGTCGGCGCCCCAGTCCTGTCGTGAGGCGATCGGCGGGCGGGGCGCGGTGGACGCCGGGGCCGGGGGCACGGACGCCGCCGACGCGCTCGGCGCGGTCGGGTCCGGCGCGGAGGCGGTGGGGGCGCCGCTCGGGCTCTCGGTCGAGGTCGCCGTCTCCGCGGGCGCGGCGGAGGTCGTCCCGGCCGGCGGGGGATCGGTGGACTCGGACGCGGTCGGGTCGGCGGAGGCCGGCGCCGGCGGGTCCGGGGTGACCGGGTCGGTGGTGTCGGTGGGGTCGACCGGGTCCAGCACGAAGCCGGCGGGCTCCACCTGGGAGGTCGTACCGCTGCCGGGGTCGATCATGGCCACCCGCAGGCCCCCGGGGAGCCGCTGCGACGCCCGGCCGGACATCCGCACCTCCACCCCGTCGGACGGGCCGAACCACATCGGGGCGGTGCCGCCGCGGGACGCGTCCTGCGCGCCGTCCCCGCTGTTGCCGTCGAGTCGCTGCCACTTCGACCACGTGCCGCTCGCCGTGCTCCGGGCCCGGGCCTCGATGGTGCCGGTCACGTGCGCGGCCGGGTCGGTCCAGCTGACCCCGAGCAGGCTGAAGGGCGCGGTGTCGCGCCGGTCCAGCCGGGCGGACGTGCCGTCCCCGGTCACCGTCAGCGAGGCCGTCGTCGCACTGGTCCGGATCGGCCCGGACTTCCCCCCGTCCCCCGAACCGCCGTCTCCGTCGCCGATCCCCTGGACGACCAGCGTCCCGGTCACTGCCGCGACCGCCAGAACGGCCGCACCCCACCCACGACGTCTCATGCCCCGCCCCTGCCCCTGCCTGCTCATGTACATCACATGTATGACGCAAGGAAAGGTATATGAGGATTCAATGAAGGAAGGGGCGGGGTGTCCGAATCGTCATGTGCACGGCCCTCACGGCACCTCGCGCACCCCGTGGAGCACCGCACCCGGCCGCCCCGGACGCCGCGAGGGGCGTCCCGGGCGAACCGGGTGCGGAGGGGAGGCGCCGCGCTCAAGTGGGCCGCGGGCCGAAGGGCTTGATACGGGATCAGGCCTTCTTGGTCTCCCAGAAGATCTTGTCGATCTCGGCGATGAGCTCGAGAGCCTTCTCACCGGTCTTCGGGTCCGTCGAGGCCTTGGCGGCCGACAGGGCCTTCAGCGTGTCGTTGACGAGCTGGTGCAGCTGCGGGTACTTCTCGAAGTGCGGGGGCTTGAAGTAGTCGCTCCACAGCACGGACACGTGGTGCTTCGCGAGCTCGGCGCGCTGCTCCTTGATGACCGTCGCGCGGGCCTGGAAGTGCGGGTCGTCGTTGGCGGCCATCTTCTCCTGGACAGCCTTCACCGACTCCGCCTCGATGCGGGCCTGGGCCGGGTCGTACACGCCGCAGGGCAGGTCGCAGTGCGCGCTGACCTTGACCTTGGGGGCAAACAGGCGGGAAAGCATGGAGCGTTCCTTCCTCGTGATCGTCTTCTCAGGTGGGACATTACTCCCTGGGGGACCGGTTTTCGCGAGTGCCCCCATGGGCTTAGGGCAAAAGTCCGGGGTCACACTGGGACTGGTGGAGGACCGACCGGGGAGGTGCCGGGTGATGCCGGAGCTGTCGCAGGAGACCGAGAGCGGGCGGGCGGGGCAGCCTTTCGGGCTGGCCGAGGTGACCGGGCCGTCGATGGTGCCGACGCTGTACCACGGCGACCAGCTGGTGGTGCGTCACCGGGGCCGGATCAGGCCCGGTGACATCGTCGTCCTGCGTCATCCCCTCCAGCAGGACCTGCTCATCGTCAAGCGCGCCACCCAGCGGCGCGAGGGCGGCTGGTGGGTGCTCGCGGACAACTCGTTCGCCGGCAACGACAGCAACGACTACGGCGTGGTGCCCGACGACCTGATCATGGGCCGGGTCTGTTTCCGCTTCCGGCCGCGCAGGCCCGATCAGCGGGCGCCCTTCGCGCTGCTGCGGTGGGTGCTGTCGGCCGCCAGGCCGGTCCTCTCCGACCGGTCCGCCTCCTGGCGCTTGCGGGCGCGGTAGGCGGCCACGTTGGCGCGGGTCGCGCAGCGGTCGGAGCAGTAGCGCCGCGACCGGTTGGTCGAGGTGTCCAGGTAGGCGTTGCGGCAGGGGGCGGCCTCGCACAGGCCGAGCCGGTCGACGCCGTACTCGGTGAGATGGAAGGCGAGCCCCATCGCGGCGATCGCGGCATAGCCCGCGGTCGCGTTCGACGGGTGGTCCGCCAGGTGCATGTGCCACAGCGGGCGGCCGTCGTCGTCCCGGAAGTCGTGCCCGGAGATCTGCGGGCTCACCGGGAACTCCAGGAGCAGCGAGTTCAGCAGGTCCACCGCGAGGGTCTCGTCGCCGGTGTCCGCCGCCTCGAAGACCGCGCGCAGCCGGGCGCGGACCGAACGGAAGCGCGTGACGTCCGCGTCGGTGGCGCGCCGGGCCGCCGACTGGTTGCCGCCGAAGAGGTCGCGGACGGCCCCGACCGAGGTCAGCGAGTCGTTGCCCCGGGCCGGCTCCTCGCTGTTGACGAGACGGACGGCGTAATCCGAGTAATAGGCCAGTTCCACTTGTAGTCCTTACGGAGGCGCTCTATGGTCTTGGATGCGGTCGGGGTAACAGCCGGTCGTGGATGCAGGGTATTACGTTGGAGCCTGCGACGGAGGATGCGGTGACGAACGCGGACACGACCACGACGGGTACCACCGGAGCGAACGGCGCGGACTGGCCGGCCTGGCAGGAGAGCTGGGACCGGCAGCAGGAGTGGTACATGCCGGACCGCGAGGAGCGCTTCCGGATCATGCTCGACATGGTCGAGGCGCTCGTCGGCACCACCCCGCGCGTACTGGACCTGGCCTGCGGCACGGGCAGCATCACCGCGCGGCTGCTCGCCCGCTTCCCCGGGGCCACCAGCACGGGTGTCGACCTCGACCCGGCCCTGCTCGCCATCGCCGAGGGCACCTTCGCGGGCGACGGGCGGGTCTCCTTCGTCACGGCCGACCTCAAGGACCCCGACTGGCCGGCGCGGCTGCCGTACGACTCGTACGACGCCGTGCTGACCGCCACCGCCCTGCACTGGCTGCACCGGGAACCCCTCGCGGCCCTCTACGGCCGGATCGCGGAACTCGTCCGCGACGGCGGTGTCTTCATGAACGCGGACCACATGATCGACGAGGGCACACCGCGGATCAACGCGGCCGAGCACGCCTGGAGCCGTGCCCGCAGGGAACAGGCCAGGGAGGCCGGTGCCCTCGACTGGGCCGCGTGGTGGCAGGTGGCCGCGCAGGACCCGGTCCTCGCCGTGCCGACCGCCCGCCGCTTCGAGATCTACGGCGAGCACGCCGACGGCGAGATGCCGTCCCCCGCCTGGCACGCGCGCGTGCTGCGCGAGAAGGGCTTCGGCGAGGCCCGCCCGGTGTGGTGCTCGCCCTCGGACACCCTGCTGCTCGCGCTCAAGTAGCCGCGAGCCGCGAGCCGCGAGCCGCGAGCCGCCAGGGGCCGGCCGACGCCGAGGGGCGAGCTGCCGACGCCGGGGAACGAGCGGGTGGCCGGACGCGGAGGGGGGCGGTACGGAACTCCGTACCGCCCCCCTCCGCGTCGCCCCTCGGCGCCGGGTTACAGGACCTTGGACAGGAACGCCTGGGTCCGCTCGTGCTGCGGGTTCGTCAGCACCTCGCGCGGGTTGCCGGACTCGACGACCACACCGCCGTCCATGAAGACCAGGCTGTCGCCGACCTCGCGGGCGAAGCCCATCTCGTGGGTGACGACGACCATCGTCATGCCGGACTCGGCGAGGTCGCGCATGACGTCCAGGACGTCACCGACCAGCTCAGGGTCGAGGGCCGAGGTCGGCTCGTCGAAGAGCATCAGCTTCGGGTCCATGGCCAGGGCCCGGGCGATGGCCACCCGCTGCTGCTGGCCGCCGGAGAGCTGGGAGGGGTAGTTCCCGGCCTTGTCGGCCAGGCCCACCCGCTCCAGGAGCTGCATCGCACGCTCCCTGGCCTGGGCCTTGTTGACGCCCTTGACCTGGACCGGCGCCTCGATGACGTTCTCGACGGCCGTCATGTGCGGGAAGAGGTTGAAGCGCTGGAAGACCATGCCGATGTCCCGGCGCTTCAGCGCGACCTCGCTGTCCTTGAGCTCGTACAGCTTGTCGCCCTTCTGGCGGTAGCCGACCAGCTCGCCGTCGACGTACAGCTTCCCGGCGTTGACCTTCTCCAGGTGGTTGATGCACCGCAGGAAGGTCGACTTGCCGGAGCCGGAGGGGCCGATGAGGCAGAACACCTCGCCGGTCTTCACCTCCAGGTCGATCCCCTTGAGGACCTCGACGTGGCCGAAGGACTTGTGGACGCCCTCGGCCTTGACCATCGGGACGGCGGAGGACCGCACGGGCGTGTCCGCGCCGCTCTTCGTCTCGGTCATGCCAGGCCTCCCTTCGGACGGCTCAGGGACAGCATGTTGCTCTTGATCTTCTGGAACACCGTGGGCGGCAGCGAACGGCTGGAGCCCCGGGCGTAGTACCGCTCCAGGTAGTACTGGCCGACGCTGAAGATCGAGGTCAGCATCAGGTACCAGGCCGCCGCCAGGAACAGCATCTCGGCGGGGGCGCCGGAGGTCTGGCCGATGTCCTGGGCGACGCGGAACAGCTCGGAGTACTGGACGACCGACACCAGCGAGGTCGTCTTCAGCATGTTGATGACCTCGTTGCCCGTCGGCGGCACGATCACGCGCATCGCCTGCGGGATGACGATCCGGCGCAGCGTCCTGGCGTGGCTCATGCCCAGCGCGTGCGCGGCCTCGGTCTGGCCCTCGTCGACCGCGAGCAGACCGGCGCGGCAGATCTCGGCCATGTACGCGGCCTCGTTCAGGCCCAGGCCGAGCAGCGCGGTCAGGAACGGGGTCATGAAGTCCGACCACTGGTCCTTGTAGAGCGGACCGAGGTTGATGTACTCGAAGACCAGGCCCAGGTTGAACCAGACGACGAGCTGCACCAGGACCGGGGTGCCGCGGAAGAACCAGATGTAGAACCACGCGATGGACGAGGTCACCGGGTTCTTCGACAGGCGCATCACGGCGAGCAGGATGCCGCCGCCGATGCCGATCGTCATCGACAGCACCGTTATCAGGAGCGTCTTGCCCACGCCCTGGAGGACGCGGTCGTCGAAGAAGTAGTCCGGGATCGCACCCCAGTTGATCTTGCCCTGGGAGAACGCGTAGACCACACCGGCCATCAGGGCCAGCGCGATGACGGCGGAGACGTACCGCCCGTAGTGACGGACCGGGATGGCCTTGATGGCCTCCGGGCCGGCCGGTGGCGCGTCCACCGGCCCGTCCGTCTTGGTGTTTTCAACAGTCACGGGTGTTGCCTTTCAGCGGCCGCGGCGCGGTCACTTGCCGCCGTTGACGGCGGCCGAGGTGACGGCGCCGGCGTCGACGCCCCACTTCTGGATGATCTTGCCGTACTCGCCGTTCTTGATGACGGCGTCCAGGGCGGCCTGGATCGCGTCGCGGAGCTGCGTGTTGCTCTTGGCCACGGCGATGCCGTACGGCGCGGCCTCGACCTGCTCGCCGACGATCTGGAAGTCGTTGCCGCCGCCGGAGGTCTTCACCGCGTACGCGGCGACCGGGAAGTCGGACGAGCCGGCGTCGGCACCGCCCGCGCGCAGCCGGGTCTGGGCCTGCTGGTCGTTGTCGAAGGACTGGAGGGCGATCGTCTTGCCACCGGTGCACTTCTTCGACTCGGCCTTGGCGAGGTCCTCGGAGACCGTGCCGCGCTGCACCACGAGCTTCTTGCCGCACAGGTCCGCCCAGGTCTTGATGCCCTGGTCCTTGCCCTTGGGGGTGTAGATCGAGACACCGGCGGTGAAGTAGTCGACGAAGTCGACGCCCTCGCCGACCTTCTTGCCGGTGTCGGAGTCGATGCCGTCCTGGCGGTCCTTGGTGTCGGTCATCGCGGACATGGCGATGTCGTAGCGCTTGGAGCGCAGACCGGTGATCAGGGTGTCGAACGTGCCGTTCTGGAAGTCGAACTTCACTCCGAGCTGCTTGCCCATCGCGTCGGCCAGGTCGGGGTCGATGCCGACCGTCTTGCCGGAGCTGTCCTTGAACTCGACCGGCGCGTAGGCGATGTCGGAGCCGACCTTGATGACACCGGCGTCGCGAACGGCCTGCGGCAGCTTGTCGGCCAGCGGGGCCGAGGCGGTGGCGGTGGAGGAGTTGCTTCCGGAGCCGTTGTCCTTCGTCTGGTCACCGCAGCCGGTGAGCAGCAGGGCGCCGGCGACCGCGATCGCGCCGACCGCTGCTAGCCGGGTGTGCGCGGCGGTGGAACGACGGGTGGTGCCTGCGGTCATGGTGGGTTCCTCCGGCGGGTGGATGGAGTTGCCGATGGGTCGACGAGAACACACACCTTCGGGTGTCGCGACCTCGTGTGGTTACGGCATCCTGCCATTCGGATTCAGTCATTCAGGTGAGTCGGCATGTCAAAATCGGATAACGGGACACCCCCGAACTGCACCAGGCCGGACATCACGACCGGACCTTCTACGGGAATCCGTCCTTCCGGCCGGAAAATCTGCGGCGTGTCTCGCCATGTGGCCGGTCTCGGTGCGCCCGTTGCGGACGCTTGATTCCTCTTCGGTCCTTTGTCCAGGATTTGCCCCCATTTCCGAGCATGAGTCATCTCACTGGTACGAGACCACATGTGACCTTCGCGTTATGGACTCGTCCTCGGCCGCGTCCGTCCGGTAAGAAGGATCCTCACACCCCTCATCCGGGGCTCAGGGCGCGTGTGCGGCGCGCCCGGCGCGTATGTGCCCGTACGCCTCACCTCACTGGGCCGTGCGCGATGCCCGCCCACCCCTCACCAGGAGTGGCCACCCTCAACCATGTACACCTAAGGGGTAAGACACAGTGGCAGCGGAGATCGTCAATCCTCGCAGCAAGAACAATACGGACCAGGGGGACAGTGCGGAGCCCCTCGATTCCTTCGACCCCGCGTTCGCTCTGCACCGTGGCGGCAAGATGGCTGTGCAGGCCACCGTGCCGATCCGGGACAAGGACGACCTGTCCCTCGCCTACACCCCCGGCGTCGCTCGCGTGTGCACCGCGATCGCGGAGAACCCGGAACTGGTCGACGACTACACCTGGAAGTCGTCCGTGGTCGCCGTCGTGACGGACGGTACGGCCGTGCTCGGCCTCGGGGACATCGGTCCCGAGGCGTCCCTGCCCGTGATGGAGGGCAAGGCGATCCTGTTCAAGCAGTTCGGCGGCGTGGACGCGGTTCCGATCGCCCTCGCCTGCACGGACGTGGACGAGATCATCGAGACCGTGGTGCGTCTCGCGCCGTCGTTCGGCGGGGTGAACCTGGAGGACATCTCGGCGCCGCGGTGCTTCGAGATCGAGCGCCGGCTCCAGGAGCGCCTGGACATCCCGGTCTTCCACGACGACCAGCACGGCACGGCCGTCGTGACGCTGGCGGCGCTGCGCAACGCGGCGCGGCTGAGCGGACGCGCGGTCGGGGACCTGCGCGCCGTCATCTCGGGCGCGGGCGCGGCCGGTGTCGCCATCGCGAAGATGCTGGTCGAAGCGGGTATCGGGGACGTCGCGGTCGCGGACCGCAAGGGCGTCGTCTCCCGGGACCGTGACGACCTGACGCCGGTCAAGCGGGAGTTGGCCGGGTTCACCAACAAGGCCGGGATCTCCGGGACGCTGGAGACCGCGCTGGACGGCGCCGACGTCTTCATCGGTGTCTCCGGCGGTACGGTCCCGGAGGAGGCCGTGGCCTCGATGGCGAAGGGCGCCTTCGTCTTCGCCATGGCGAACCCGAACCCCGAGGTGCACCCCGAGGTGGCGCACAAGTACGCCGCGGTCGTCGCGACCGGGCGCTCGGACTTCCCGAACCAGATCAACAACGTGCTGGCGTTCCCGGGCATCTTCGCGGGCGCGCTCCAGGTGCGGGCCTCCCGGATCACCGAGGGCATGAAGATCGCCGCGGCCGAGGCGCTGGCGGCCGTCGTCGGCGACGACCTCGCCCCCGACTACGTCATCCCCTCGCCGTTCGACGAGCGGGTCGCCCCCGCGGTGACCGCCGCGGTCGCGGCGGCGGCGCGGGCGGAGGGTGTGGCTCGCCGCTGAGCCTCCCCGAGTTCCACCGAACGGCCCCGCCCGCAAGGGCGGGGCCGTTCGTCCGTCCTCCGCCGTGCTTCCGTCCCTCGCCGTTCCTCCGGCGCCCGCCGCCCGGGTGCCGTACGTACCCGCCGCCGTTACGTCTGACGTGTTCCGCGCAAGAGGGCGTGTGTCACAACGTGTCCTGGTTCCCCCCGCCGCCCCCGGAACCTATCGTCGGCTTCATGTTCGCTGCCTACGCCGCCCGAATCGACCGTGACCAGCCGCTCTCCGGACTGGAGTTGGGGGAGCGTCCGGCCCCCGAGGCCCGCTCCGGCTGGAGCGTCGTCGACGTCAGAGCCGCCTCCCTCAACCACCACGACCTCTGGTCCCTGCGGGGCGTCGGCCTGCCCGAGGACAAGCTGCCCATGATCCTCGGCTGCGACGCCGCCGGTGTCGACGAGGACGGCAACGAGGTCGTCCTGCACTCCGTGATCGGCCAGAGCGGCCACGGGGTGGGCCCCAAGGAGCCCCGCTCCATCCTCACCGAGCGCTATCAGGGCACCTTCGCCGAGCAGGTCGCCGTGCCCACCTGGAACGTGCTGCCCAAGCCCAAGGAGCTCTCCTTCGAGGAGGCCGCCTGTCTGCCCACGGCCTGGCTGACGGCGTACCGCATGCTCTTCACGAACGCGGGCGTGCGGCCCGGCGACTCCGTGCTCGTCCAGGGCGCGGGCGGCGGGGTGGCCACCGCGGCCATCGTGCTGGGGAAGGCGGCCGGGCTGCGGGTCTTCGCGACCAGCCGGGACGAGGCCAAGCGCAAGCGGGCCCTGGAGCTCGGGGCCGTGGAGGCGCTGGAGTCGGGCGCGCGGCTGCCCCAGCGGGTGGACGCCGTGATCGAGACCGTGGGCGCCGCGACCTGGTCGCACTCGGTGAAGTCCCTGCGGCCCGGCGGCACCCTGGTGATCTCCGGCGCGACCAGCGGCGACCGGCCCTCGCACGCCGAGCTGACCCGGATCTTCTTCCTCGAACTCAAGGTCGTCGGCTCGACGATGGGCACCAAGGACGAACTGGAGGACCTGCTCTCCTTCTGTGCCGCGACCGGGGTGCGCCCCGTCATCGACGAGGTGCTTCCGCTCGACCGGGCCCGGGAGGGCTTCGAGCGCCTGGAGGCGGGCGACCAGTTCGGCAAGATCGTGCTGACCGCCTCCTGATCCTTCGACCGCGTGCTCTCGACGGCCGGCCCGGCTCCCGGGCCGGCCGTTCGCATGTCAACGTGGGTTGACATCACTCATGTGTCAACGTAAGTTGACATCATGACCGAAGCAACGGATCTCGCCCAGCGAGCCGGCGACCGCGATCCGCGGGTCGGGCTGCGGGCGGTGGCCGCGCTGCGCCGGCTGCTGGAGCAGCTGGAGGCGGTGCAGGTGCGCAGTGCGCGCCATCAGGGCTGGTCGTGGCAGGAGATCGCCGCGGAACTCGGAGTCAGCAGGCAGGCCGTGCACAAGAAGTACGGGAGGCAGTGATGTTCGAACGCTTCACCCAGGACGCCCGCGCGGTGGTGGTGGGGGCGGTTGCCCACGCGGAACGGGCGGGCGCGGAACGGGTCGAGGAGACCCATGTCCTGCTCGCCCTCCTCGACCGCGAGGGCAGCCGCGGATCCTTCGCGCTGGCGGCGCTCGGCCTTCCGCCGGGGGGCCGGGACGGTGTCGTACGGGAACTGGGCGAGGCCCGCCGCCGTGGCGGGCTCTCCCGGGCCGACGCGGACGCCCTGTCCGGGCTGGGGATCGACCTGGCGGAGATCGTCGCGCGGATCGAGGAGGAGCACGGGGAGGGTGTGCTGGCGGATTCCGGCCGGGTCGGTGCCACCGGCCGGCGGACCGGGCGGCGGTTGTTCGACCGCGGCGCCAGGGATCTGCTCACCGAGTCGCTGCGCATCACCCTCGGCCGGCGCGACCGCCGGATCGGCGACGAGCATCTGCTGCTCGCCCTCACCGCGCGCCCCGGCGTGCCGGCGGAGGTCCTCGCCGACCACGGGGTGACCCATGAGTCCCTCACCCGGGTGCTGTACGGCCCCGGCGCCGGAACGGACGCCGGAACCGGCGAGGCGAAGGCCGGCTGAGGAGCGGGCGGGCGGAGGCGCGGACCGGCTGGGGCGAAGGCCTTCCGGGGGGAGGGGCGGGCGCGGGCGCGGGTCGGCTGAGGCGCGGGCAGGGCAGGGCAGGGGCCGGTCCGGGTGGGGGGGGCGGGTGCGGGCGAGCGCCGGTGCGGCGCTCGCCCGCTGTCATGCCTTCGGTGTGCGCAGCACCGCGCCGATGAGGGCCGCCGCCGCGGACAGATGACCGCGGGCGTCATGGAGCTGGTCCGCGGTGACGCCGTGGTCGCGGGCCGCGTCACGGATGTCGTCCCGGAAGCGGTCGAGCAACCGGTCCAGATCGCGGGCCGGATCGCCGGTGAGGTCCTCGTGGGCCCAGGCCGGTTCGTAGTCGGCGGGGAAGTCCTTCGGTGTGCGGCCGTACTCGGGTCCGGGCGCCGCCTTCCCGGCGCCGGCCCCCCCGCCGCCCGCACCGGCACCGGTACGGCCGAAGCCGAGGTCCCTGCCGAACTCCTTACCGAATTCTTTCCCGAAATCGCCGAACTCCTTGGCGAGTTCGGTCAGGCCCTCCCGCAGGCCCGTGGGCCAGTCGCCCCGCTCGAAGTGGTCCTGCACCTGCTCCTGGACCCGCCGGGAGATGCGCTGCAACTCCTCCTGGGCCTGGGCCCTGGCCTTGTCCTGGGCCTCCTTCGCCTGCCGTCGGGCCCGCTGGGCCTCCTCGCGGGCCCGGCGGCTCTCGTCCTTGGCGCGGCGGGCCTGCTCCTTCCACTCCTGCTTGACGCGCCGCATCTCCTCCTTGGCGGCCCGCCACGACTCCTTGTCGCCGTAGTCCCCGAAGTCGCCGTGGTCGCCGTCGGTCCGGGGCTTCCCGGACGCCGCCGAGCCACCCCGCCGGGCCTCCGAGGCCGCCGCCCGCATCTCCCGGCGCAGATCACCGGCGGCGCCGCGCACATCGGCGCGGATCTCGGCGGCCAGCTCCGCGACCGACTCCCGGATCTCCAGTTCCAGGTCGGCCAGTTCGCCGCTGCGGTCGGCCAGTTCGGCGCGGCCCGCGTCCGTGATGGCGTACACCTTGCGGCCGCCCTCGGTGGTGTGGGTGACCAGCCCCTCCGCCTCCAGCTTCGCCAGTCGGGGGTAGACCGTGCCCGCCGACGGGGCGTACAGACCCTGGAAGCGCTCTTCGAGGAGGCGGATCACCTCGTAGCCGTGGCGCGGGGCCTCGTCCAGCAGCTTCAGCAGGTAGAGGCGCAGACGGCCATGGGCGAAGACGGGAGGCATGTCAGAGCACCTTCTTGTCGGTCGTGCCGTCCGCGGGTGCCGCCTCGGCCGGCGCCTCCCACGGTTCGTCCTCCGCGGGGGGCCGCCGCAGCAGGGCGATGGACCCGGAGACCGTCGTCGCCTTCAGCCGGCCGTTGCCCGCGCCGAGCCGCCCGGTGATCCGCTTGGCGCCCCACTGGCCGCTGACCCGGAGGTCCTCGAAGGCGTTGGAGACGGTGCCGCTCGCGGTGTTCGCCTCCACCTGCGCGTCCGCCGGGTGCGGCAGCCGGATGGCGATCTCACCGGAGACGCTGGTCAGGCTGATCTCCGCGGGGCTGCTCGTCGAGTCGACGTCGACGATCATCGAGCCGCTCACCGAGTCGGCCTTCACACAGGACCCGGCGGCCTCGACCACGGTCAGGTCGCCCGAGACGGAGTGGAAGCGCAGATCCCCGCTGAGGGCCTGGGCCTCCACGTTCCCCGAGACGGTGTCCGCGCGGACCGGGCCCGCCAGTCCCACCAGCGTGGTGTCCCCGCTGACCCCCTTCACCTCGGCGTGCCCGTCGATGCCGGAGACCACGGCCGTGGCCCCGACGACACCCACCTCGACGCGGGTACGGGCCGGCACGGCCAGGGAGACGACGGCGCTGCGCCGCCAGCCCTTGTGGTCGAGCCACTTCAGGAAGCCCTTCCACGGCAGGTCCTCGTACGCCACCGTCAGGGTGCCGTTCTGCTGGGTGACGACCAGGGGCGGCCCCTCGACCCTGGACACCTCCAGGCGGGCGGAACCCTCGTCCGTGCCCACGACGTTCACTGTTCCGTTGACGATGCGCACGTGCAGTTCGCTCACCGGCTCGTCGAAGGTGAGCTTCCTCGGCTCTGCGACGGACCACTCGGACATGGTGCGGACCTCCAGGACGGCAAGAACGCGCCATATCGCGTCTCCTTTCAAACACGATATATCGCGGACGTCGAAAGTCAAGACACTTGTCGAGGCACCCGTCGAGGCACCCGTCGAGGCACCCGTCGAGGCACCCGTTCTGGCGATCACCGATCACACAGAGCCGACGAATCGTCCTAGCGTGTGAACATGCCGACGGAAGACTTCGGGCCGCGTGCCCGACCGGGCCGCCCCGCCCCGGGCGCGCTGCTGCTCTGCCGGGCGGACCCCGGCTCCGTCGCCCCCGCCGCGCGCCTGCTGCGCGACCGTGTCCTGCTCACGGCGGCCGGTGCGGCGTGGAGCGTCCTCGTACCCGAGGGCAGGCCGTGGCGGCGGGAGGGCGAACCGGTCGACCGCGTCGCCACCGGCTGGGCGACCGCTCTGGCGGTCGGCGCGCCCTGGCCCGTCCTGGCGCTGTGGTGGGACGCCGACCGGGCCGGCTACACCCTCGGGTCCGGTTACCGCCGTCCCGTCGGCTACGTCTGGCTCGCGGGCGGCACCCCGGCCGGCGAGGAGGAGGCCATGCGCACCTTCGCGGCCCGCCTGGGCCTCGATCCGGCCGTCGACCTGCCGCTCCTGGAGGCCCTGACCCGTTCCGGCACCGGCCCCGGCTCCAGTCCCGGCTTCGGGGCCGACGCCCGGGCCCGGCTGGGCGGCCTGCTGTCGGTTCTCGCCCGGGCGGGCGTCGCCCTGCCACCGGGTCTCGTACCCGGTGAGTCCGCCGACCGCCTCCGGGAGGCCGCCCGGTCCTGCCCCGGCGCACAGGAGATCCAGGAGCCGGACCGGCAGGAGACACCCCGCCCGGCGCCCACCGGCACGGAATCCGGGCCGAGGGTGCCCGGTACCGCCGGCAGCGGGCACGAGCGCGGTCTTCCGGGTCCCGTGCTTCCCTACGCGGGCAGCCCCGGCGCCCAGGCCCTCGCCCTCGCGCAGGTGGCGGCGGGCCTCCCGCTCACCGCCTGGGGCCTGCGGCGCCGCAACGGCGGCTGGATCGCCTCGGGCACGCTGCTCCTGGCCCACGGGGCGCTGGGGCTGCTGTACGACCTGGGCAGGCCACGCGACTGAAGGGCACGGGGCGGCACGCCCTACTCGTCGTCGTCCTCGTCGTCCAGCCGGGCCAGCCACGTCGCCAGACGCTCCACCGGAACCTCGAAGTCCGGGTTGAGATCGACGAACGTACGGAGCTGCTCGGCGAGCCACTCGAAGGTGACCTCCTCCTCGCCCCGGCGCTTCTCGAGCTCCTCGATGCCGCGGTCGGTGAAGTACACGAATGCTCCGCAAAGAACTGGGCGTCAACGACCCCTCCAGGCTATCCCGCCCGGTGGGGGAACGAACGCGGCCCCGTCCCCGGCCACAAGGGCCGGGGACGGGGCCGCGAGGCGTCGCGGGTGTGCGAGGGCCTACGCCTCGAACACCTCACGCACCAGCTGCTCCTGCTCCGCCTGGTGCCGCTTCGCCGAACCCACCGCCGGGGACGACGAGTGCGGGCGCGAGATACGGCGCAGACGCTCGCCGTGCGGCACGTCCGCGCCGACGGCCAGGTCCAGGTGGTCGATCAGGTTCAGGGCGATGAACGGCCAGGCACCCTGGTTGGCCGGCTCCTCCTGGGCCCAGAGGTACTTCTCCGCGTTCGGGTACTTGGCGATCTCGGCCTGGAGCTCGGCACCCGGCAGCGGGTACAGGCGCTCCAGACGGATGATCGCCGTCTCGGCGGCCGCGGGGTCCGAGGCACCGCGCTTCTGCCGCTCGGCCTCCAGGTCGTAGTAGACCTTGCCGGCGCAGAAGACGACCTTCTTCACGGCGGCCGGGTCGGCCTTCGCGTCGCCGATGACCGGGCGGAACTGGCCGCTCGTGAACTCCTCCGCCTTCGAGGCCGCGGCCTTCAGACGCAGCATCGACTTCGGGGTGAAGACGACCAGCGGCTTGTGGTGCGGGTTGTGCACCTGCCACCGCAGGAGGTGGAAGTAGTTCGACGGGAGCGTGGGCATCGCGACCGTCATGTTGTTCTGCGCGCACAGCTGGAGGAAACGCTCCGGGCGGGCGGACGAGTGGTCCGGGCCCTGGCCCTCGTAGCCGTGCGGGAGGAGCAGGGTGACGCCGGAGGTCTGGCCCCACTTCTGCTCCGACGCGGAGATGTACTCGTCGACGACCGTCTGCGCGCCGTTGACGAAGTCGCCGAACTGCGCCTCCCACATCACGAGCGCGTCGGGGCGGGCCAGCGAGTAGCCGTACTCGAAGCCCATCGCCGCGTACTCGGACAGCAGGGAGTTGTAGACGTTCAGGCGGGCCTGGTCCTCGGACAGGTACAGCAGCGGGGTGAAGTCCTCGCCCGTCTGACGGTCGATGATCACCGCGTGGCGCTGGCCGAACGTACCGCGCTGCGAGTCCTGGCCGGCCAGGCGCACCGGGACGCCCTCCAGCAGGAGGGAGCCGAAGGCGAGGGTCTCGCCCATGCCCCAGTCGATGGTGCCGTCCTCGACCATGGCCGCCCGGCGCTGGAGCTGCGGCAGCAGACGCGGGTGGACGGTGACGTGGTCGGGGATGTTGACCTGGGACTCGGCGATCCGCTTGACGGTCTCCGCGGACACCGCCGTGTTGACCGCGACCGGGAACTCGGCCTGCGGGTCGGACGGGGCGCTGGCGGTCGGCTGCGCGGTGGCCTCGCGGACCTCCGTGAAGACCTTCTCCAGCTGGCCCTGGTAGTCCTGGAGCGCCTGCTCGGCCTCTTCCAGGGTGATGTCGCCGCGACCGATGAGGGACTCGGTGTAGAGCTTGCGCACCGAGCGCTTCTTGTCGATCAGGTCGTACATCAGCGGCTGGGTGAAGGCCGGGTTGTCCGACTCGTTGTGACCGCGGCGGCGGTAGCACAGCAGGTCGATCACCACGTCCTTGTTGAACGCCTGGCGGAACTCGAAGGCCAGCCGCGCGACGCGGACCACGGCCTCCGGGTCGTCGCCGTTCACGTGGAAGATCGGGGCCTCGATCATGCGGGCCACGTCCGTCGCGTACATGGAGGAACGCGAGGACTCGGGGGCCGCGGTGAAGCCGACCTGGTTGTTGATGACGATGTGGACCGTGCCGCCGGTGCGGTAGCCGCGCAGCTGCGACATGTTCAGGGTCTCGGCCACCACGCCCTGGCCCGCGAAGGCCGCGTCGCCGTGGATCGCCACCGGCAGGACCGTGAAGTCGGTGCCGCCCTTGTTGATGATGTCCTGCTTGGCGCGGGCGATGCCCTCGATGACCGGGTCGACCGTCTCCAGGTGGGAGGGGTTCGCGGCCAGCGAGACCTTGATCTGCTCGCCGTCCAGGCCGGTGAAGGTGCCCTCGGCGCCCAGGTGGTACTTCACGTCGCCGGAGCCGTGCATCGACTTCGGGTCGAGGTTGCCCTCGAACTCGCGGAAGATCTGCGCGTACGACTTGCCGACGATGTTGGCGAGGACGTTCAGGCGGCCGCGGTGGGCCATGCCGATGACGACCTCGTCGAGGCGCGACTCGGCCGCGGAGTCGATCACCGCGTCGAGCAGCGGGATGACGGACTCGCCGCCCTCCAGGGAGAAGCGCTTCTGGCCGACGTACTTCGTCTGCAGGAAGGTCTCGAAGGCCTCCGCCGCGTTCAGCCGGCGCAGGATGCGCAGCTGCTCCTCGCGCTCCACGCGCGCGTGGGGGCGCTCGACGCGGTCCTGGATCCACTTGCGCTGCTTGGGGTCCTGGATGTGCATGAACTCGATGCCGGTGGTGCGGCAGTACGAGTCGCGCAGCACGCCGAGGATGTCGCGCAGCTTCATCAGGGACTTGCCCGAGAAACCGCCGACCGCGAACTCGCGCTCCAGGTCCCACAGGGTGAGCCCGTGCTCGGTGATGTCCAGGTCGGGGTGCTTGCGCTGGCGGTACTCCAGCGGGTCGGTGTCGGCCATGACGTGGCCGCGGACCCGGTAGGAGTGGATCAGCTCGAAGACGCGGGCGGCCTTGGTGACGTCGTCGTCGTGGCTGGCGTCGATGTCCTTGAGCCAGCGGACCGGCTCGTAGGGGATGCGCAGCGAGGCGAAGATGCCGTCGTAGAAGCCCTGCTCGCCGAGCAGGAAGTTCGCGACGATCCGCAGGAACTCGCCGGAGGCCGCGCCCTGGATCACCCGGTGGTCGTAGGTCGACGTGAGCGTCATGACCTTCGAGATGCCGAGCTTGTTCAGGGTGTCCTGGGAGGTGCCCTGGAACTCCGCGGGGTAGTCCATGGAGCCGACGCCCATGATGACCGACTGGCCGGGCATCAGACGCGGGACCGAGTGGACGGTGCCGAGGCCGCCGGGGTTGGTCAGGGAGACCGTCACACCGGTGAAGTCGTCCATCGTCAGCTTGCCGTCGCGGGCGCGGCGGACGATGTCCTCGTAGGCCTGCCAGAACTCGAAGAAGTTCAGCGTCTCGGCCTTCTTGATGCCGGCGACGACGAGCTGGCGGTCGCCGTTCGGCTTCACCAGGTCGATGGCGAGACCGAAGTTGACGTGCGCGGGCTTGACGAGGGTGGGCTTCCCGTCCTTCTCCGCGTAGTGCCAGTTCATCGACGGCATGGCCTTGATGGCCTGCACCATCGCGAAGCCGATCAGGTGCGTGAAGGAGATCTTCCCGCCCCGGGCCCGCTTGAGGTGGTTGTTGATGACGATGCGGTTGTCGAACAGCAGCTTCACCGGGACCGCGCGCACGGACGTGGCCGTGGGCAGCTCCAGGGAGGCGTTCATGTTCTTGGCGACCGCGGCGGAGGGACCGCGCAGCGTCACGAACTCGGGACCTCCGGGAGCCTCGGCGGCCGGAGCGGCCTTCGCCTTGGCGGCCGGGGCCGCGGCGACGGGCTTCGCCGGAGCCGCGGCGGGCGCCGGAGCGGCGGCCGCGGGCTTCGCGGGAGCCTGCGCGGGCGCGGGCACGGCCGGGGCGGCCGGAGCGGCGGGCGCGGCCGGAGCCGGGGCGGCGGGTGCCGGGGCGGAGGCGCCTGCGGCCCCCGCGGCCGCAGTGCCCGCCGGAGCCGGGGAGGTAGCCGTCCCCGGCTTGTAGTCGGCGAAGAAGTCCCACCAGGCACGGTCTACCGAGTTCGGGTCCTGGAGGTACTGCTGATAGATCTCGTCGACGAGCCACTCGTTGGGGCCGAACGCGGCAGCGGGGTTCTTGCCCGCTTGGTCTGCGTCGGTCGAGAGGCTCGATGCGTTACTGGGGGACTGTGGCGACACGGCGGCAACCGCCCTCTTCCGCTTCACAAGGTGATGGACAGCGGGAATAAAGGCTACGCCCCCCTGGCCGGGAAGGTCAGGTCGGGCCGGTTCAACGTCGTGTAAGTCACATCAGAAAGTGTGTTTCGGCCCTGGAAATGGCGGGAAACACATGTGGTTCCGCTACGTGGGTGATGCGTCAGGGTTCGTCGAAGGAGGCCTCGCACGCCGTTGACGTGGGCCTGTGCCTGATCACACGTGTCCGTCGGCGCGGACGCCCGTGGATCTTGTGGCTCCGGTTCGCACTTTACGTCAACTTGGCACAGATGACAGTCCCGGGAGAGTGACGATGATCCTGCACCCCCGGTCGGATTCGGCCACGCCGATGCGGCCGCCGTGCAGATCCACCGCCCAGCGGGCGATCGCCAGCCCCAGTCCCGTACCGCCGTCGCTGCCCGGACCGTGCGGCCGGCGGACGGCTCCCCGGTTGAACCGCTCGAAGACGCGGTGCCACTCCGAGCGGGGTATGCCGGGCCCCTCGTCCAGGACCTCCAGCTCCAGCGACTCCGGCAGCGTCCCGCGCCGTGCCCGGACCGTCACCCGGCCGTGCGGCGGGCTGTGCTTGACCGCGTTGTCGATGAGGTTGGCCACGACCTGGTGGATGCGCTCGGGGTCCGCGTGCGCGGTCAGCTCCGGCGGGGACACGTCCAGGTGGAGATGGACGTCCGTACGGGTGTGGCTGCCGGAGCCCGAGGCCATGCTCGCGCGCGCGGAGGCGACCATGTTGGCCTCCTTCAGCACCCCTGACAGATACGGCCAGACCTCGAAACGCCGCTGGCGCAGCGGTACGACGCCGTTGTCGAGCCGGGACAGGTCCAGCAGCGTCTCCACCAGCCGGCCGAGCCGCTCGGTCTGCTTCAGGGCGGTGCGCATCGTCTCGGTGTCCGCCACCGAGATGCCGTCCACGACGTTCTCCAGCACCGCGCGCAGCCCCGCGATGGGCGTCCGCAGCTCGTGCGAGACGTTGGCCACCAGTTCCTTGCGGTGCAGGTCCTGCGCTTCCAGCTCGTCGGCCATGACGTTGATCGTCTGCGCCAGGTCGCCGAGCTCGTCCCGGCGTTTCTCGCTCACCCGGCGGGTGTAGTCGCCGTGCGAGATGGACCGGGCGACCGTGTTCATCTCGTCCAGCGGCGAGGTGAGCGAGTGCGCCACGAACTGCGTGATGAGCAGTGTGGCGATCATCGAGAAGACCGTGATGAAGCGCAGCTCGGTCTTGGTGTGCACCGCGATCATCGACAGCCCGGTCGTGATCAGCACCGATATGACGACCAGCGCGCCCAGCTTGGTCTTGATCGAGAACGGGCGTACGCCACCCCAGGGCTCGCCCCCGGGGCTCCTCCGTGCGGCCGACCGTCCGTCGCTCATGGCGTAGGTGTCTCCAGCGCGTAGCCCACACCGTGCACGGTGCGGATCCGCTCGGCGCCGATCTTCCGGCGCAGCGCCTTGATGTGGCTGTCGACGGTACGGGTGCCGGAGGCGTCCGCCCAGTCCCACACCTCGGCCAGCAGCTGCTCACGGGAGAGCACCGCGCGCGGGGTGTTCGCCAGGCACACCAGCAGGTCGAACTCGGTGGGCGTCAGATGGACGTCCTCGCTGCGCACCCGCACCCGGCGCTGCGCGTGGTCGATCTCCAGCTCGCCGAGGCGCAGTATGCCGCTGCGCGGTGTCGAGGCGGCCACGACGGCCCGCTCGACCCGGCGCAGCAGCACATGGACCCGCGCGGCCAGCTCCCGCATCGAGAACGGCTTGGTCATGTAGTCGTCGGCGCCCACGCCGAGCCCGACCAGCATGTCGGTCTCGTCGTCACGCGCGGTCAGCATCAGCACCGGCACCGGCCGCTGGGCCTGCACGCGACGGCAGACCTCCAGACCGTCGAAACCGGGCAGCATGATGTCGAGGATCAGCAGATCGGGCTGCCATGCCTCGGCGGTGTCGACGGCCGCCGGGCCGTCGCCCGCGGTTTGCACCAGGAATCCCTCGGCGCGAAGTCGGGCCGCGATGGCTTCGACGATCGTCGAGTCGTCCTCGACCACCAGGACCCGCCGCTGGGCGCCCTGAGTCGCCGTGGCCGTCCCGTTGTGGGAGGTATGTGTCTGCTCCATCGCCCGCCCCTGAGTGTGCTCTCCGGAATCAGTGGGGTGATTCCTCGGTCTGCGCATGCTTGCGATTGACGCTTGAATGATCCGCGTCAGGGATGCAGCGTACGGGGAGTCACCGCGGCTTTGCTATCCAGGTCGGACGGCGAGGTGGACGACGTCCGGAACGCCCCGGGCAACCGGCACCTCTTCGGTACGTACCTGCGTGAATCCGGCATTGCGCAAGGTTTCCTCGAATTCGGCAGACGGCCGCGCCGACCACACCGCCAGCACCCCGCCGGATCTCAGCGCCCTCGCGCAACTCGCCAGCCCGGCCGGGCCGTAGAGCCCTTGGTTGCCCTTGGTGACGGTCCAGTCCGGCCCGTTGTCGATGTCGAGACACAGTGCGTCGAATGTGTCGTATGTCTCATTGATGTAGTCGAGCAGGTCCGCCTGGACGATCTCCGTGCGCGGGTCCGCGAGCGCCTCGCGGGTGGTCCCGGACAGGGGGCCCGTGCGGTGCCAGTCGATGACGGCGGGCTCGCGCTCCACGACGGTGATCCGGCCCCAGCGTGGGTCGGCCGCGGCGTGCGCGAGCGAGAAACCGACACCCAGGCCGCCGACCAGCACGGCCGGCCGCCGGTGACCCCCGGTGAGGGGCGGCCGGCGACAGCCGTCCAGGGCGGTGAGCGCCGCGTCGACGAGCAGCCGCTCCGAGCGGCCGTCGGAGGTGTCCATCAGGAAGCAGCCGTTGGCGATGATCTGCAACAGCCCTCCCTGGCGGCGCAGTACGACCTCTCCGTACGGGCCCTCGCGGCGGTCCAGGACTTGGGGGGTGTCGTATGACGTGGGCATCCGCCCATCCTGGCACTCTGCTGACGGACCGTCGGGGGATTTGCTCCGATGCGGGGGCACACCCGCGTGGAGTCACCTCGGTACGCGAGCGCCGCCGCCGGGTACCGCTTCTGTGCCGTACCGCGCCGGGCCGGACGCGAGTGCCCGTATGGGAGGTTGCTGTGAATCGGCGTGTGCGTGGCGCCGGTCATAGACAGTGACCCCGTGGTGCGCGAAGGGTGGGGGCGGACCGGAAGGAGCGCCTCACCGTGGAACGGACTGCGACCGCCGCCTCCCCGGCGGATCCGGACGGCTCCCTCCCGGACGCCTCGGGTCCGCAGGCCGCGGCTTCGGGCCCGGCCCTCGCGGACACCTCCGCTCTGCTGGGCGGCATGCCCAGACAATGGGTCCCGGTCGTGGCGAGCGCATCCGAGACCCCGTACGCGGGGGCGGTGTCCGGGGCCCCGTACGCGGTGGTGCCCGGGATCCCGCACCCGGCGGTGTCCGAGGCGGTGTCCGAAGCGCGCCCGGCGGCGGGTCCGGCCGGGGGGCCGAGCACGGGTCCGGCGGCGGGGGCGCGTCCGCGCCTGCGTCCCTGGCGGCTGCTCCCCACCCCCACCGGAACGCCGTTCGCCTTCGCCTTCACGGCCGTGCTGGCCGTCACCTCACTGATCACGGCCTGCGCCGATCCCGCCCTGGTGCACACCCTCCACCAGGGCTCCAGCACCGACGTGGCGCACCTCGTGCGCACCCCCGTGCTGGTCCTGCTGGCCAGCGCGCTGTGGATCGCGGGCGGGGCCCTGTCCGTCTACGCGATCTGCTGTCTGCTCGTCCTCACCGCCCTGGAGCGGCGGATAGGAGGGCTGCGCACGGCCGGTGTCTTCCTGCTCGGGCACGTCACGGCGACCCTCGCCACCGAGGTTCCGGTGGGACTGGCCGTCCTGGCCGGCCGTCTCCCCGTCACCTCCCTGCACCGCCTCGACTACGGCATCAGCTTCGGCGTCGCCGCCGGAGTCGGCGCCCTGGCGGGCCTGCTCGCCCCGTGGCTGGGCCGGCCGGTGCTCGTGGTGTTCGGCGCGATGCTGGTGCGCGACCTGATCGGCTTCTCGGACCCCATGACGAACTGGGGACACCTGATGTCCCTGGCGATCGGCTGCGCCACCTGGCCGCTGACGCGCCGCCGCCACCGCGACCGCGCCGCCGCGTGACCTTCCCCCGGCCTGGCTACCGCGGCGACCACACGTACGGAGTCGTCGTGGTCACCGCCCGGAAGCCGAGCCGGCGCAGGATGGGCTCGCTGTCGTCGGAGGCGTCCACGTGCAGATGGCGGATCCCGCGGGCGGCGGCGATCTCGGCGCGGGCGGCCAGCAGGGCGCGGTAGATCCCCCGGCCGCGCCACTCGGCGAGCGTCGAGCCGCCCGCCAGCGAGGCGAACTCGCCGCCGGGACGGAAGGTCAGCCAGGCCGCGCAGACCACCTCGCCCGCCGCCTCGGCGACGAGGACGGCGATCTCCTCCGGAGCGCGGGCCACGCGCCCGATCAGGTCGTCGGCGATCGAGCTCAGGTCCAGGCCCCAGACCGCCGTCTCCAGGGCCGCCACCCGGCGCAGGTCGGCGTCCGCGGTGACCCGCCGCACGGTGACCCCCTCCGGCGCGGCGGACGCTCCCGCCGTCGACTGCGCCACGGATCCGACGAGCACCGTCTCCCGCGCCTCGGGCACGAAGCCCGCCGCGGTCAGCCGGTCCGTGAGATCGGCCGGGCTGTCGTGCCCGCGGACCTTCCACTCCACCGCCTGCCCGCGGGCCGCGAAGAAGTCCCGCTGCCGTGCGATCAGCTCGTCGACCTCCCGGCCCCGCAGGCCGCCCAGATCGCGCGGCCCGGTGACGAAGCCGCGGAAGCCGAGGTCGAGGCGGAGCAGCGGGCCGTCGTACTCGTACGCGACTCCGGGCGGCGGGGTGCAGCGCTGGGCGTCGTAGGCGTCGAGCAGGCTCTGGGTGACCGTCATGGGGAGAACGTACGGGCGGCGACCCGGGCTCGGGCAACACCTTTTCGAGGCGGACGCGGAGGTGCGTTCGCGGCGGTGCGGCAGGCGGGGCGAGGAGGCGGAAGGAGACGGGTGCCGTCGGTGTTGTGCCGGGTGTCACCCGTTGCGGCGGAGGCGATCGCTCAGAGCGAACACCTGGTGGGGAACATTCGGGGGCTCAGGTGCATTGAGTCGGCATAGCTCAACTTGACTGCCGAAGGGGAGATCATGGCTTCGACGTCCACCACGCTCACTCTGCCTGTGCTGCCGCTCGACGACGAGGTCGTGCTGCCCGGAATGGTGGTGCCGCTGGATCTGAACGACGCCGACGTGCGGGCCGCGGTGGAGGCCGCCCAGGCCGCCGCGCGCTCGGAGCCCGGCAAGCCCAGGGTGCTGCTCGTGCCACGGATCGACGGGGCGTACGCGGGCACCGGTGTGCTCGGCACCGTCGAGCAGGTGGGCCGGCTGGCCGACGGCGACCCGGGCGCGCTGATCCGCGGCCGCGGCCGCGTGCGCATCGGCGCCGGCACCACCGGACCGGGCGCGGCCCTGTGGGTCGAGGCGACGCGCATCGACGAGAGCGTGCCCGAGCCGCTGCCCGGCCACGTCACCGAACTGGTCAAGGAGTACAAGGCGCTCGCCACCGCCTGGCTGCGCAAGCGCGGCGCCTGGCAGGTCGTGGACCGGGTGCAGGCCATCGACGACGTCTCCGCGCTCGCCGACAACTCCGGCTACTCGCCGTTCCTGACCACCGAGCAGAAGGTGGAGCTGCTGGAGACCACCGATCCGGTGGCCCGCCTGAAGCTCGCCACCCAGCAGCTGCGCGACCACCTCGCCGAGCAGGACGTGGCCGAGACGATCGCGAAGGACGTCCAGGAGGGCGTCGACAAGCAGCAGCGCGAGTTCCTGCTGCGCCGCCAGCTGGAGGCCGTGCGCAAGGAGCTGCGGGAGCTGAACGGCGAGAAGGAGGGCGAGGAGTCCGACGACTACCGCGCCCGGGTCGAGGCCGCCGACCTCCCCGAGAAGGTCCGCGAGGCGGCCCTGAAGGAGGTCGACAAGCTGGAGCGGTCCAGCGACCAGTCGCCCGAGGGCTCCTGGATCCGCACCTGGCTCGACACCGTCCTCGAACTCCCCTGGAACGAGCGGACCGAGGACGCCTACGACATCCAGGGTGCCAAGGCGGTCCTGGACGCCGAGCACGCCGGTCTGGACGACGTGAAGGAGCGGATCACCGAGTACCTGGCGGTACGCAAGCGCCGTACGGACCGAGGTCTGGGTGTCATCGGCGGCCGGCGCGGCGGCGCCGTGCTCGCCCTGGTGGGGCCGCCCGGTGTCGGAAAGACCAGCCTGGGTGAATCGGTCGCCCACGCCATGGGCCGCAAGTTCGTCCGGGTCGCCCTCGGCGGCGTCCGCGACGAGGCCGAGATCCGCGGCCACCGGCGTACGTACGTCGGCGCGCTGCCCGGCCGGATCGTGCGGGCGGTCAAGGAGGCCGGGTCCATGAACCCGGTGGTCCTGCTGGACGAGATCGACAAGGTGGGCTCCGACTTCCGCGGCGACCCGGCCGCGGCCCTGCTCGAAGTCCTCGACCCGGCCCAGAACCACACCTTCCGCGACCACTACCTGGAGGTCGAACTCGACCTGTCCGACGTGGTGTTCCTGGCCACCGCCAACGTGCTCGAAGCCATCCC
Source organism: Streptomyces sp. NPDC104096 (assembly GCF_055584385.1). Classification (NCBI taxonomy): domain Bacteria; kingdom Bacillati; phylum Actinomycetota; class Actinomycetes; order Kitasatosporales; family Streptomycetaceae; genus Streptomyces; species Streptomyces sp. NPDC104096. The sequence goes on from NZ_JBVJMD010000003.1 coordinate 260,357, forward strand.
GGAGGCGCTGCTCGACCGGATGGAGCTGGTCCGCCTGGACGGCTACACCGAGGACGAGAAGGTCGTCATCGCCCGGGACCACCTGCTGCCGCGCCAGCTGGAGCGGGCCGGACTCGGCGCCGACGAGGTGACCCTGGACGAGAGCGCGCTGCGCAAGCTCGCCGGCGAGTACACCCGCGAGGCGGGCGTACGCACCCTGGAGCGCTCCCTGGCCCGGCTGCTGCGCAAGGTCGCGGCCCAGCACGAACTGGGCGAGCGGGAGCTGCCGCTCACCGTCACGGACGGCGACCTGCGCGCGCTGATCGGCAGGCCGCACCATGTGCCCGAGTCCGCCCAGGACCCGGCCGAGCGCCGCACGGCCGTCCCCGGTGTCGCCACCGGGCTCGCGGTCACCGGCGCGGGCGGCGACGTCCTGTTCGTCGAGGCGTCGCTGGCCGACCCGGAGACGGGCGCGGCGGGCCTGACCCTCACCGGTCAGCTGGGCGACGTGATGAAGGAGTCGGCGCAGATCGCGCTGAGCTTCCTGCGCTCGCACGGCGCCGAGCTGGAACTGCCGGTCGCCGACCTGAAGGACCGGGGCGTGCACATCCACTTCCCGGCGGGCGCGGTCCCCAAGGACGGCCCGAGCGCCGGCATCACGATGACGACGGCCCTGGCGTCGCTGCTGTCCGGCCGGCTGGTCCGTACGGACGTGGCGATGACCGGCGAGGTCTCGCTGACCGGGCGGGTGCTGCCGATCGGCGGGGTGAAGCAGAAGCTGCTCGCCGCGCACCGGGCGGGGGTCACCACGGTGATCATCCCCAAGCGCAACGAGCCCGACCTGGACGACGTCCCGGCGGAGGTGCTGGACCGGCTCGACGTCCACGCCGTCACCGACGTCCGCCAGGTCCTGGAACTGGCGCTGGCGCCGGCCGTGAACAGCGTGTCGCCGGAGGTGCCGGTGGCGGCGTGAGACCGGTGCCGGTCGGCGGGCACCGGACGGGGAGGGCCCGGGTCACCGTGAGGGAGACCCGGGCCTTCGCCCTGTGCGGGTGCGGGGGCGGACGTGGGCGCCCGGCGCGGGTCAGCCGTTGGCGAGCGCGACCACCCGGTCCAGGGCCCCGTTGAACTTGTCGTGGTCGCCGACGGTCGGGCCGGACGACGTGTACTGCCACATCGTGTAGTAGGGCCAGCCGGACGGCAGTGTCCCGGCCTCCGAGGCGTACCGGGCGATCCACAGCGGGTTGGCCGAGGCGAAGCCGCCGTAGTCGCCGGTGCACTGGGTCCACCAGCTGGTGGCCGTGTAGATCACGGCGTCCCGGCCGGTGCGGGCCCTGTAGGTGTTCAGGAAGTCCGCGATCCAGCTCACCATCGCGCCGGTCGTCCTGCCGTAGCAGGCGGCGCCGTAGGGGTTCCACTCGATGTCGAGGACGCCCGGCAGCGTCCTGCCGTCCTTGGACCAGCCGCCGCCGTGGTCGACGAAGTAGTTGGCCTGGGTGGCGCCGCTGGTGGTGTCGGGGGTGGCGAAGTGGTACGCGCCGCGGATCATGCCGACGTTGTAGGAGCCGTTGTACTGCTGGGCGAAGTACGGGTTCGTGTAGTACGTGCCTTCCGTGGCCTTGGTGTACGCCCACTTGACCCCGCTGTTCCACAGGGTCGACCAGGCGACGTTGCCCTGGTGGCCGGAGACGTCCACGCCCTCCGTCTGGGTGGCGACGCCGGGCGCGGGGGAGCCGTCCGAGCCGTCGTGGGCGAGGACGCCGACACCCATGCGGGCGGAGCCGCGGGCCGGGACGTCGGCCGCGTGGGCGGGGACGGTGGGGGCGAGGGCGGCGAGCAGGAGCGCGACGGCGGCGGTGGCGGCGCGCGGGGGGATGGAGCCGGGTCTGTGCACGGGCATGACGTGCCTCCGAGGCTTGATGGTGCGGGGGAGGGGTCGGATCACCCACAGTTGTGGCGTGGGCATGCCATGCGTTGCCTGACGAAGACGCTACGCACGTAGAAGAGGTACTGGGAAGGGGGTCCGGATGACGCCGTTGGTCTACGCCTGCGAAATACTGACGGAGCTGCGGCGATGGCGGATTCTGGCGATAACTTTCAGGATCGGGAAACCGGATCAGGGGTGCTGACGTGCACGAGCGCGGAAACGGCAACGCGCGTCGAGATGACGCGCAGACGTCGCAAATTGGTGTGGACCAGGAGTTCCTGTCCCTGGAGCGCGAGTTGACGGTGCTGTTGCGGCGTGCCAGGGCCAGCCAGGGCGAGATGGCCCGCGAGGTCCACCCGGACCTCGAACCCGCCGCCTACGGACTCCTCGTACGGCTGGAGGAGTGCGGACGGCTGCGTGCCACGGAGCTCGCCGGCTACATCGGCGTCGGCAAGGCCACCATGTCCCGGCAGCTGCGCGCCCTGGAGGAGCTCGGACTGGTCGCCCGCCAGCCCGACCCGGCGGACGGCCGTGCCTGGCTGGTGGACCTCACCCCGGAGGGGCGCAGCAGCGTCGGCAAGGTGCGCGAGGCCCGCCGGGCGCGGTACGTGAACCAGCTCGCGCACTGGGACCGCGGCGAGGTCGCCGAACTGGCCCGACTGCTCCAGCAGCTCAACCGGGGCATGGAGCGCTGACGGCCACCTCGCCCCGGGGCCCGGGCGCCCGCCCCGCGCTGCGTCCCACGCCCTAGAACTCCACGTACACGACCGTCGCGTCGTCGTGCGTCTTGCCGCGGCCCAGGAACCGGCGGTCGCTGTCCGCGCTCTCCAGCGTCCGCACCCGGTCCACCAGGGCCCCCGGCCCCTCCTTCCGTACGAGGGTGAGGCAGTCCGTCCAGTCGCCCTCCCGGAACTTCTCCACCCAGCGCGTCGCGCCGTCCGTCAGCGCGGCCAGCGCGCGGACCTCGGCGCGCGGCACGGTGCCGGTCACGGCGCGGTCGGCCACGGACGGATCGGCCGCCGCGGTGAAGAAGCCGCCCTGCTTGTTGCGGACGGTCGCGTCCACCACGGCGTCGGTGGCGAGCGAGGCGCGCGGCAGCCGGGCGATGCGGTCGTCCAGGACCGGGGTGACCGTCCCGTCCGGGGACCGGAGCAGCAGCGCCGAGTCGGAGAGCACCAGGTACGCGACCGTCTCCGGCGACCAGCGGGCGAGGACCACGGTTGCCTGTGGCGTACGCGGGTGAGAAAGGTCACAGGTGCCCGCGTGGGCCGAGGCGGTACGCGCGATGGCGCGGGCGAGAATCCCGGTCAGCGGGACATCGGTGAGGGAAATGATCATTTCGGTCAGGGCGCCCCCGAGACGTGCCGTGTACCAGGGGACCGAATGCAGACAGCCCGTCGCGCTCCGTGGTGGTGTCACGCCGTCCAGGACGACGAGTGCGCCACCTTGCCCGGTTGCGGGTAGTCCGACGCTTGCGAAGTCCTCGTTGGGGCGGTCGTGTTGACCAGGCTCCGAGACAAGTTCCGTACGCATTCAGCCAGTCTGCACCACCTCTTCACAACTTGCGCGAAAGGGTGGCATCGGCCGCCGGATCGGCGTACCGGCGCAGGTCAGCCGCCTGATTTGCGGCGGAATAGAATATTCCGGGAAGGTGCGGCGGCGAATACTGCCAAAGCCCGCCGCCCACGTCCAACCGACCCACCGCGCACGGCTGTCGCGGGTGCCGGGGGAACTTGCCCACCAACTCCCCTCCGATGTTCACTCCTTCGGGTGGCGGGTCAGGTGATGCCGGACCGCTGCCCACCGGCACTGGGAGGGTCGGGAGCCGATTGAGGGGTGCCCCCCTGCTCGGGTGAAGCCGAGAATGCGGGGGAGGTTGTACGAGCCGATTGACGGAACGTCATCCGGACCCATGGGTAAACGAGTCAGGAATGCGAGCACCGGTGCAGAAGACGCGGCCTCGGCGCGCAGACAAGAAGTCGGCCTCCGAAGGGGGCGCGCAGAGCTCCTCCGTCGGCAAGGGCCGTCCCACCCACGTACGTAACCGGCTGATCGTCGCGGTGGCCGTCGTGGCCGCGGCCATAGCCGCGGCCGGAGCCCCCTCGGTGCTGGCCGCCTCGGGCCGGCTCAAGGACTCCCAGGATCTGGTGACACTGGCCGGCCAGACCCAGGACGCGCTGGTGCTGGCCCACTCGCTCGCCGACGAACGGGACGAGATCACCTCCTACGTCGCGGCCGGCCGGCCCAAGTCCAAGGCGCCCGCCGAGGACCGCAGCGCCCGGGTCGACCGCCTGCTGGAGGAACTGCGCGCCGATCCGGACGTGCCCGCCTCGCTGCGCGCCGACCTCGACGATGTCGCGGCCGTACGCAGAGCGGCGCTCACCGGCAAGAGCAGTGCTCTCGAAACGCACGGTGCGTACTCCGCGGCCATCACCGAACTCCACCGTCTCGCCGAGCGCCTCGCCGACCGGATGCCCACCCGCGCGGGCGCCGGCGCCCACGCCCTCGCCGAGCTCGACTCCGCCGTCCAGCAGGCCGCGGCGGCCCGCGGGCTGCTCCTGGCCGCGCTGAACGTGCCGACCGACACCGAGTCGGTCTACAACCCCGCCACCGGCCTGACGGAGACGGTCCCGGTCTCCTCCGGCGCCGACACCAAGCAGCGCGACGCCCTCGCCGCCGCGGCCCAGCAGGCCAGGGTGCGCTCCGACGCGGCCCTCGCCGACTTCCACGAGACCGCGCCGAAGGCCACCGTCGACACCTACGACTCGACGGTCACCGGCCCCGAGGTCGACAGCGCCGACAAGTACCTCGCCCGCCTCACCGACCAGCCGGAGCTGTCCGACGGCGAGCTCGCCACCAGCGTCAAGAAGCTCGACGCGGCGCTCACCGCCCGGGTCGAGCTGATGCGCGGCGCGGAGTCCTCGCTCTACGACCACCGCACCAAGGACCTGGGCCTGCTGCGCGACGACGACGTCACCGCGCTGGAGATCCGCGTCGCCGCGCTCGGCGTGCTGATGCTGGTCGCCGTCGGCATCGCCACCGGCATGGCGCGTTCCCTGACCAGGCCGCTGTCCGCGCTGCGCCGCGGCTCGGCCCGGCTGGCGGAGGCGGCGGACCCCGCCGCCGAGGAACCCGTCAAGTTCATCGGACGCAACGACGAGTTCGCCCAGGTCGTGCGGTCCGTCAACGCCCTGCACGCGCACGCGGTCGCCCTCCAGGAGCGCATCACCACCCTGGAGACCGACCGCAAGCACCTCGTCGGCCAGCGCCAGAAGATGGCCGACGCCCGTGAGGAACTGCGCTCCGAGCTCACCGGCTCCGCCGCCCAGCTGGAGCGGCTGCGCACCAGCATCGGCGGCTCCTTCGTCAACCTCGCGCTGCGCACCCTCGGTCTCGTCGAGCGGCAGCTCGCCGTGATCGAGGGCCTGGAGGAGCGCGAGCAGGACCCGGACCGGCTGGCCACCCTCTTCAAGCTCGACCACTTCGCCACGGTCATGCGCCGGCACAGCGAGAACCTCCTGGTGCTGGCCGGCACCGAACACGTCCAGCAGCACGCCGGGGCCGTCCCGCTCGTCGACGTCGTACGGGCGGCCGTCAGCGAGATCGAACGCTACGAGCGCGTCCGCATCGCCGCGGTGCCGCCGCACGCGCACGTCGCCGGCTTCGCGGCCGACGACCTCTCGCACCTGCTGGCCGAACTCATGGAGAACGCCACCTCGTTCTCCCCGCCGGACGTGCCCGTGGAGGTCTCCGCCTGGCTCCTGGAGAACGGCGAGGTCATGCTCTCCGTCCAGGACGAGGGCATCGGCACCACCGAGGAGCGGCTGACCCGCCTCAACGCCCGGCTCGCCGACTTCGACCCGGCGTCCCCCTACGACCAGGAGGGCGAGGACGGTCTCGGGCTCGGCCTGTACGTCGTGGCCCGGCTGGCCCACCGGCACAACGTGCGCGTGCAGCTGCGGGAGCAGAAGCAGGGCGGCATCGCGGCCGTGGTGGCCCTCCCGCAGAACCTGTTCGCCGCGGCGCCGTCGGCCGCCGTCCCGTCGGCCAGGTCGTCGGCCGGCGGTGCCCAGGGCTACACGCTGCCGGGCGCCGCCGCGGAGGCCAACTCCAACGTCCTGCACGGCCGTTCGGGGGGCCGTGACCCGCTGGTGACCCTGGCGGAGCAGGCGGTACGCGCCTCCACGGACGACGAGACGGACGTACCGCGGACGGACGTACCGCAGGCCGGTGCGCCGCAGGCGGAAGTGCCGCCGATGCACGTACCCGACACGGACGTACCGCAGACGGACGCGCCGACGACGGACGCACCCGGCACGGACGTACCGGAGGCCGCCGCACCGGAGGCCGACGCGCCGCCCGCCCCGGCGGAGGAGTCCGCGCAGGCCTCCGCGCAGGCGCGACCCGGCACGCCCGCCGAGTCCCTCGCCGAGACCACGATGGAGCTGTTCATCCCGGCTCCCGCGGCCGAGCCGGAGCCGGCACCGGTACCCGAGCGGCCCGCGTCCGCCGCGTCCGCCGTCCCGGCCGCATCCGCCGCGGTCCCGGCCGCCGACCCCTACGCCATCGGCCCCGACAGCCACCAGCGCACCCCGGACGAGACCGAGGAGCCCGTCACCAGCAAAGGGCTGCCCAAGCGCACCCCGAAGGTCACCGCGCCCGCCTCGGAACCGAGGCAGCGCAGCGGATCCGTCGACGCCGAGGCGCTGCGTCGCCGCCTCGGCGGCTTCCGCCGGGGGGCGGAGGCCGGTCACCGTGAGGTGGCGGCGGAGATCGCGGAGCAGACGGGCCGCAACGAGGTCCCGGCCACAGCGACCGCACGACCAGCGACACCTGCAACACCAGCGACACCAGCAACACCCGCACGGAACGCAGTGGGCGATGACGCCACGGGGGGCACAGTCGAGGAGGCAAGCAGTTGACCGCGTCCAGTACCTTCGGCCTGAGCAGTGAGGCCCGGAACCTGCACTGGCTGCTGACGAACCTCGTGGAGGAGGTGCCAGGCATCCTGTCGGTCGCGGTGGTCTCCTCCGACGGCCTGCTGCTGCTGTCCTCCGACCCCGGCCGCAACGCCGAGGCCCGCGAGACCTTCGACGACAAGCCCAAGGGGCCACGCGGCTCCTCCGCCGACCTCGCCACCATCGTCTCCGGCATCGGCAGCCTCACCGTCGGCGCCGCCAAGCTGATGGACTTCGGCCCGGTCAAGCACTCCATGGTCGCCATGGAGGAGGGCAGCCTGTTCGTGATGTCGATCAGCGACGGGTCGCTGCTCGGCGTCCACGGAGCCGCGGAGTGCGACATGAGCGTGGTGGCCTACCACATGGCGCTCTTCGTCGGCCGGGCCGGGCACGTCCTGACCCCCGAACTCCGCAGCGAGTTGCGGAAATCCCTGGAAGGCGAGCCGACGGGAAGTGTCCGATGAGCACCGCGCCGCGTAACTCCAGGCCGCATCTCCCGGTCCGCGGCGGCGACCGCAAGGTCGCCCGCGTACGCCCCTACTCGCTGACCGGTGGCCGTACCCGCTTCGGCCATGTCCTCCTCGTCGAGACGTTCGTGGCGAGCACCGCCGCGATCGAGGCTCCGCAGGAGCGCAAGGAACTGACGAGCGGCACCCCGCACGCGCTGAGCCTCGGGGCAGGGCCGCTCAGTGCCCGGGTCATGCCGGAGATGCTGGCCATCGTCGAACTGTGCCGCCGGATGCGCACGGTCGCCGAGATCGCCGCACTGCTGAGCATGCCGCTCGGTGTGGTCCGGGTCCTGCTGAGCGACCTCGCGGACCAGGGAAAGATCCGTGTGTACGGAACCGGAACCGGTCACGGCGTCGGCCGGCCTGACCGCGCTCTGCTGGAAAGGGTGCTGAGTGGACTCCGTCGTCTCTGACGCCGCCGCCTCTGGCGTCACCTCGTTCGTCGAGCCCGACGGACCGTCACAACCCTGGCAGACGGACCGGACCCGCGCCCCGATCGCGACGAAGATCGTGATCGCGGGCGGCTTCGGGGTCGGCAAGACCACGCTGGTCACCGCCGTCTCGGAGATCACGCCCCTCCAGACGGAGGCGCTGATGACCGAGGCGAGCGAGGAGACCGACGACCTCACCGGCACGCCCGGCAAACTCACCACCACCGTGGCGATGGACTTCGGCCGCATCACGCTCGACGACGACCTGGTGCTCTACCTGTTCGGCACGCCGGGCCAGCAGCGGTTCTGGTTCATGTGGGACGACCTGGTGCGGGGCGCGATCGGCGCGGTCGTCCTGGCCGACACCCGGCGCCTGAAGGACTGCTTCCCGGCGCTGGACTACTTCGAGAGCTGCGGGCTGCCGTACGTCGTCGCGGTCAACCACTTCGACGACACGGAGAGCTTTGAACCGGAGGACGTCCGCGAGGCGTTGACGATCGCCGAGCACATCCCCGTGCTGATCATGGACGCGCGCGGGCGGGTGTCGGTGATCGAGACCCTGCTGGCGCTGGTGGGCCACGCACTCACCGAAACCCCCGAGTAGCCCCGAGCACCCCGAGCGGTCCGGACAGTCCCGGGCAGTCTCCGAGCAGCCACCGAGCAGTTCTTCGCGGCCCGACGGCCGGCCCCCGGCGGTCCCGCCGTCCGGCCGCCGTGCGCAGTATCGAACGGCACCGACCGGTTCCGTGCGTCCCGAGTCCTGAGCAGTCGTGATAGAGGAGCCACCACTCGCATGCGGAAGATACTCGTCGTCGGAGCCGGCCAGTCCGGTCTCCAGCTCGCCCTCGGACTCCAGTCGCACGGGTACGAGGTCACCCTGATGTCCAACCGGACCGCGGACGAGATCCGTTCCGGCCGGGTCATGTCCACCCAGTGCATGTTCCACACGGCACTGCAGCACGAACGCGATCTCCAGCTGAACTTCTGGGAGTCGCAGGCGCCGAAGATCGAGGGCCTCGGCGTCTCGGTCGCGGCCCCCGGCTCGTTCGACCCGGGCCCCTCGCAGCGGGCGATCGACTGGGTGGGCAAGCTGGACGGCTACGCCCAGTCGGTCGACCAGCGGGTGAAGATGGCGGGCTGGATGGAGACGTTCGTCCAGCGCGGCGGCCAGCTGGTCATCCACGGCGTGGCGGTCGGCGACCTCGACTACTTCTCCCGCGCCTACGACCTCGTCCTCGTCTCGGCGGGCAAGGGCGAACTGGTGTCGATGTTCGGCCGGGACGCCTCCCGCTCCCCCTACAGCACGCCGCAGCGCGCCCTCGCCGTGTCGTACGTCCACGGTCTGGGCCCGCGTCCGGAGCACCCGGAGTTCGACGCGGTCCGCTGCAACCTGGTCCCCGGCGTCGGCGAGCTGTTCGTCATGCCGACGCTGACCACCTCCGGTCGCGCGGACATCCTGTTCTGGGAGGGCGTCCCCGGCGGCCCGCTCGACGCCTTCGCGGGCGTCAAGGACCCGGCCGAGCACCTCGCCCTGACCCTGGCGCTGATGGAGAAGTTCACGCCCTGGGAGTACGCGCGGGCCACCGAGGTCGAGCTCACCGACGCGGGCGGCACGCTCGCCGGCCGGTACGCCCCGACCGTCCGCAACCCCATCGGCCGTCTCCCCGGCGGCGGCCTGGTCCTGGGCGTCGCCGACGTGGTCGTCGCCAACGACCCGATCACCGGCCAGGGTTCCAACTCGGCGTCCAAGTGCGCGGCCGCGTACCTCGCCGCGATCCTCGAACACGAGGACAAGCCGTTCGACGAGATGTGGATGCAGTCGGCCTTCGACCGCTACTGGAACACCGCCCAGCACGTCACCAAGTGGACCAACGCGATGCTCGCCCCGCCGCCGGAGCACATCCTCAACCTCATCGGCGCCGCCGGCCAGCTCCAGCCGGTCGCCGACCGCTTCGCCAACGCCTTCGACAACCCGGCCGACTTCGAGAACTTCTTCTACGACCCGGAGAAGACGGGCGCCTACCTGGCCTCGGTCGCCGGGGCCTGATGGCCCTCTGACCTGCGGTCCGGCTGTCGGCGCCTGTCGTTGTTTGTCGTCGCCGGTTCCTCTCGGACGGCCCACAGACGGCCCCAGGGATATCCCTGGGGCCGTCTCTGGGGTTGGTGTTCCCAGGGCTTCCCGCTGGACCGGGCACGGGCGTGTTGGCCGACGAAGTGCGAGTGTGCCTCTCTGCGCCCTCACTGGCCTCCACCACGCTGCCAGCTCGTTGATCAGGGCAAGCGATGACGGTCGGTATGTGCTGCCGAGCCGCCACCTGGATTCTTTGGCAGCGGTTACTGGGCTGACCTGCGGCGAAGGAGCATTAGAGCCCTGATCACGCCATGGTCGATCTCGCTGTGCCCCGGGGTTTACCGCAGGATCTGGCACACCAAAGCTCAAACTGGAACATAACTTGATCAAGGGGGTACAGAGATGCTGGTAGCCCGAAGTCTGGCCAAAGCTAGGGTAAGTGGAAAAAATTCACTCCGGCCTCTTACGGGCCTTTCGGGGAGTGCCCTACGGTTATGTCATGATTCAGCGCTTCGGCGAAGTCTTCGGCACAGTCGAATGCCCATCATGTGGGGGAACCCGCCGCGGTGAGATCGACGAGCTCAATGAGCGAATACTTGGTGTGTCAAGGTATGGCAGCAGGCCAGACCCTACGCGTTTGATCAAGGTGGCTTCTGCCCTGGTGAAGCTTGGGCCGCGTTCTGAGGGGCGGACATTTTGCTTCCGGTGCGGCCACTGTCACGGTGTCTTCACCTATCACTCTGTTAACGCCACGCACGGTTCGGAATATCACGTCTGGCTGCTGCACTTCACCCCACATTTTGGGGCGGAGCTGCCCTGCCCGGACTGCGGGCGGACAGTTGTCATCGTCTGAGACGCAAAGCTGGTGAGGAGCCGGAGGGTCAAGATCGACCTGGCACGGGTGCCGGCCGGGCCAGAGTGGAGTTGAGGCAGGAACGCAGGCCCGACCCGGCACCCGTGCTGGGCTCGGGGAGTGGGCCGCCCCCGCGACGTGGGGTGCACCACGAGAAGAGCAAGAAGGAGCGGCCTACGGCCGCGCGACTCTTGGCAGCTCGCTACGCTCGCGCGACGACCCGCCGACGGGGTGAAGGCCGTGGACGCCCCTCTGGGGGGCTCGGGCCCCCTTGTGTGGGGTGGAAGATGCATAGGGGCGCGAACGGCCGCCCCTGGCCCCGCGGTTGCATCGACAGCGGCAGTTTTCGCCCGCCCTACGCGCGCGTAGGGATCCCTCCCCGGAAACCGTGGCAACCTGGAAACCCGCAGGTCAGAGGTGGTTGCAGGGGGTCAACGGCTGTTGTCGACGCAACCGGCGGCATCAACCGCCGTAAATCGGGCGCGTGATGACCCGACATGGCCCCCCGCATAGGCAAGAGGAGCACGTCGGCGCCCCGCGCTGCTCCTCTTGTCCTGTGCGCGCGAGGACGGCAATCCAGGGGGTGGCGATGCCCCCGCTTGGAATGCCATCGTGAGGGCCTTCCAAGGGGCAGACGGTAGGCCTGCGCGAGCGTCGCCCGGCCTCTTCCGCGCTGCGCGGCCGCCAAGGCTCTTCAGGAGGGGGCGGCCGTGCGCACCGCGATCCTTCCCCTCTGAAGAGCCGTCCTTCTTCTCTTACTGGAGAGTTGAGGGAAAAGCGTCCGCAGCGTCCGCCGGGCATCACGCACCCCACCTGAACTGCACTGTTCCTGCGGACGCTAAACATTTTGTTTAGCGTCCGCTAGCGTCCGCAGCGTCCGGGCACCCTCCGCTACTAAGAGCGTCTTTCCGCAGGTCAGGACAGCTCTTAGCGAGAGGAGGTTGCGGACGCTGCGGACACGGACCGCTCCGGAACGACGAAGAGACCACCCATCACAGGGGGTGGTCTCTTCGTCGTTCCGCTACTGGCTCACCGTAAGGGCGCGATGGTGGGGAGCTCCTGGATGCTGCCGCGCGCGAGCGGAGCGAGCTGCCAAGGGTCGTGCGGCCGTGGCCGCCCCTAACAGATCACTGCGGAAGAAAGCCAGGAACCGACTGCCCTAGATCCCTCAGATGTGCAAGGTAGTTCTGCGCGGCAGGCTCCGCCGTGTAACGCTGCCTCATCTCTGCCGCCAGTTCGCGGCTCGTCATGATGAGCGACGGCACCGATCGGCGCTCCCCGTCGAGGGCCCGCTCCCCCATGATGAGCGCTTGTTCGAGGTCGCCTTCCCGCGCGGCCGTCACGCCCAAGGTGACGCGCGCTTCCGCGTTTCGCATGGGCGAGCGCTCCGTGCCGTCGAAGTCCGTGCCTGCGCGCAGGACCTCCTCAGCGAGCGTGCGAGCCAACTTCTCCTCGCCCACCAGGCGGTAGCAGTCCATTGCATAGAAGTCGAACTTTGCCGGGTCCACCACAAAGTGGTTGTCCAGGTTCTCAGGGTGCGGCATACCTTCGAGCAGGTTGCGGCCCCGATCGAGCGCGACTTCAACCCGTCGACGGTCTCCAAGTCGGGCCCACGCCTTGGCTTCCTGTCCGGCAAGCTGAACCGCTACGCCCTGGTGGGCGGCAACCTCGGTTCCGGCCTGCGCTGCTGCGATAACCCCTCGATAGTCGCCAGTCGTGAGGGCGAACCACGCTCGCATTTCGTGAGCCCAACCAGCGACTTCGGCGTGCTCAGACTCGGTGGCTAAAGAGAGCGCGGCCCGACGCGTCGACTCGGCAGCGTGCCGGTCGCCCATGTCGTACTCCACACACCCGACAAGGAGAGCGAGCCATCCGGAGAGCGCCAGCACTTCGCGGTGTTGAGAGAGAGTCAGGCTCTTCGAGTGCAGTTCCACGACCCGAAGGCGTGGTCGCGGCAGGCGTTCAGCTCATGGGCGCTGTGCCTGGACAACGTTTCCACCATCCCGCCGTGGCTGTCGGACACCCTGTGCAAGGCCGTGACCGGTGACGGCGTGGTCGACCGTGCCCTGTACACCGACGACGACGTGGTGGTCCTCACCTTCAAGCGGGTGCTCGCCATGACCACGATCGACGCGGGAGCTCTCGCGGGGGACCTGGCCGAACGCGTGCTCATGCTCGACTTGCAGCTCATCGGCGACACCCGACGCCGGTCCGAGGAGGAGTTGGACGCCACCTTCGACGTGGTCCGCCCAGCCGTGCTCGGGGCCCTGTTCGACGTGCTGGCGTGCGCGCTCGCGGTACTGCCGTCCATCCGGCTGGAGTCCATGCCGCGCATGGCCGACTTCGCCCGCGTGCTCGCGGCCGTCGACCAGACCCAGGGCTGGAACACCCTCGGCGACTACCTGGCCACGTCCGCGAACGTCGCCACGGACGCGATGGAAGGCGACCCGTTCGCCATGGCCATCGCCCACCTGGTCGACCAGGCCGGGACATGGACGGGCACGGCCGCCCAGTTGCTCGAAGCCCTGCCCGTCCCGCTGGTGAGACCGAAGAACTGGCCTGTGGACGCCACCCGTGCAGGCGGGCGCGTCAAGCGGCTCGCTCCGCTGCTGCGGTCCATCGGGATCGCTGTGGATGACACGCAGCGTAGCTCTGACCGGATGCGGAAAAAGCTCCTCACTCTCTCCCGCGCACCCGACGACGAAGAGTCAGCGTCCGCACCCGAGCAGGCCTCTCTCTGGCGAGAGACCGGCCCGCCTCGGGAGCGCGAGGCATGGCCTGAACAGGGATGACGTAGCCGGAAAGCCATCCGGGCCGGGCCGCACGCCAGCGGCCCGGACACGTCGAACCTGCGGACGCTACGGCCGTCCAGCGTCCACAGCGTCCGCACCGCTCACGCTCTATGACCTGCAAAACGCGGCCGTGCGGACGCTAGGACGCTGTGGACGCTGAAATACACCAACTCTCTAGGCCCGCGACCGGCACCACTCCACGCACCGACCCTGCGGACACGAGGAGTCACCAAAGCCATGGCCACCGAAGAGCCGACCGACCCGCGCGCCACCCTGCGCGGCGGCCTCCCGGACCGCTACCTCACTCCCGAAGACCTGGTCACGATGTTCAGCCTCCCGAGCGTCGAAACCGTCTACCAGTGGCGCCGCAAGCGCATCGGACCGCCCGGCTTCCGCGTCGACCGCTACCTTCGCTTCAACCCCGCCGCTGTCCGCGCGTGGGAGACCGAACGGACCGGCCTCGGAGACCCTGCCTGACCCCCCGGACCGGCAGGGAGGCACCACCCGCCGGCCAAGGGAGGCAGGGAGAACTCCCTACCCCCCTCCCTGCCCGCATCCCTCTGCCTGATCAGCGCAAATGGCCTCTCAGGGAGGCAGGGAGGCACGCCCCGAGCACCCCGGAAAACCCCCTCCAGAGGCCACCCGAGACCCCCTGCCACAGCCTCCCTGAACCTCGCCGGAGCCCTGCTAGCGGTAGCACCCGCACCCGCTACCGGTAGCAACCCCGTTAGCAGCCCAAACCTCCAGTGATCAGGCCCCTAGCAAGTAGCGGGCCCGACCCAGCACACCCCGAAACCGGCCGGACGGACCCGACCAGGCTCCGCCGCGCCCTGCTACCGAGAAGGGATCAGCCCACATGGCTCGCCACATTCAAGACCGATGGTTCAAGTCCGAGACTGACGCCGACGGCAAGACCATCCGAGTCAAGACCGACCGCCACGGGACCGGCCTGCGCTACCGGGCCCGCTACATCGGCCCCGACGGCACTGAGAAGTCCAAGAGCTTCCGCGACGGACAGAAGCGCCTGGCGGAGAGATGGCTTACGAACATCGAGGCCGACATGAACAGCGGTGACTACGTGGACCTCCAGAGGGCCAGGATCACGTTTCAGCAGTACACCGAGAAGTGGCTCAAGACGCTCACGAGTGAGCCGAGCACCATCGAGTCCATGAACTCTCAACTCGGGCTGCATGCTTACCCGTACATCGGGACCCGCCCGCTCGGTTCGTTCAGGCCGGAGCACATCCGTGAATGGGTGGCAGCGCTCGAAGAGAACGGCGTGCCCGGCTCGTACGGGAGGGCCATTTACGCGAACGTGCGGGCTGCGCTGAGCGCGGCCGTGGACGACGGCTACCTGAGTCGCCACCCTTGTGCGCCTCGCTCCGTCAAGCCGCCGGCGCTTGCTCCCAAGCGCGTGGAGCCGTGGTCTGCTGGGCGGGTATTTGCCGTGCAGGCTGCCATGCCGGAGAGGTACCGAGCGATGGTCGACCTGGGCGCAGGCTGCGGCTTACGGCAAGGGGAGATCCTGGGCGTTGCCGTGGATGCCATCGACTTCGACTCCGACACCCTCCACGTGGTGCAGCAGCTCAAACTCAGTCGAAGCAAGCCTGTGCTCGCGCCTCCCAAGGGGGGCAAGACGCGAGACGTGCCGCTTCCCGGTCCCGTGGCCGACGCGCTCAGGGCTCACATGACGCAGTTCCCGCCGGTTGAGATCACGCTGCCCTGGCGGACACCGGACGGCCCAAAGGTAACCAGGCAGCTCATCTTCATGGCGCCTGGCGGTAATCACGTCTGGCGCACTGTGCTGAACGAGGAGGCGTGGAAGCCCGCTCTCGTTGCCGCCGCAGTACTTCCTGAACCGAAGACGAAGGAGGGCGGCTATGCAGCCGCGCGCGAGCACGGAATGCACGCGCTGAGACACATCTACGCTTCGGCACTTCTGGACGGTGGAGAGAACATCAAGGCCGTTGCTCAGTACCTCGGGCACAGCAACGCAGCGTTGACGCTAAGGATTTATGCCCACCTCATGCCTAGCAGTCGGGAGCGGACACGCACGGCGATTGCGAACGTTTACGAAAGGACTTGATGAGTGGTGTGGCATGCCGAGATGGAGGCGCGTCCGGGGCGCGCCTCCATCTCGGTGTCCAGCCAGCGTCAGCGAATGATTCCTTGGGTGACATGGCGCGTTCCGCTGCACAAGCCGTTGTCGTTCCAGATGTGAATGGCGTCGACGTCGTTAGCCCAAGTTCCCTTGCCGCTCAGAGCGTAGTCTCCAAGGTTGACCTGGGTGTTTGCTGGGATGCAGAGAAATCGACTCTTGGGGCTGCGCGTGTCAATCAACCAGACCGAGTCGTCGTTGCGAGTGTTGACGACGGAATCTGCCCGGTCTTTCCGGTTGCTCGGAAGGCTTTGGGCATAGGTGTCCTTGTACTGGACCAATTTGGTGCCGTTGTAGTAGGCCCCGTTGTACAGGCAGACGTACGGGTACGCGCAGTCGCGGTAGGGCGATGCCTGCGCGGGTGCCGCGAGCGTTGTCATCGCTGCGGCCGTAGTGGCCAGAAGAGCAAAAACATTCGCCAGTCTTTTCCGCATAGCCGTTGTTCTCCCGTTCCGTCTGGAGTTCTTCAGACTTCCCGGTGAGGTCTGCTGGCGTCCAGGGCTGCCCTGACGGCGCTCGATGCATCTATGAGGAGCCTGCCAGCCGTTCACTCCCTGGCCGTCGCCGGGACCTGACTCGCGCGCCCTGTTACTTGGATCAGGCCCGTGCTACGGGCGCGGCGGTGACTGCTATGACGGCCCAGAGACGGCCCAAGAGTGCCTGCCGAGTGTTCCTTTGAGGCAAAGTCGCTGGTAGGCGGAGCGGAGGGATGCCAAGGTGCTTCTCCGACCCGGAGAAGACGGGCGCCTACCTGGCCTCGGTCGCCGGGGCCTGACCGGCGGACGCGCCGGTCCCGGGTCCCCGACGCGCTGTCGGGGACCCGCCCCTCGGCCCCGCCCGCCTACCGGACGGACGGCTGTGGCGCGGTCGGCTGTGGTGCCGACGGTTGCGGGGCGGTCGGCTCTGGTGCGGTCGGCTGTGATGCCGACGGCTGCGGGGCCGTCGCCGGGGCGTATCCGGTGTCCGTGCCGCCGAGGGCGTGGGCGGGGAACTCCGGCGGCGTGTAGCGCGGCAGCGGCCGGCCCGCGGGATCGGGCCGTACGGCGCCCAGCACCGGGTTGGCGGCCAGCGGGGAGACCTTCACCCGCGCGCCGGGACGGGGCGCCTGGACCACCATGCCGTGGCCCAGATACATCGCCACATGGGTCGCCTCGGGGAAGTAGACCACGAGGTCGCCGGGGCGCAGCTCGGTGAGCGGGATCCGGGGCAGCCGCGCCCACTGCTCCTGGCTGGTCCGCGGAATCACCGTCCCGGCGTCCTGCCAGGCCCGCGAGGTCAGCCCGGAGCAGTCGTACGACCTCGGGCCCTCCGCCCCCCACTCGTACGGCTTCCCGAGCTGTCGCACGGCATAGCGGACCGCCTCCTCGCCCTCCTGCGTCGGCGTCCGCTCGACGCCGGTGCCGAGCGCGCCCGAGGTGACCAGCTCGTCCTGCGCCTTCGCGATCCCGGCCTGCTCGAACTCGGCCAGCGCGGCGAGCTGTTCGGCGCTGAGCGAGGCGATCATCTTCTCGACGGCGGCGAGCCGCCTGTGCACGTCGTCGCGGTCCTTCCTGCGCCGCTCGGTGAGGGCGCGCTGGGTGTCGAAGGCGGAACGGGCCTTGCGGGCCAGCTCACGGCTTCTGCGCTCGTTCCCGGTCAGCCGCCCCACCGTCTCGGTCCGCTCGCGGGCCAGCCGCCCGATCACATGGCCCTCGTCGAGCGCGTGCTGCGGGTCGCGGGCGAGCAGCAGGCGCAGGTACGGGGAGATGTCGGTGCTGCCCTGGTACTGCTGACGGGCCAGCCGTGCCGCCTCGCTCCTGCTCTCGTCCAGCGACAGCCGCGCCCGGTCCAGCTCGGCGTCCAGCCGGCCGGCCCGGGTGCGCTGCTTCGTCAGCTGCTCCTCGGTGGCGTTGTAGGTCTCGGTGGCCTTCTCCGTCGCCTGGTAGAGCCGCTGAAGGTCCGTCAGCAGCTCGGCCACGGAACGCCTCCCGGGATCCGGGGCGGCGACCGCGGCTTGGGGTACGAGGGCGAGCTGGGCGGCGGCCGCCGCCGTACAGGCCAGACGCAGAAACCTTCCTGACACCTCATCACCTCCGACGCGGAGCGGGCGGCCGGTCCGTCCACCTCCGTACCGTGATGATCAGATGACTTGGCGTGGTTTGGCTGCCAGGTGTGCGCGGACCGGCGCAACGAGGTCACCCGTACGGGTCGCCCGGCTTGCCGTCCGGCGTGGCGTGTGGATCGGCCGTCGGCGGGGCGTACGGGTCGGGGTCCTGCTAGGCGTCCGGGTCGGTGTCCGGCCGGGTGTTCGGGTCGGTGTCCGGCTTGGACCAGGGCCACTTCGGCCGGCCGCTCTTCTTCCCCTCCGGGTCGAACGTGTACTTCCACCCCTGGTGCAGCCCGAGCAGCTTGCCCTGCCCCCGGGGCGCGCGCCGGTACACCAGGACGGTGGGCGCGCCGCCGGCCGCGTCCGGCACGGGGATGCGGTACGTCTTCGGCGGGTGCCCGGTGGGTCCGAGCAGCACGGGCAGGACGCGCCCGTCCATGGGGCCGCCCTCGAAGGGGGTGTCTTGGCTCTTCACGGCACCAGTGTCAGTCATCCGCCCCGAGGACGGCGCGCACGAGCGCCTCGGTCTGCGGGTCCCGCCGGGCGGTGACCGCCAGGACGGCGACGAACTGCTCCACGAGCCAGTCCCGCAGCTCGTCGACGGGCGGCTCCTTGTTCTCGTCGAGCCAGATGAGCGAGGCCGCCTCCACCGCGGTGATCCACATCCGGACGGTCATCCGCAGCCGGGGTCCGGGGTCGCCGACGCCGAGGTGGCTGAGGATGTGCTCGGCGGCGGCCCGGCGCACCCCGTCCACGATGGCGGTGGTCCGGGACGTCTCCACCACGCTCCCGCCCTGGAGCAGCGCGCTGAACCCGGCGTCGTGCTGGTCGACGAAGGCGAGGTAGCGGTCCAGGGCGCGGGACAGCCGGGGCAGCAGCGGACCCTGCCGGGGCTCGTCGAAGCAGAGCCGGAGCTCGTCGGCGGCGGACCTGAGGGCGGCCTCGTAGAGCTGCTGCTTGCCGCCCGGGAAGTACCGGTACACCAGCGGGCGCGAGACCCCCGCCGCCTCCGCGACGTCGTCCAGCGACACCTCCTCCGGCGCCCGGTGCGCGAAGAGGGACAGCGCGGAGTCGAGGAGCTGACTGCGACGCTCCTCGACGCTCAGGCGGCGGTAGGCGGGGGTGGGCGCTGAGGGGGTCATGACCGGCAGGGTAATCGCTGCCCGGCGCGGCCACCGGCCCCCGGCCCGGCCGTCCGTTACGCCAGCAGCCCCGAGGACTTCCACAGCCGGCGTCCCACGCCCCGCAGCACCCCGATGTCGTCGAGGAAGTCCGTCAGCCGCTTCGCCCCCGTCTGCATGATCTCCCGCCGGTGCCCGCTGGCCTTCACCTGCGCGATCGCCTCCCGCTTGTCGAGCCCCACATTCGTGTAGACCTCGGGGTTGACGAAGGCGACCGAGAACACCCGGGCGAACTCGCCGGAGGTGACCCGGGTGAACTCCTGGGACCACCTCGGCGCGGTCACCATCTGCCGGCGCAGCTCCTCGCGGGCGTACCGCACGTGCCGTGCCTCCTCCACCACATGGATCCGCGTCACGCCCCGGACGAGCGGCTGCACCCGCTCGTCGGGGAAGGTCAGCCGCTGCATCCAGTCGAGGACCTCCTCGCCGAGCAGTGTCGCCGTGAACGATCCGGGCGTGGTGGAGATCGTCTTGAACACCCGTCCGAGCTGCTGGTGCCCCCGGCTGACCGGGTACCAGGGTGTGTCGCCCCGCTCGATCAGCCGCGCGAACATCTTCGAGTGGCGGCACTCGTCCTCGATCTCGGTCAGCGCGTACCGCACGTGCGCGCTCGTCGCCGCCTTGTCGTAGATGTGCCGGACCAGCAGCTGCATGAGGATGATCTCGAACCAGATGCCGAGGGAGGCGAGCGCGGCCGCCTCGTGCCGGGACAGCAGGATCCGCTGCTCCTCGCTCATCCGCTGCCACATCGGCGTGCCGTACAGGCTCAGCAGCTCCGGCGGCCAGAACCACTTGCCGTCCTCGAAGGGCGCGTCCCAGTCCAGTTCCCGGTCCGGGTCGAAGGAGTGCTTGGCGGACGACGCGAGCAGGCGCTCGGCCACCTGCTCGCGGTCCTTGAGGAGCCCGAGCGCATCACGCAGTCCGTCGAGCGCGTCGGCTTCCGTCAGGGTCGTCATGGCTGTTCCACCTCGTTACCGGGGTCACGTCTACCGAACTTATGAGACTGCTTGTCAGCAAGGCCGTCAATCCCTTGCGCAGCACTTGTTGACCCGGTGTCTACGTGCGGACCCGCGAGGTGCGCCGCCTACCGGGCTATACCGGGCTATACCGGGCAGTCCAGGCCCTCCGGGGCCGCCCGCTCCTCCGGCTCCGGCAGCGGTGCCGCCGTCCGCGGCGGGAACGTCGTCCGCAGGGTGAACGCGTACGGCGTCTCCCCGTGCGTCCGCAGGTGCCGCAGCCGGTCCTCCGCCTCCGCGACGGTCGGCCGGTGGCCCGCCGGGACCCACCACAGGGTCGTCATGGCCTCCTGGACCCGCTCGAACCACTCGCGGCGCCTGGCCAGCAGCTCCCGGTGCCGCCCCTGGTACATGAAGGCGGTCAGCGCGTCGGTGTCGCGCCACACGGACATGTTGACGATCAGCCAGGCGTCCCCGAAGACGGGGATGTCCGTCGCGTCCCCCGACTCGCTCGCCAGTCGCCAGACGAACCCGCCGGCGGCTTCGGCGGTGGCGTTCACCGGATCGAGGGCGTCGACGAAGTCCTTCAACTCGGGTGAGTCCAGCGGGAATTTGAGGCGGGCGATGTTGACCTGGGCGAGTTCGTACACGGTGTGTTCCGTGGCTTCAGTCATGAGCGAAAGGTAGGACGGCCCTGTCCGCGCCGGTACCCCCCGTCTCACCCACCGAACACCGCCCACCCACCGAACACCGCCCCGCGACGGCACGGCCCACCCGGACGGCACCGCTCACCCGGACAGCACCGACCGCATGACCTCCCGCGCGATCGGCGCCGCGTCCCCGCCCCCGCTGATCTCCCCGCGGTTCGCCGAGGCGTCCTCCACCACCACCGCGACCGCGATCCTCGGCCCCGGATCCCGCTCGTCCTGCGCCCACGACACGAACCAGGCGTACGGGACACCGGAGTTGCCGAGCCCGTGCTGCGCGGTGCCGGTCTTGCCGCCGACGATCGCGCCGGGGATCGCCGCGTTCGTACCGGTGCCGTCCTCGACCACGTCGGTCATCAGCTCCCGCATCCGTACCGCCGTCGACGGCTGCATCACCTGCCGTGCGGGGCGCGAACCCGCCGTCGCCACCGTGCCGCCGCCGCGGCTGGTGGTCCGCTCCACCAGATACGGCTGCCGAAGCTGCCCCCCGTTCGCCACCGCCGCCGCGACCATCGCCATCTGGAGCGGCGTGGCCCGCGTGTTGTACTGGCCGATCGACGACAGCGCGAGCTGCGCCCGGTCCACGCTGGTGTCGAAGGTGCTGGTCGCCGCCGAGAACGGGATCCGCAGCCCGGTGTCGTTGAAGCCGAAGGACTGCGCGGTCGCCACCATGTCGCGGGCCCCCACGTCCACCCCGAGTCTCGCGAAGACCGTGTTGCACGACCACTTGAAGGCCTCCCGCAGTGGGGCGTCCCGGCAGCCGTCACCCTCGTTCGTCAGCCACGTCCGCGTCCCGGGCAGGGTGTACGGGTCGGGGGAGTCGGTCGGCGCGTCCAGGTCGGTGACCACGCCCGCGTCCAGCGCCGCCGTCGCGGTGACCACCTTGAAGGTCGAACCCGGCGGATACGTCTGGCGCACCGCCCGGTTGAGCATCGGCTTGTCCGGGTCGCGGTTCAGCCGCGCCCAGGCCGCCTTCGTCGCCGGCCGGTTGCCCGACAGCTCCGCCGGGTCGTACGAGGGCGCGGAGACCAGCGCCAGGATCCGTCCGGTCGACGGCTCGATCGCCGCCACCGCGCCCTTGCGTCCGGCCAGTCCCACGTACGCCGCCCGCTGCGCCGCCGGGTCGATGGTGGTGACGACCTTGCCGCCGGGTGGCAGGCCGCGGGTCAGGTCGCTCCACAGCGGGAACGGCGCGAGCAGCGGGTCGGTGCCCGCCAGCACCCCGTCCTCGGCGTGCTCCAGCAGTGTCGTGCCGTACTCCTGGGAGGCGAAGCCGGTGACGGGCGCGTACAACGGGCCGTCGCGGTACGTGCGTTCGTAGCGCAACTGCTCACCGGTGTCCCGGGAGCCGGTGACCGGCTCGCCGCCGACCAGGATGTCACCGCGCGGCTGCCCGTAACGGGCGATCGTGGCACGGCGGTTGGCCGTGCTGCCGTCGTAGGGACCGGCCTGGAGGACCTGGACGCGCAGGGCGTTGACGAGCAGCGCGGCCAGCAGCAGGACGCAGAACGCGGCCGCGTGCCGGATGTACTTCGTCACGGCGCCACCCGACCGTCGTACTGACTGCGGGCCGAGTCGCTGATCCGGATCAGCAGCGCCACGATCGCCCAGTTGGTCACCACCGACGAGCCGCCCTGCGCCAGGAACGGCATCGCCATGCCGGTCAGCGGGATCAGACCGGTCACCCCGCCCGCGATGACGAACACCTGGAGCGCCACGATCGAGGCGAGGCCGACCGCGAGCAGCCGTCCGAACGGCTCGCGCAGGGCGAGGCCGGCCCGGTAGCCGCGCTCCACCAGGAGCCCGTAGAGCAGGAAGATCGCGGAGAGTCCCACCAGGCCCAGTTCCTCGCCCGCCGTGGCCAGGATGAAGTCCGACTTGGCCGCGAAGCCGATCAGGACGGAGTGGCCGAGGCCCAGGCCCGACCCGAGCACCCCGCCGGCCGCGAAGGCGAACAGGGACTGCGCCAGCTGGTTCGGTCCCTGGCCCGCCTCGATCGTCGCGAACGGATGCAGCCAGTCCTCGATCCTGCCGTGCACGTGCGGCTCCAGCCGGCCGACGGCGACCGCGCCGAGCGACGCGAGCAGCAGGCCGACCGCGATCCAGCCGGTACGGCCGGTGGCGACGTACAGCAGCACGACGAACAGGCCGAAGAACAGCAGCGAGGTGCCGAGGTCGCGCTCCAGGACCAGCACGCCCACGCTCAGCAGCCAGATGGTCAGGATCGGGCCGAGCACCCGCCCGGTGGGCAGCTGGATCCTGCGGAACCGCCACACCGGACGGCCCGTGCAGGCGAGGGCGCTGCGGTTGTCGGCCAGGTACGCGGCGAAGAACACCGCCAGCAGCACCTTCGCGAACTCGCTCGGCTGGATGGAGAATCCGGCGATCCGGATCCAGATGCGGGCGCCGTTGAGGGCCGGGAAGAAGATCGGGAGCGTGAGCAGGGCGAGAGCGGCGGCGACGCAGACGTAGGCGTACCGCTGGAGCACGCGGTGGTCGCGCAGCAGCAGGACGACCACGATGAACAGCGCCACACCGAGCGTCGACCACACCAGCTGGGTCGGCGCGGCCCGGTCGCCCGGGGTCTCCAGGTCGAGGCGGTAGATCAGCACCAGCCCGAGCCCGTTGAGCAGTACGCCGATGGGCAGCAGCAGGGGATCGGCGTACGGCGCCCGCAGCCGCACCGCCAGATGCGCCAGGAGGGCGAGCACGCCGAGTCCGGCGCCGTACCCCGCGGCCCCGGGCGGGACCGTGCCGTGCCGGGCCAGGCCGACGGCGCAGTAGCCGTACACGGACAGCAGCACGGCGACGACGATGAGGGTCAGCTCGATGCCGCGGCGCCGGCCGAGGCGCACCACGCGGGCGGTCTCCCGTGCGGGCGCGGCGGTCGCTGTTCCGGCTGGAGTCATGTCCGGAACATACCTAGATGCAGCGCGATTCATGGTTTGTCCGGAGTCGGCGCCGGTGCGATATGGACCCGATGTCGTCGATGCGGCGGGCCGGGCCCGTGGCCCGGGTGCCGACTGCGGGGGTCGTGGCGGGGCGGGCGAGGGCCAGGCGGGCGAGGGCGCGGCGCACGGACATCCGGGTACCTCCGTGAGGGGGCGGGGAAATGGCGCGGAAAGGGCGTGAAACGCGCTGCTCGCCACATTAGGAGCGGCGCGCCGTCGGCGCCCGTCACGAGGTGCCATCGGGGAGCGCGCGTGATCGCGGCCCGCTCGGAGCTCCGGACGGAAGCGGGCCAGGCGGCCGCTTCCGTCCGGAGCTCTCAGTCCTGGCCGGTGCCCTCCGGTGCCGGTGCCGGGGGAAGCGTCAGCCGGGCCAGCGCCCCGCCGTCCGGGGCGTTGGCGAACTCCAGCCGGGCACCCAGCACCTCGGACTGGCCCAACGCGATGGTCAGGCCGAGGCCGTGCCCCTTCGCCCCGCCCTCCGTGCGGAACCGCTGGGGCCCATGGGCCACGAGGTACTCCGGATAGCCGTCGCCGTGGTCCCGCACGGTGACGACCGGACCGTCCACGGTCAGCACCACCGGCGTCCGCCCGTGCCGGTGCCCGTTCGCCACGAGGTTGCCCAGCACCCGCTCCAGCCGCCGCCGGTCGGTCTCCACGCGCGCGTCCCGCACGACCCTGACCTCCGTGACCGTGCCGGAGCCGCGCACCACCCGCTCCGCCAGCGCGCCCAGGTCCTCGGTGTCCGCCTCCAGCCGCTCCCGCCCGGTGTCCAGCCGCGAGATCTCCAGCAGGTCCTCGGTGAGCGTGCGCAGCGCCGCCACCCGGTCGCGCACCAGCTCCGTCGGCCGTCCCGGAGGCAGCAGCTCGGCCGCCGCGTGCAGACCCGTCAGCGGGGTGCGCAGCTCGTGCGCCACGTCCGCGGTGAACCGCTGCTCGCTCAGCAGCTTGCTCTGCAACGACGACGCCATCGTGTCCAGCGCGACGGCGACCGCGGCCACCTCGTCCTGCGGCCGCGTCAGGTCCTTCACCCGGGGGTCGTCCACCCGCGCGTCCAGGTCGCCCGCGCTGATCCGGCGGGCCACCCGCGCCGTGGCGTGCAGCCGCCGCGCCACCCGCGTCACGGCGAACGCACCCACCAGCACCGTCGCCCCGATCGCCAGTCCCGACGACCACAGGATGGCCCCGTCCAGGCCCTCGATGGTCCGTGCCTGCTGGGCGTAGTCGACCTCGACGGCCAGCGCCCGGCCGCCGTCGGCGGGCCCCGCCGCCCACATCGAGGGACGGCCGTGGTGATCGGCGACCATCGTGCCGCGCTCCCCGTGCGCCGCCAGCGTCCGCAGCGGCGCGGGCAGCCCCTCGGGGTCGACGGCGGCGCCCGGCAGCAGCGAGTCCCCGGCCTCGTACGCCCGGGTCGCGTCCGTCAGCCGGGACAGCGCGAGCTCGCGGGCCTGGCCGACGGTCTGGTCGGTCACCTGGACGTGCACCAGGACGCCGAGCAGCGCGGCGAGCGCGCAGCACATCACGATGATGAACACCGCGGCCTTCACCGCCAGGGTCCCGGCCCACTGCGGAAGCCGCACCGAGCTCAGCACGCTCATGACGCGCTCGACGACACGGCGGCGGAGGGGGTGGCGGACGGCGACGTCGGCGAGGCGGCGGACGACGGCCGGGCGGACCGCGACGCTGCGGAGTGCCTGGGGGACGGCGACCTCCCACCGGTGCGGAGCATCTCGTCGTGCGTCAGCAGCATCGCCTTCTGCTGCGCGTCCCAGGTCCACTGGAGGCGGTACTCGTACCCCGCCACCTCCGACGGCGAACGGACGATCACGGACCGCCCGGCCAACTCGACCACGCTCAGGGCGTCCTCGTACGACATCACCTGCACCAGACGGTGCTTCTCGACGGTGTAGACGCGTACGGCGGTCAGCTCGCCGGGCAGCAGCCGGAAGCCCAGCGTCAGGTCGTCGTGACCGTCGCCGGTCAGGTCCCGGTAGTACGGCTGGAGCACCGGGCAGCCCCGCGGCTGCGCCCAGGTCCCGGTCTGCCTGCCCTCGACGCAGTCGGCCAGCGCGCTCGGCGTCCCGTGGTAGCGCGCCCCGGCGCCCGTGTAGTCGCCGGGGTCGGACGCGATCTCCGCCCGTGCGACCGCCACCGGATCCACCTTGCGGATGTCGTCGCCCGGCACGGCGACGCCCTTCACGGTCTTCGTCTCCGCCTCGTCGAAGTCGAAAGCGGGCGACGAGGCCGGCGGCAGATCCGGCCAGAGCCGGGCCGGACTGTTCGCGGTCGGCGTCGCCCCGGCAGCACGCAGCCCGCCGGCGTCGCCACAGGCCGTCGCGGTCGCCGACAGGACGGCGGCCAGGACGGCGAGGGCGGTACGGGTGGGTCGGCTGAGGCGCACGGCACTCCTGCGGCTGGTGACGACGAGGCCCCGTACACCTTATTCATATGAAAATTCATCTTGCGCGGCCGGTCGCCCGAGCGAGCCCGCGCTGCTCCGTCCCGCGCTGCTCCGCCGGCGCCGTGGTGCGTCCGCGAGGTGCTCACTCGGCGAGGTCCTCCAGCAGGCGGGCCGTCGGCAGCCCGGCCCGCAGGTACGCGACGAACAGTTCGTTGTGCAGCGCCCAGGGCGAGCGCCGGGAACGTATCAGCCGTATCGCCTCGTCGGCCGAGTGCCCCCGGCGCACCAGCGCGTGCGCCACGACGAGCCCCGAGCGGTTGTAGCCGTGATAGCAGCGGACGAGGACCCTGCGCCCCTCGTCCAGCGCCTCGCCCGCGGCCTGCGCCAGCCGCATCACGCCCGCGAGCTGCGTCCCGTCCAGGGGGCCGTCCGGGATCGGCCAGACATGGTGCTCGACCCCGGCGTCGGGACCGTGCCCCGGCAGCCGCAACAGCGTCTGCACGAGGTCGAACTCGTCCCGTACGACCGCGAGTTCCAGTTGCCCGGAACGGCTCCGGAACTCGTGCCCGCCCATCCACAGCCCGGGTACGATCTCGCTCCACGGGTTCTGCGGCGCGGGCACACCGGGTTGCTTGCCGCGAGTCCGCAACAGTGCCCTCCCGACCGCCAGGCCAACTCCGTCAAAGGTAGCCGGGTTCTTGCCCCTGGAGCACCCCGCCTGTTCCCATGGTCGAGGGGTGATGGTGCATGAGCGGACTGCGCGTCGTACCGACCTGGCGCCACGGCCGGGAACGGCTGTACGTCCGTCTCCCGGACGGCCGGAACATCGCCTGGTACGACCGCGGGGCGGCCCGGGTCAACCTGCTCAGCGAGGACCGCAGGGACGACGTGCTCCACGTCCTCGCGCCCTTCCTGACCGGGCCCGTCGCGGTGGGCCCGCCCCCGGTACCCACCCCCGCCGAGCTGGCCCGGCTCTCCCTGCCCCCGGACGACGACCTCGCCCCCAACCGCCCCGGCGAGGCCCTGCTGATCGCCCTCGACCGGAGCCCGGCCGCCTCCCACCGGCTGCGCCCGGACCCGCGCCGCCGCGAACTGGAGGCGGAACAGACGATCGGCGACATCCTGGACGACCTCGACGGCGCGGGCTGGCGCACCCTGCACTCCGTCCCGCTGCCCGGCGGCGACCGGGTCCACCACCTGACGATCGGCCCCGCGGGCCTGTTCGTCGTCCACGCGGTGCACGCCCGCAAGCAGCGGGTGCTCGTCGCCGACCCCATGGTCGCGCTGGGCCGGCGCGAGCCACGGCCCCTGCTGCGCCGCCTGCGCGCCGACGCCGACCGGGCGTCCTACGCGCTGACCGCCGAGGTCCACCCGGTACTGGCCCTGGTGGGCCCGGCCGGCCTGCGCTTCACCACCCCGCCCCGCGAGGTCCGGGTCCTGACGGACCCCGAGGTCGCGAACCTGGCCCGCCTGGGCGGGGTGCTGAAACCGGCGGACGTGGAGGCCCTGCACGCGATGGCACGGGACCGGCGCACATGGGCCCGGGTCTGAGGGGCCGGAGGTGCGGGCGGGGCGGGGTCGAAGGGGGCAGAGGCGGGGGCCGAAGGCCAGAGGCGGGGGCTGAAGGGGGGCAGAGGTGCGTGCGGGCGGGGCGGGCGGTCAGGGCAGCGGACCGGCCCGCCCCGCATCCGGCACGGGGCCGGCAGATCCCCGTGGTCCTGTACGCACGGCGCGATGTCCCACGCCCGGAACGTCAGCTGCGCCGGCGCCCCGCACCCCTCGACCGCGCCCCACGTCACGGGCGCCGGCGCCGGCGGCTCCGCCCGCGCCCGCAGTGTGCAAGGAGCCGCCGTGGTCTTCCGCGCCGCGTGCTGGCTCCGGTCGACGAACACCTTCCCGGGCCTCAGGCCCCGCGTCATCCGGTGCACGACCAGCCGCGGCATCGCCCGCTCCGCTTCGACGGCGAGTTCCTCGGCGTACTCCGACACCCGCCCGGACGACGCCCCGTCCCGCGCGGCCGCCGGGCTACCGCCTTGCGCGGACGTCGTGCCGCCGCCCTGAGTGGTAGCTGCTCCACCGTCCTGCGTGGTCGTTGCGCCGCCGTCCCGCGCGGTCAACCGGCCGGAGTCCGCCCCGCGTCAGGAGGCCCCGGCACGGCACCCCGCGGATCTGCCGCACCCGCCGCACCCCGGGCGCCCGCCGGTATCCCGCCGTCCCGCCCCCGTTCTTCTTCATGCTCCCGTTCCCGCTGCGGCTCCGTCCCGCCGGCCGCCGTCACCAGCCCCGCACCCGCCGCCAGTCCCAGCGCGGGCAGCACCGGGAACCGTCCGCCGTACGCGAAGCCATGCCCGGCGAAGTACCCCAGGGCGGCGACCGCGGCACCGAGGCCGGGCCACAGCAGCCAGGCCGCCCCACGCGAACCTCCGTCCGAGGCGCCGTCCGAAGCGGCGTCCGAGGCGGTGGCTCGGGCGCGGAGTGTCACCAGCCCCCGATCCAGTGGCCGCAACGCCCGCACCACCCCCACCAGCACCACCCCGAGCACCAGCAACCAGGGCACCCGCCACCCCCACCAGGCCACCGACCCGACCGTGGGCCGGGGCGCGATCCCGGTCAGATAGAAGGCCGCGGCGACGACCAGCACCGGCAGCATGTGCCAGAGATACAGCGTCATCCCGACGGCGCCCACGGGTCGCACCACCCGCCACACCCGCCCCCGCTCCAGCACCCGCCGTACCGAGGGCGCCGCGAGCAGGCACCACCCGACCTGGGCCACCGTCCAGGCGAGCATCGCGACCGACGGGGGATCGGTGTTGTTGGGCGTCTGCCCGGTCACCAGGATCAGGCTGACCGGGAACGGTCCGAACCGGACCAGCGCGACGAACGCCAGCGTGCCGCAGACAGCCATGACCGTCGGCACCCGCCGACCCCCGTTCGACAGCCCGCCCCGCACCGCGCCCGGTACCCCGCTCCGCCCTTCGTCCCGCCAGCAGAACCCCAGCTGATACGCCACACCCCACACCAGCAGATAGTCCAGCAGCCCGACCACCGGCACATGAAGCCCGACCGCCAGCACGTCGGTCACCACAGCCGTCGCCCCCAGGCCCACGGGCACGAGCGGCCCCCACCGCCGATGCGCCGCGTGCAGCGCCGGGGTGAGGGCACTGAGCAGCAGATACACCGGAAGGAACCAGAACTGCATGGCCATCGCCCACCCCACGAGCGCGAGCGTGCCCCGGTCCACCCCGACGGCCTCGCAGACACCCAGAGCGCACAACACCAGCGCGCTGTAGACGGCGGCCGGCAGCAACAGCCGCAACACCCGCTGCCGCACCCACCCCCCGACGGTCCCGCCCGCCGCCCGGGCACGCCCCCAGGAGCCGCTCGCCGCGTACCCACCGGCCAGGAAGAAGAGCGGCATGATCTGGAACACCAGGGTCAGCCACTGCGTCCAGGGGACGGTGGCCAGCAGCTCGGGCGCCCGGATCTCCCCGTCCGGCTCGCGGACGAGCGCGGTGATCAGCCAATGGCCGCCCACCACAAGGAGAATGGCCCACGCCCGCAGAAAGTCGACGTACCGATCCCTGCCGTCACTCAGCCGCGCGTCGCTCATGGACCGTCATGTTGCCCACCGGGGAAAGGGCTTACGGCGAGGAGCCCCGGTCGCAACCAATCCGTGGCCGTCACGACACCATCCACGGGCAGGCGGCAAGGCCGACCGCGGCCCGAACCGGGTCACGGTCGACGAGAACGGCACACGTCCCCCGACGTGTCCCTTTCGCCTAGTCGCAGAACTTGTCGGCAGCCAGTGCCGCTCCGTCCTTGAAGCCTTCCGCGTAGTTCGGGTTCACCGCGGTGAGGCTCTTCGTCATCGGCGCACCGCAGCTCTGCTTGATCGCGTTGAAGCCGTCGGTGAACCCCTGCTTGTACTGGGCCTTGGCGTCCTGCTGATCGTTCGGGACCTCGGGCGTGCGGCCGCAGTTCACCCTGCCGTCCATGTTGCCGACGGCCAGGTAGCGGCCGGCCCCGAGGTTGTTGACGGTGAAGGACCCGTTCGTGGTCTTCGCCGCACCACCGCCGCCGCCACCGAAGAACGACACCGTGTTGGACCTGAAACCGGAAGCGGAGAGGGTGAACTTCGGATGGTCCGGCTTCGAGTTGGCGGTGTCCTGCGTGAGGAGACACCTGGCCTTCGCCGGGGCACGGTCAGGTGCCTGCCCCGTCGCTCCGTGAGCGGTGACGGCAGGCCCGAGAGCCAGTGCCGACAGGACCATCGGGGCGAGCAGCGCGAGACGTCGGGTGCGGATCATCGTTCATTCCTCCCAGAACGGGAAGGGCACGCCGGATGCGACGGCGGCCCCGGCGACGAAGGCGACTACGTACGAACCGGAATTGGTACGGACCTGGATCCGTACGAACCGGGATGCGCGCGAGCACTCTGCCCAGGGCTCGGAGGCCACCGCATGCGTGCAGGGCACGTCGGCCACGCGGTCAGAGGTGAACCGGTGTGCTGTCCCTCTCCTCCATGCTCCGACGCCCAGTCGAACATGTCCACCGGAGTCGAACTCCGCACAGGTATCGGCACATGCGCGACGCGGGGCAGACCGAGTGCCCAACCGGCCTGCGCTGCAATGCGCTTGAGAAGGGCGAGGCTGGCCGCCCGATCCGCTTGGTGAGCGCGCGAGCACACCCGGCGACCACTCGCTCCCGCCTCAACCGGGCCCGCTGCCACCCGGAGGCCGACGGAGCAGGTGCAGACAGACGACCGAGGCGACGACGGTCCGCCGTTCCGGGACGTCCAGGCCGGGACCCGTTTCGACGACGTACTGCTGCAACCCGAACCATCGGTCGACGGTGCTCACGGTGACCCGGCCGAGCATCCCCGGCGTCGGGCCCTGATCCGGATCGGGGCCCGTCTCCGTCTCCGTGAGCTGCCATTCGAGGCCCAGGTTTCCCCGCCGGGTGAGGAAGAGCCTGCGCCCCTGCTCCGTACGAAGGCTCAACTGCCGGGTCCTGACGGGTCCGTGGGTATCGGCGGTCCCGACCTCCCGGCCCGCCGCGTCGGTGAAGTGGAACGATGCCGGCGCGAACTGCTCGAACGGCCCGAACCGCGTACGCCTCTCGATCCGGACGACGTGCTCACCGGAAACCTCCGTGAGGACGGAGAGCGTGTCGCCGATGTGCGTGACCAGGGCGAGCGGGACCCCCTCCAGGGAGGACACGGTCAGGTCGGGGCCCGAGTATCTGCGCCACCAGGAACGCTTCGGCTGCCCCACCACGACGGCTTCCAGCTCGAACAGACCGGCGTCCGTCATCGGTCCCCCTCCCCGCCACGGTCTCCCCACGACCGAGCACGTCCACTGTGGCCGAGAACCTGTGCGATTCCCATCCCCAGGACAGACGTGGACGCACGTGGGGCCGGTCGCCGGAGTCGGCCCGTCGGCGGAGCGGCTGGATAATGACGGAAAGGACGACGCCGAGGTTTCCGGGCAGCGGCGAAAAAGGGCTCAAGGGACTCGGCGCGGGGATCGTGCGCCGGGGATACGCCGCTCCGCTGCCCGGTCGGCGGACGCCGAGCGCGGCTGAAGGAGAGATCCCATGCCCATGCCACAGTCCATGAACGCGCTCGTGGCCGAGAAGGTCGGCGAACCGAGCGATGTCCTGCGCCTGGAATCCCGGCCCGTCCCCACCCCGGAAGCCGGCCAGGCCTTGATCCGGGTGAAGGCGACTCCGGTTCACGCCAGCGATCTGCACGTACTGCGCGGCCGCTACGGCTTCTCCCCGGACTTTCCCGCTGTCGGGGGTCACATGGAGTGCGTGGGCCATGTCGAGGCCCTCGGCCCGGACACCGAGGGGCTGAAGATCGGCGAGCGCGTGGTGCACGCCGCGATCCCGGCGGTACCCGGACCGCAGGCGGTCGGCACCTGGCAGGAATACGTTGTCGCGGACACGCGAAGGCTCCTGCCGGTGCCCGGCCGGCTGAGCGACTCCGACGCCTGCCAGCTCGCCGTCAACCCGTTGACCGCGCTGCTCCTGGTGGCCCGCGAACTCGACGCGCAGCCGGGGGAGTGGCTGCTGCAGACGGCCGCGGGCTCCACCGTCGGCCGGCTCGTCATCCAGCTGGCCAGGCATCTGGGCATCCCCACGATCAACGTGGTCCGGCGGCGCGACGCCGTCGAGGAGATCGAGGCGCTCGGCGGCGACGAGGTCGTCTGCACGGCGGACGAGGACCTGGTGCAGCGCGTCGCCGAGATCGCGGGAACCGCCGGCGTGCGCAAGGCCCTCGACTGCGTCGCGGGCGACGTGGGCGCCCAGGTGTCCCAGGCACTGGCCCCGGGCGGCGAGCTCGTGGTCTACGGCGCGCTCTCCACCCACCGGCAGACCGCCCCGGCGGCCCTGACGATCCCGCTGTCGGCCCGCTCGGTCATCTACGAGACCAAGACGATCCGCGGCTTCTGGCTGAACCGCTGGTTCGGCACCGCCTCACCCACGGACGCCCTGGACGCCCTGTCCGAGGTGCGCACCCTCGTCACCGACGGCGTACTGAGCATCCCCGAGGGCCGCCCGTTCCCCCTGGAACGCTTCACCGAAGCCATCGCCCTGGCCGAAACCCCGGCCCACGGCGCCAAGCCGCTCTTCGTCTTCGAGGAAGGCGCGCACGACGGCGACAGCCAGAACGAGGGATCCGGGGCGGATGCGTGAGGCGTTCGACGCACCGAGGCCCGCCCCCTCCGGCTTCAGGTTTCCGGGGAGGGCGGGCCGCGGTCATGGCGGGGTACGTCAGGCGGCGAACCGCTTGAAGGCCGCGCGGGTACCCTCCCCGGCAATGCCGTCGATCTTGCCGGTGTAGCCGTAGTCGTCCTTGAGGAGACGCTGGAGCGCCATGATCGTGTTGGGGCCGGGGTCGCCGTCGATCTCGCCGGTGTAGCCCCAGTACTTCTTGAGGCAGCGCTGGAACGCCTGCCAACTCGCGGTGCCCAGCTGCCCGTCGAGCTTGCCGGTGTAGCCCCAGTCGCCCGCCAGGAAGGTCTGGACGTTGATGGCCTCGGCCTTGGTCAGGCCGAAGTTCTCGGTCGACTGCGCGGAGGCGGGGGCGGCCACCACCGACTGGGCGGTCGGCGCCGACGCCGCGTAGCCGGTGCCCGCGGCCGCCAGGCTCCCGGCGGCGATGCCGGCGACGGCGGTGAGGCTGACGAAGGTCCTGACCAGGACGTGCGATCGCATGCGGTCCTCTTTCGAATCGTGAGTGAACACCTGGCCCGTCGGACGAGCAGGTGACGACTCGAGAGTGCGGGGCGCTCGGCGACCGCCGCCACCAACTCCGTCCATGTGGCTGCCACTTGGGACACCACACGCGCTGAACTGCACGAACACCGTCCCCGGGGACGGTCCGGCGGGACGGCTGTGACAGACGTCGTACCGCTCATGCAGAATGCGACGCAGTCGGGGGCTACTGACCATGGCCATGACCGCATCTGGGGGGAACATGCCGCGCCGCACAGCGCTGTCCGCCGAACCGAGCCCGCACGCGGAGCGGTTGGCGGAGCAGTTGCGCCGGTTGAAGGACCACGGCGAGCTGAGCATGCGGCAGTTGGCCACGCGGACGGGGTACAGCGAGAAGTCGTGGGAGCGGTACCTGGGCGGCAGGTCGCTGCCGCCCCGCGCGGCCGTGGAGGCACTGGCCCGGATCAGCGGCATCGACCCGGTCCGCCTGCTCGCGCTGCACGAAGTCGCCGCCGACACCTGGAACAACAGCCGTACGGCCAAGCCGTCCTCACCCACGCTTCTGCTCACGCCTTCCCCTTCGCCGGAGGAGCCGACGCGATCCGAGGTTCCGCCGATGTCGGACACCTCGACACCCGAAGACGCAACCGCGCCTTCCGTCAGCCGTTCGATGCGCATCGCGCTCGGAGCGGGAGCGGTCGCCCTGGTACTGGCCGTCTCCTCGACCGTCCTGCTGGCCCTGCGTCTCAACGCCGACGAAGGCGGCCCGACGGTGGCTTCCCCCGTCCCGGCCGCCGCCTCGGCACCCGCACCGGCTCCCGTGTACACGTGCAGGATCCAGCAGATCGACGGCCTCTGGTACGCGGGCATCAGCCGCACCCGGGACACCGAACTCTCCTACGGCAACGGCGGGCCCGAAGTGGCCGAGGCGCAGTGCCTCCTGCGCCGGGCGGGCATCTCGCCGGGAGGCATCGACGGGATGTTCGGTCCCCTGACGCAACGCGCGGTCAGGGCCATGCAGAAACGGTCCGGTCTGGTCGCGGACGGCATGATCGGACCGCTCACCTGGAAGGCCCTGCGAGGATGACGCGGCCGGCGCCGTCCCCCGGAGGCGAGCGGCTGGCCGCGGCACTGAGAGAGTCGAGGGAACGTACGGGCCTCAGCCTGGCGGCCCTCGCGACCAAGACCGCGTACAGCAAGTCGTCCTGGGAGCGCTATCTCAACGGCAGGACTCTGCCACCGCGCCCGGCGATACAGGAACTGTGCCGCCTCGCCGGGGAACCGGACGGGCGGTGCCTGGCGCTGTGGGAGATCGCGAAGTCGGAGAGCGGCGACCGACCGAAGGAACGGACGCAACCCCTGCTCACCTCCCAGCCCCGATCGCCGACGCCACCGACCAAGACCCCGGCTCCCGCTCCTGTCCTTACTCCCGCCCCTGCTCCTGCTCCTGCTTCTGCTTCTGCTTCTGCGCGGGAGCAGCTCGCGCCCGTCGGGCATCGAGGCGCGACGGCCGCGGCGATCCTCGCGTCGGTGTGCGCGCTGGTGTTCGGGGCCGTCACCCTGGCCCTGGTCCTCCTCCCTCACCAGCGGCACACCCCACGACCGAAGGCGGCCCCGTCCGCCACCGGCCCGCACTGCCGGGGGGCCGCCTGCGAAGGGCAGAACCCGCTGGACACGAGGTGCGCCGCCGTACCGGAGACTCTCGCCGAGCACGTGACCGACACCGGAGCCTCGATACAGCTGCGCCACAGCGCGGTGTGCGGCACGAGCTGGGCCCGTATGTGGGGCACGCGGATCGACGACCGGATCGAGGTCACGGCGGCCGGGGACGCCGGCCGTGCCCGCGCAGCCCGGGTCGAGAACCGCGTCGACGCGGACGGCTACGTCTACACCCCCATGACGGTGACCCACCCCGGCACCCTCGTCAGTGCCTGCTTCCTGCCCGCGGGAGGCGGCGGCCAGGAGTGCTTCGAGGCCCGGGTGGGCCAGGGCGCCCCAGGGGCCTTCGGCATGTCCGGGGCCTGACTTTGCTGTGCCACATCGATCGGTCTACGGTTGTTTTCGGGATCTCCCTGACGTCCACTCTCAGGCAATGAGCAGGCGGAGTTCAGCGAGCGACCTCGCTCTGACCGCGGAACGAAGATCAATGCCACGGCTTTTCTCATGTCAAGGCGTCGTTCGGTAGGTGAACACACGACTGGAGCGAGAGAAGAGATCATGACAGCGACGAAGAAGATTCTGGTCATCGTCACCAACATCGGCGAGTACGAAAAAGTCGGCATGCGTACGGGCCTGTGGCTCGGGGAGCTGACCCACTTCTGGGACGTGGCTGCCGAGGGTGGCTACACCATGGACATCGCCAGTCCTCAGGGCGGCAGGATCCCGCTGGATCCCG
Source organism: Streptomyces sp. NPDC104096 (assembly GCF_055584385.1). Lineage (NCBI taxonomy): Bacteria > Bacillati > Actinomycetota > Actinomycetes > Kitasatosporales > Streptomycetaceae > Streptomyces > Streptomyces sp. NPDC104096. Next base: position 295,933 of record NZ_JBVJMD010000003.1, read on the forward strand.
AGAGCCTTTCCCATGAGGTCCTGGCAGAACTCGGCACCGAGAAGCGTTACCGGGACCGAGCGTTCATGGATCTCCTGGAGGACACCCGGAAGATCTCCAACATCCATCTCGACGACTACGACGCGATCTACCTCACGGGTGGACACGGAGTGATGTTCGACTTTCCGCAGACCCCCGAGCTGGAAGAACTGATGGCACGGTTCTACGAATCGGGACGCGTCGTGTCCACGGTCTGCCACGGAGGGACCGGACTGCTCAACGTCATGCTGAGCAACGGCGATCCCCTCGTGAAGGGGAAGAGGGTCACGGGCTTCTCCTGGCCCGAAGAGGAACTGGCGAACCGAGCGGACGCCGTCCCCTACAACCTGCAGGAGCGGCTGAAGGAACTCGGGGCCGACTACAGCACCGCCGACGAGCCCTTCGAGTCGTACGTGGTCGAGGACGGACTGCTGATCACGGGCCAGAACCCCGGCAGCGCCAGGGGAGTCGCACAGGCGGTCCTGAAGCAACTGGCCACAGCCTGACCGCGCCACAAAAGCCCCTCGGGCAGAGGCCGGCCACAGGCGACCTCTCGCCAATGAGTGATCCCGCAGAACCGACCGTCCCTCCAAGCGAGGCGCTCAACCCGTAGACCCGCCCGAGGCCCTTCCCCTCCCCCTGTGCCGGCGCTGACCAGCACGAACGGCCCAAGACCCTGTCCGCGAACAACCCCAGAGCCCGCCCTGAGCCCACACTGCGCCGCGTTCCCCTGCACATACCCGAAGACCCCGACCTCAGCGTTTCCGCTGATGACGGGGTCTTCGGGCACTGTATGAAGGGTGCCCCCGGCAGGATTCGAACCTGCGCACACGGCTCCGGAGGGCGCTTGGGACCCAGGAAACGCAGCAGGTCACAGTCGCGTCAGCTGTAAATCGAGAGTACCGAGTCCACAGATAGTCCGCAGCATTCGGATGTCGGCCCGCTACGGGAGGAGGGGCAGACCCCTGTCCGGCTGGGTCTCGGTCCGCTCGGGGGCCGGAGCTCCCGGCTGTCCCGGGATCGCCGTAGTCGGCAGGGTGACCGCCTTCCCCGGTCCGAACATCAGACTGGACGACTGCTGAGTTCTTCGGTCCGACACGATGATCCCGCCGCGCCACTTTCCTGCGGCGTCCTGGTATCGGAACTGCAACTTCCTGAGCCGTGCGCCGAACTCCTCTCGGAGCGGCCCGTAGGCATCGTCGCAGTGCACGTTCCACCTCACGTCGTTGAGGTAGGCGTGACAGGCGATGGGAAACAGCAATGAGGAGACCAAGAGGTCCGCGAGCTGAAGAAGGGCATGAGTGTCGCTGTGTCCGAAAACTGGTGACTCGATGATCCCGCGCAGGCTGTCGCCGCCCGCGCGGTACTTACGCGTGGTGACACAATGCACATTAGGCGCGTTCTTCACCTTTGTGCGGCTGTCCAGAATCATCATGCCGCGTGAGTGCTCATGGGCCAGCTGAGCCTGGAAGGTCTCGTTCAGTGCGGCGACGGAGGCGGGGTAGACCCCGGACTCGTCGAACGCCAGCCCCTCCTCCTTGATCCATACGCGGGCAAGGACGCGGGTCTCGTGGGCCTCCAGTATGTCGAGCAGCGAAGCGGCCAATTCCATGGCGGCGCGCCGCCAGCTGTGGTTGCCGGCCCGGAGGTTCTTACGGACGTCCGCGCCCTTGATCTCGTGCTGGATCACTTCAGAAAGCTGTTCCGCGTTCCGTAACTGCGGCCGGTAGTGCTTCTTGATGTTGAGGAAGGCCCAGGTGAGGGGCCTGACCTGGGCTCGGGGCACCGTGAATCCACCAACGACGAGTACTGGAGGAGCGTCGGGTCTCGCAGGGTCGAGTGTCTGACCGTTGCCCGCCTCGTCGATATAGCACAGATGCACCGAACCTCCCAGAAACACGTCTGTGGCCGCCCCCGAAGGGACGGCCACAGGGTCTGCGCAGCCATATGCGCGGTGTTTTGATTGCTGAACCCGATCCTGCCAAGGCGGCTACGGACGGTCAAGCGTGACGTCACATACGGTTGACCGGCAAGACAGGGTTTCGGTCAGCCACGGAGGGCCGGGTCGAGGAAGCTGACCAGGCGGTTGGCGCGATAGCAGCTCCACTGCCTGGTGACCTTTGAGTCCCAGACGTGCATGACGGGGGAGGGGCTACCTCGACACAATCGCAGCACTCGCCGCCGCTGTAGTTGGCCTTGAACGATCGAAGCCGCGGGTCCTCGGGTTGCTTGACGTTCAAAGGTCTACTTACCGCAGCAGCTGTTCTCGGGGACGATCGCATGCCGCCGGAGTCGCGCTTGCTGCAGTCCGCGCCGAACGCAGCGTCGAGCCGTGGCTTGTACGCCTCGGCCGTGGCGAACCACTGGCCGGTGATCGGGTGTACGGGCGGTAGGCCGGGCATGGCGGTCTGTGCGGAGGCCGACGTCTGAGGGCCAGGTCGGGCTGCCTCGGACGCAAGCCGATGTGCCCTGGGGCTCGGGGGTCGTAGGATCCTTCGTGTGATTACGGGTGAACTGAAGAGCAAGGTGGGACGCGTCTGGGACGCGTTCTGGTCGGGTGGCATCTCCAATCCGCTGGAGGTGATGGAGCAGATCACGTACCTGCTCTTCATCAAGCGGCTGGACGAAATTCAAACCCGCAAGGACCGCAAGGCGGCCGCAACGGGCAAGCCCGACCCGGATTCCTTCTTCTCGGACGATCAGCAGGATCTGCGCTGGCAGAACTTCAAGGTCAAGGACGCGGAGATCATGTACGGGCTTGTCGCCGATGGCGTCTTCCCGTACCTGCGCCGCATGGGCGGGGACGAATCGACGTACTCCCACCACATGAAGGACGCCCGGTTCACGATTCCGGGGCCCAACCTTCTGGTGAAGGTCGTCGACCTGCTCGACGACATCTCCATGGACAGCAGTGACACCAAGGGCGACATCTACGAGTACCTGCTTGCGAAGATCGCCACGGCCGGCCAGAACGGCCAGTTCCGCACACCGCGCCATATCATCGACCTGATGGTCGAGATGACTCAGCCAGGGCCGCGCGACGAAATCTGCGACCCGGCGTGCGGCACGGCTGGCTTCCTGGTGCAAGCGGCATCGTACGTGCAGCGGGTGCACCGCGACGCGCTGCTCGGGGTGGAGCAGCGCAAGCACTTCAATAAGTCGATGTTCCACGGCTTCGACTTTGACTCCACGATGCTCCGTATCGGCTCGATGAACATGCTGCTGCACGGCATCGAGAACCCGGACATCCGCTACCGCGACTCGCTTGCGGAGAACGCAGCCGATGAGGCCGAGCGCTACTCCCTGATTCTTGCGAACCCGCCCTTCGCAGGGAGCCTGGACTACGAGTCCACGGCGGTAGATCTTCAGCGCATCGTCAAGACAAAGAAGACGGAACTGCTGTTCCTGGCCTTGTTTTTGAGGCTGCTTAAGCCTGGCGGGCGGGCCGCCGTTGTTGTGCCGGACGGAGTTCTCTCCAATTCATCGAATGCACACAGAGAGCTGCGTCGGATGTTGGTAGAAGACCAGCAGCTCCAGGCGGTGGTCAAGCTTCCGAGTGGAGTCTTCAAGCCGTACGCCGTTGTTTCAACGGCAATCCTGTTCTTCACGAAGACAGAGTCAGGCGGCACGGACCACGTCTGGTTCTACGACTTGCAGGCGGACGGTCTTAGCTTGGACGACAAGCGTAGCCCGCTGCTTCCCGAGGAGCGTCTGGGAGTCCGCCCACAGGGCGGTTCTCTGACGTCGGACGAGTCCTCGAAGAACAATCTTCCGGATGTCCTGGCTCGCTGGCAGGAACGCGACGGCGCGGAGAGGGGCAGGGCACGGACTGAGCAGAGCTTCTGCGTACCCAGAGCGGACATCGCAGCCCAGGACTATGACCTGTCTATGAACAGCTACAGGGAGACTGTTCATAAAGAGATCGAGACGCGTTCTCCGGCTGAGATTCTGACGGATCTAGAGCAGTTGAATGATGAGATCGCTAAGGGTACGGAGGAGCTGAAAGGGATGCTGACGTGACGGTTTCGCGGGCGCTTCTAGGAGACGTTGCGGATTTCTATGCCGGGGCTTCTTTGAAGGCAGGTGAGGTTTGGGCGAATCAGGAGGGCGGTTATCTGCTGACGCGAGTGTCAGATATGAATCGCGCTGGAAACGAGAGGTATATTCTATCTGCTCAGCATTGGAGTGCCGATCCTGGTCAGAAGTCGGCAACTTGTCCTGGTGGCGCAGTCGTCTTCCCTAAGCGAGGTGGTGCCATCGGAACTAATAAAAAGCGCATACTGAGGCGTGCGGCTGTCCTGGATCCCAACCTTATGGCAGTTAAACCTCGAGAAGATGTTTTGGATCTCGACTACTTGCATCAGTGGTTTCATACAATCGACCTGCGGAGACTCGCAAACGGTAGCTCCATTCCGCAGCTGAATAAGAAGGATCTCGCGCCGCTTCTCATTCCGCTTCCGCAGCTTGCGGAGCAGAGGCGCATCGCCGCTGTCCTCGATCAGGTGGACATCCTTCGGGCCAAGCGCCGCGAGGCTATCTCCCTATTCGATGATCTCGCTCAGTCCATCTTCCTTGACATGTTCGGCGATCCAATCGTCAACAGTCGTAACTGGGACCGAGTGAAGATGAGTGATTTCCTTCTGGGCATCGAGGGTGGGAAGAGCCCACAGTGCCTGGATCGGCGGGCGGAGGGCGATGAATGGGGAGTGCTGAAACTTGGAGCCGTTACGCGGTGTGTATATCTGCAAGATGAAAATAAGGCCCTGCCTTCCGAGGCTATTCCAGATACCCGGAAAGAGATTCAGGCGGGAGATCTGCTCTTCACGCGGAAGAACACTCCTGACCTTGTGGCGGCTTCTGCTTACGTACGCTCTACGCGCTCAAGATTGCTGATGCCGGACCTAGTATTTCGGCTCGTCATGGCTGATGACGAATCGATCGACAAGGTGTATTTGCATGCACTGCTTACTCATCCGGGAAAGCGTCGAAAGCTTCAAAAGCTGGCATCCGGAAGCGCTGCCTCTATGGTGAATATTTCAAAATCTAAACTTATGGATTTTGTGTGCGAGGTGCCTCCGCTGGCGTTGCAGCGGAAATTCGCGCAGCGCATCGAGGGCGTCGAAGCGGAAAGGGATACCCATCGCGCCCATCTTGCTACCCTCGACGAGCTCTTCACTTCCCTGCAACGCCGTGCCTTTTCCGGCACTCTCTGGGATCATGAGGCCACCGGCGACGAGGTGTAAGCCACTCCCGCCGTACCCGGTGCGCAGCACCGACCGCACCACTCGCCGCCCGTGCGGCCGGGCAGGGGAGCTCGGTCCCTGGGTGGTGTTGCCGTAGGAGACGGACAGGAATGTCGGCCTCGTCGGACCCGGGGCCCCAAGCCTTGGGCTCGTACGACAGTGTCGCCACAGGGGAGAGGGACACCGCACCGCCATGGGCAGGGACCAGAACAGCGACGACCAGGGCCAGAGCAGCCTCGACAACCACGCCCGCGACCGCGCTGCAGCCGGCAACGTGGGCCATACCGCGAACGGCAACTTCGCCTTCTTGCACGCAGAGTGGCCCGCACTCTACGACGAGGCGATCCGCGCCGAGCGGCTGATCCACCACGACCCCCGTGCCGCCTGTTTCTACGCCCGCCGTGCCATCGAGATCACAGCGCGCTGGATGTACGACAAGGACAGCAGCCTCAACGAGCCCTACAAGAAGGACCTCGCGGCGATGCTCCACGAGCCGAGCTTCCGGCATCTCGTCGGGCCGACAGTCAACGCCAAGATGGACCTCATCCGCCGACACGGTAATAACGCCGTGCACAAGGCCGCCCCAGTCCCGAAGACCGTCGCCGAGGCCAGCGTCAAGGAGCTGTTCCACTCCCTCTATTGGTTCGCCCGCACCTACACCCGCCAGGCTTCGGCTCTGCCGCCCGCCGGGTTGGAGTTCGACACCAGTGCCGTACCGCGCCCTCTTTCCCCTCAGGCCCGCGCGCTGAAGCAGGCCGAGCTCAAGGCCAAGGAGGCGGAGGACGAGGCACGCTTCAAAGAGCAGGCCGAGCAGCTCGCGGCCGAGCGGGCCCAGAACGCGGACCTCGCCCGGCAGCTCGAAGAGCTTAAGACGCAGATCGCCGCCGCCAAGGCCGCCAACCAGGCCGTGCGGGACACCCATGACTACGACGAGAAGGCGACCCGGGACGCCTTCATCGACCTGCTCCTCAAAGAGGCGGGCTGGGACCTCCTTGTCCGGGGCAAGGACACTGAGTACCCGATAGCGACCGGGATGCCCACCAAGACGGGTAAGGGATTTGTCGACTACGTACTCTGGGGCGACGACGGCAAGCCCCTGGCCGTCGTCGAGGCCAAACGGACCCAGCGGGACGCCCGGGATGGACAGCAGCAGGCGAAGCTGTACGCCGACGTGCTCCAGGCACAGTTCAACCGCCGCCCGGTGATCTTCTACACCAACGGATACGAGACCTACCTTTGGGACGATGGTCTCGGCTACCCGCCCCGGCAGGTGCAGGGCTTCTTTACCAAGGACGAGCTGCACTGGCACATCCGCCAGCGCGCCGGACGCCTCTCCCTCACGGCCACGCCGGTGAACGAGAAGATCGCCGGGCGCCCCTACCAGCTCCGCGCGATCAAGCGGGTGGGTGAAACCTTCGAGCGGGATCGGGGACGTCAGGCGCTGCTAGTCATGGCGACCGGCACCGGCAAGACCCGTACCACCGTGGCCCTCGTGGACCAGCTGACGAAGGCGGGCTGGGCGCAGCGGGTGCTGTTCCTCGCCGACCGGCAGGCGCTGGTCACCCAGGCGATGAAGGCATTCAAGGAGAACCTGCCGAACACCCCCGCGGCCAGCCTCCTCGACGACAAGGCCGCCTCGGCCCGCGTCTACCTCTCCACCTATCAGACGATGATGAAGCAGATCGACGTTACCGATGGCGCAGGCCACCGCCGCTTCGGACCCGGCTACTTCGACCTGATCGTCATCGACGAGGCCCACCGCTCCGTGTACGCGAAGTACGGCGAACTGTTTCGCTACTTCGACTCGCTGCTGCTCGGTCTGACCGCCACGCCTAAGGACGAGATCGACCACAACACGTACAAGCTGTTCGCCATGGAGGACGGGGTGCCGACCGACTCCTACGACCTCCAGGAAGCCGCCGCCGAAGGCTACCTCGTCCTCCCGAAGGCGGTAAAGGTACCGCTGAAGTTCATGGAGCAGGGGATTCGGTACGACGATCTCTCTGAGGAAGAGAAGGCCGAGTGGGACGCCAAGGAGTGGACCGAGGACGGTGACATCCCGGACGCGGTGGGTCGCCACGACATGAACAAGTTCCTCTTCAACGAGGACACCGTGGACAAGATGCTGGAGACGCTGATGACGCGCGGCCACCGCGTCGAGGGCGGCGACCGGCTCGGCAAGACGATTATCTTTGCGAAGAACAACGACCACGCCCGGTACATCGAGAAGCGCTACAACGCGAACTACCCGCGGGGCGCCGGCCACACGGCGCGCGTGATCACGTACAAGGAAACGTACGCCCAGTCCCTCATCGACGACTTCTCCAACCCGAAGAACCCGCCGAACGCCCCCGACATCGCCATCTCCGTCGACATGCTCGACACTGGCATCGATGTGCCCGAGGTGGTGAATCTGGTCTTCGCCAAGCCCGTCTTCTCCAAGACCAAGTTCTGGCAGATGATCGGCCGCGGCACCCGCCTGCGTCCCGGCCTCTACGGCCCCGACCCCGACAACCTTGAGCACAGCAAGCAGAACTTCTACGTCTTCGACTTCTGCGGCAACATCGACTTCTTCAACAGCCAGCTCGATCGGTCGGAGGGGCGCAGTGCTGTCACCCTCACTGAAAAGCTCCTCCAGCGCCAGCTCGACCTCGTGCGGGTACTGGACAAGCGGCAACAGCCTGATCCGGCACGGGACGCTGGCCTCGACGCGATCGGCACCGAGGCGGAGATCCGCTGGTCGCTGGCCCACCGGCTGCACTACACCGTCATCGGCATGAACCTGGACAACTTCCTCGTCCGCCCGCACCGCCGCGAGATCGAGGTCTTCAGTGACTTCGGCAGCTGGCACCGGGTGGACGACGACGCGGACACCGCGATCCGTGACCACCTGCTCGGACTGCCCAGCGAGTTCCGCCCGGACGATGAGGAGACGGGCGAGGAGGCCAAGCGGTTCGACTTGATGGCGTACGGTCTCCAGCTCGCCGCGCTGGAAGGCGGCAAGGAGTTCGCCAAGCTGCGCGCAAAGATCCAGGACATCGCCTCCAACCTGCTCACAAAGATCAACATCCCGGCGGTCGGCGAACAGGCCGAGTTGTTGGAAGCGGTGGCGGGCGACGAATGGTGGGACGGGGTTACGCTCCCGCTGCTGGAGGACATGCGGCGCCGTATGCGCCGACTGGCACGTCTCACCGACCCCAAGGTCAAGCGGAACGTCGTCTACACCGACTTTGCTGACACACTCGGCGACATCACCGAGGCCGAGATCCAGGGGATGCCCCAGGGCACGGACGAGCAGCGCTTCAAACAGAAGGCCCGGGCCTACCTCCTACGTCATGAGGACCAGCCGGTGGTGCGCAAACTGCGTCTCAACGAGCAGATCACCGAGCTCGATCTTTCGGACCTGGAGGAGATCTTCCTCACAGAAGCCATCGCCTCTCCGGAGGACCTCAACGAGGTGCGGTCCTCCGGCGGCCTCGGCCTGTTTGTCCGCGGGTTGTGCGGGCTGGACCGGCAGGCGGTGCAGAAGGCGTTCGAGGCCTTCTGCACCGGCAAGCAGCTCAGCTCCCGCCAGCTCGACTTCCTAACGCTGATCATCGACACGGTCGTCAGGCGCGGAATTCTGAGCCTGGGGGACCTTTACGACGATTCGTTCGCCGACCTCGCTCCCGGCGGTCCGGATGACCTGTTCACAGGTGACGAACTTGCACACCTCACGGTTATCTTCAACGAACTGGAGCGGACAGCCAGGCCCACCACCTTGGCGGCCTAAACCCGGAGCTGCGACGACCAAGTGTTCGGTGTAACAACTAGGGGCTAGAGCTGCTTTGGGGCAAGTGATCGTGGCCCCAAAGCAGCCAGCGGGTCGGACAGACAGTTGATTTGCCTGTTGGAGCACGATGTCGGGTCGTGACCCACGAGGCTCGCCCTAAGTGGCTGTCTAACCGGCCGCTCTCTGTCCGTTCACCTGGGCGGTTGGATTCAAAAAGCCAGCCTGGCTCACGTGAGTTGAACGCTGCGCTGGCACGGAAGACGGGCCTCTGGCCAGCTCTCGGTTGTCCAGTTCAGCCACAACTGATCACGGGCGGCTGTGACCTGCGGCCGCCGATTCGATCAACGTCCTGACCTGCTGCTGAGCTGTCGGTAGCTGTCGACGTTGGTCACTATCAAGCGCCCTTCCACGGTCCCAGGACGGCCCGGGAAGGGCGCTCATGCGTTGGGGGGACGCCCGCCTTATAAGTTCGATCACCCTGCGGTGCAGTCTGTCCAAGCTGGGCCAGGACGTTGCCCCTTGATCCGGCTAGGGCCGTCTTGGTGCACCGCCGTACGGGGGCGTTGGTGTCAGTCGGTGATGTCAACGCCGGCATTAGACCTGCCAAGGATGACCCCGTACAACGAGTTCAGAGCATCCCTCTCGAAAAGTCCAAGTGATCAATGCGTGCCGTAGGGCAAGATGCGTATGTCTTGCTTGATGACATGGGTGCGAAGGAAGAACACTTTCGTGAACTGGGAAGAATCTCGTAGAGCGCTACTTGAGGCGCGGGATAGAGTGAGTGGTCCCCAGGATTATGTCTCCTTTCAGCGGGCGCTCGCTGAAGGGATCAAGAAGCATGAAAGCGATAAGAGTGAGGATGCTAAACGACATAGGCATTTGCTTAGACTTCTAGGGGACTCTCTCGTATGGAAATTCCTCGATCCGCACGTCATAAGGGAGTTGAATCGGGGGCATCTTCGACCGCCGAGCTTGACCGGGCAAGGGGAGGACTTTGATTTCGTCCTTGATGTCGCAGAAGATATGGCGCGCGGAGGTAGTTTTCCAATCGTGGCCGACCTCACTCACCTGATCGGGGTGGGTGACATAATTTCCGTGGGAAGGGATGGATTACATATTGCGGAATGCAAGAACCGCACCATTCCGGCGAGGCCACCTGCGGGGAGAATCGCGAGGCAGCATGAGCGCGGCGTCAGGGCTGCAACCTATCTATCTACTGGGCATGCTAAAAAGTCCGACGATGAAATTATGCTGTCCATCGATGCAAACGGGTCGATGCCTGCGTTTAAAGCGTTGCGTAAATGTGTAGCGCGAGCCACTGCGGACGGGGCGGCGCTTATCAGGCTGGGGAGAAGGGATCTCCTCCTGGCTGTCCGGAAAACGGGCCAGGAGCCGGAAGAACTGTTCGGGCGTTTCAAGCGAAGGTTGAATCCGCGCGGATGGGGTGCGCTGCATATCGAGGGGTTTGCTGCGGCGGTAGAGAATCCATCTCCTTTCAAGTCCAACCCTTACAACCTCCCCTTGTCCATTGATGAGCGAATGGCGCTCGTTGAGGGTGATCTAATCCTCTTGCGATTCGTGGACGCCGGACTGCTGGGTTCTACTCCTTCGCGTTTAAGGAAGAGGGATTTCGGCATCTCCGTGCGGGAGGTGAAGAAGGTTACGCAGCTTTTTTACATGGCGAAAGGTCAAGAGTACAGGATATCGCCACGATTCCTTGAAGAGGTATTGTTCGGGTTTCGAACCCTATCGGGAACGCGAAATACTCTCGTTGAGCTCTGGGTGAAGCATGGCCCTGCTATCGAGGCTGGTCAGGATGAGCTTGTCAAGGTCGCGAGTTCATCACAGTCAACACAGGCAGGGTTTATCTATCGGGGTTCCGAAAAAGGTGAGAAAGATGCTCGCCCTATGGCCTACCATCCATTGAGGGATCTCGCCGACCGGCTAGGTGCGGAAATTCCATACGAGGTGCTGGAAGCTGCGGCGGCAGGCGACGAGGATATGGAGATCCCCGTTATAATTCGCCGTTTGGATGGCAAGATAGTTATGGAATTGGTGGATGGGTGGCAGGATAAAGGCGAGGTTGCTGCCGAAGAGGGTAGCTCCTCAAGTCGAACGGCAGACGGCTCAGCCTAGGTCGGTGGATTCTCAATGACTGAGCCAAGCCGTCGACCGACTGCGGTGCCCCTCGATGCGACCTGTGGGCACGCTGGTCGCTGAGGTCTGCTGGGCTGGTTGCGCACCTGTCCAGGGACGAAGACGGTTGGTGTCGGCCGGCGGAGTTGCTGTGCTTCGCTGCTGTATTGCGACGGTCCAGGGGTGCTGGCCGAGCAGTCCACGGGCGGACCTCCGGTCCAACTTACTCAGTAGCCGAAGAAATGACAGGCCGGGTTCGCGACCTGCGGTCCCGCCATCGATCAGCGCTGTGACCTGCTGCTGAGCTGTCGGTAGTTGTCAGCGTTGGTCATCGTTGAGCGCCCTTCCACGGCCCCGAGGCGGCCGCGGGAGGGCGCTCCGTGGTGCGATGACATCCGCTTTAGGAGTTCGTGCAACCACTGTTGCACCCAAGCTTCACGCTTCCTGTACCGGCGAGGGGTGGCAGGACCATCTACGATCCGCGGTTATGCGGTGACGTTGCCGTCTGTCGCTGCCGTCACAGGCGCGGCAGGAGGGACTAGTCCTCGTCGAGCGAGTAGGGGAGCGCGGCGGCCTGGTCCCGGAGATCGAGGATGTACGTTGTCTCGTCATCGTCGCCATTGCCTCGGATGGGCCGATAGATCTGTTGCTCATACCTGCGTCCGAGGTCATCAGTCATCGATCTCACCTCCATCACCCAGTGATGGAGCTTTTGGAGCTGCTCGGTCGTGGCTGGCTGCGGGGGATCGGAGCGCAACAGGGACGGTTCTCTGTCCCCCTGCGTCGTGCTGATGAGGATGCGGGTCTGCCAGTCGCAGGCAACCATCCGTGGAGCATTCGCGCGGAACTCGGCGGGGCCCATGAGTGTCCAGCCCGCTGCCACTGAACACCACACGTGGTCCCCGATGCTGTGAGCCTTCACCTCTCCGATGCTGTTAAGCGTGGCCGATGGTCTCTCGATCCATCCTCGAACCGGAAGTGGATCGCTCATGTAGAAGACCGTGGCTTCGAATCGTCCCGAGGTGAGTGACTGGCGGAAGCGGCTGGACCTCCAGCGGCGGTATGCCTCGTGGCTGATGAGGCGAGCTGTGGATGGAGACTCAAGGACGGCTCGGACCGCATTGTCGTCCGGAGTCGTCTTCTTTGCGAAGATTTCGACCAGCTCATTCACGTTGGTGAGGTGAACAAATCGTCCTTCATCGACGCCTTCAAGGTCGGTACTCATCGGGTGCGGGTAGGGGGCTCCGCTACCGAAGTCGCGAGTGTTGGCGCTGACGAAGTAGACCGTCTCATCGGGGTGAGCCGCGGCGTAGCGGGTTGCGGTCAGCCATATCGCCGCGTCGCGTGCTCCGACCTTGTGGCCCTTGTTGTCTCCGTCTGCGCCGATCAGTTTGCAGGGCGGCAGGAGGTTCATCTCCCGGGTCAAAGCGTCTTCAAGGATGCCGTGGTCAGACGGCAGCGTCTCGCCGACCTGCCTATACCGCATGCGCCAGTGTTGCGCGTACCTACTGACGTTCACCTTCGGGAGCGTCTGCGGCAGGCTCCATGGGGTGTCCTGGGCGATCTTCTCCCAAGCCTCCACGGCGCCCTCGTAGCGGGCCCGGTAAGGGTTCACGCGCTGGGCAACGAGCTCCTCCAGAGCGACCGACGGGATGCCCACCCGCTCCACGCCGGCGGTCTGGATCGTCTTAAGGAGGTCCGTCGTGACGGTGTCCGGCCCTTTGTGCAGGATGTTCGTGTCCAGGATGATCAAGGCGGGTGGTTCCCTCTCCCTCGGATCCGAGCCGTATGACGCTCAGCCTTCCAGGAACTGATCACCGTGCCCACTGAAATGGTGCATCTCGCAACAGTGAAGGAGGTGCAGGCGACGAGGCTCACTGGTCTGTGAGGATGGTCATCCAGGAGCGTCACTGTCTGCCCCGTCCGCCGACGTTGATGTCAGCGACGGATGTCGGCTCCAGCGCAGAGCGTGAGGCTAATTTCCGGGGTCCGGCGGTTCCGGCACCGGACGGGGTAGAGGATCGTCCCCATCCACCCACATGCGCGTGCATGATGGCATCCCAGCCAGGGCTCCAACGGTCGCCCCGAACTTGCGGCCATCCTCATGACGGAACTCAAACTCGTAGCGCTGAGCCTCTAGGTCAACGCTTGAGTGCACGACGGTCAGCCGGTCAACGCCGACGTCATAGTGCTCATGCAGGCGTGATCGAGCGATCTGGGCGGCTTGCTCTTGCGACGGCATGGTGCGCCACACGTCGCCGTAGGCTCGGCTCCTCAACTTCTCGTAGGCAGCCTTGATCGCGGCGGTTACGGCTACCGCCCCGACGCCCCCTGCCGCGTTCCATGAGACCTGCATGACGATCTCGGAGAATGACCCTTCGGCGCCCCAGTTGTGCTTGCCGGTTCGGGCCACCACCGTGCTGTGCCGGGGGTACTCCTCCCCCTCCGGCCACCGGATCGCGTCAAGCTCGTCAAGAACCTCTTCGGTGAACATGTCAAGTTGATCGAGTCCCAGGTCCCAGACCTCGTGCGGGTAGTGGAACATGTCGTCTACCAGCGCAACAGAGATGCGCGATTCCTGGGCTCTCATGCTTCCTCCGTGCGTTGCATGAAGCTGATCGTGGCAGGCATCCCCGAGGTGTCGCAGGCGAAACGAGACACTGCTGACGAGCAGGGACTTTGCCGCACTTCAGTCGCGCCTCACCCTCAGCCCACCACCCTGCCCAGCCCGCTGCCGCCCTCGGCCTGCGGGCGTCTGCAAGGTGCTCGTCCGGCCGGGCCGTCACCGCTGCTGCCTCCGCCCGCGGAGCAGATCGCCGAGCGGACGGTCAGCAGTGTCGGTGGCTTCATGGTGGCCGGACAGCGCATCCAGCTCGGCCGCGGCTATGCCCACCAGGTCGTCACCGCCCACCTGGACGAGAAAACGATCAGGGTCTTCCACGGCCAGGAGCTGATCACCACCGTCCCGCGTGTCACCAGGAAGGAGGTGGTGGTCCGCAAGTCCGGCGAACACAACCGCCGGAAGATTGTCTAGGGAAGACGTCAAGCATCACCCGACGCCAACCTGTCAATCATCAGCTGAGACTCGACACGGGCTTGTGGGTGTTACACCGTCTCCCGCTGAGTTCCTGCCAGCCATAGAGATCTGGAACTCATCTGCGCAAACTGCCACCGCATGGTTCACCGCCTCGCCTCCTGGCTTACGCCGAGGGAACTGCGGAGTCTCATCGAGGGCCGCCGAAACGCCGGGGCATGCATCCCCGCCCAGCAGACCGCGGAAGCCGTCGAGCCCTCTGCCGACCTGCCGTAGCCCTCCCAGAGCCCTCAGCCGTCACAAAGCAGTGCCGCAACCGGAGCGCTCCCTTCTCCCGGGTCGAGGCGGGGGTCGTTCGCGTGTCCGTCTTGAGAACGGGATCGCGAGGTGGCCACGCGCAGCACCGCCCCCAGGGCCTGTCTGACGGGTCGCGTCATCGACCCCGCGCCCGACAGCTATGTCACCCGAATGGCGCAACGTGACGTGCCACCCACATGGGTGAACATCAAGCTGATTAGTGTTCCAACCGAGGCAATCCGTGAAAGGGGAACCAAATGCGCAGTCGACGAATCCTCGCCGCCGTCATCGCCACGGCAGCCCTCGCCGGACTCGGTCTCACAGGCGCCGCCACCGCCACCGCACAGGATGGTAGGAACTTCACCACCGCTGCTAAGTGCAGGGAGGGCGGCGGAGAGCCCTATCTGCACAACACCGTCAAATGCTGGGGCGGTACGTACGACGGGTACATCATCGACTAAACCCCACAAGGCGCCCCGCAGCCACGCGCCGCGGGGCGCTCCCGCGCGAGCGTAGCCGGGAGAGTCGCAGGGACCGTGTCATCCGTGATCGTCTCAAGGCGGCTCCGACTCGTCCGGCCAGGTCGCCGACGTGGTGCCGTCCTGCTCGTCGACGAGGGTCGCGCGAGTGTCCGGCAGGGCGCCGCCTTCCACCGCGCCAGGCCCTGTCCGGCACCACGGTGACCTTGCGGATCGACGTGAATCGGCTGCACGTCCTCATCGCAGGCGCACGGCACAGGACACTGCCCTCGAAGCTGTCCGGCCGGGACCTCAAAACCCTGCCGGCGGGCGGAGGCGCCCGTCCCGCCGGGCCATGGGCAGACAGCCCCGGCCCAGCCGAGGACACGAAGGGGGTGGTGGAGGTGGACCGCACCGTGAAGGCGGTCGGCTACGTCGGCCCGGGCGGCGACGAGGTCCTGATCGGCCGGCCGTTCGCCGGACAGCGGGTCACCTTGCGGCTGGATGGCAAAGTCCTTCAGGTTCTGGACGAGCAGCGTGTTCTGCAAGCCACCCTGCCCAGCCCCCTGCCGCCCTCGGCCTGCGGGCGCCTGCAAGGGGGCCGTCCGGCCGGCCCGCCTCCCCGGCCGCCACCGCCCGGCGAGCAGATCGCCGAGCGGACGGTCAGCAGCGTCGGCGGCTTCATGGTCGCCGGACAGCGCGTCCGATTCGGCTGCGGCTATGCCCACCAGGTCGTCACCGCCCACCTGGACGAGGAAGCGATCAGGGTCTTCCACGGTCAAGAGCTGATCGCCACCGTCCCGCGTGTCACCAGGAAGGAGGTGGTCGTCCGCAAGTCCGGTGAACACAACCGCCGGAAGATCGTCCAGGGCAGACGTCAGGCATCCCCCCATGCCAACCCGTCAACCATCAACTGAGACTCGACACGGGCTCATGGGTGTTCGGTGATTGCTGAGCTGAGTGGTGACGGGGCCTTGGTGTAGAACGCTTCGTATGGGGAGTGAGCGGCAGGATCGGATGCGGGCGCTGGGGTTGCGACTTCGGGCTCTGCGGGTGGATGTCGGAATGACGGGGGCTCAGCTCGCGGTTCGCGCTGGAGTTGGTCAGCCGACGGTGTCCAAGGTGGAGAACGGCCGGATGGTGCCGAGCCGTGATGTCCTCGATCGCCTGTCGCTTGCCCTCGACCTGGACTCCGCGGCTGTTGCGGAGCTCCGGGAGGCTCTGGCAGAGGTGGAGTTGGCGCCCGCGGCCGAGGAAGCTTCCTCTTCTGGGGGTGGCGTGGTGGACCAGGCGGTCCGCGGCGCCCGGCTCGTGCGGTCGTTTCAGTGTGTGGTCCTGCCGGCCATGCTTCAGACCGCTGAGTACGCCCGTCATGTGTTCGCCAGTGCACCCCGCGCTGAGGTGGCCGAGGTGGGCCGGGCTGTCGCTGCTCGGGTGGAGCGGCAGGGTGTTGTCTATGAGCCCGGCCGCGAGTCGGTGTTCGTCGTGACTGAGGGTGCGTTGCGGACGTGGCCGGGCACTCCTGCGCTGATGCTGGCCCAGCTTGACCGACTCCTGGCGGTCGAGAGCCTGATGACAGTGCGACTCGGTGTGGTCCCGTGGGACAGACCGGTGCCGGTGATGCCGCGGCACGGGTTCACCCTGTGCGACCGGGGTGCGGTGGTCGTGGAGACCTTCCGGGATGAGCGGGCCGAGAGCGATCCGGCCGTCGTCGCTGAGTACGAGGAGACCTTCGCGCGGTTCGAGGGGGCGGCCATCTTCGGTGCTGGGGCGCGAGAGCTGGTGTTGCGGGTGATGGGGGAGTTGCGTGCCGTGGCCGGGGACATCACTCCCTAGAGGAATAATTCCTCTGAATGCCTAGAGACTTGAGTGTCCAAGGAATACTCTGCCTGCGTGCTGTCTAGCCCTCTAGACGAGGAGTCGGTTCCTTGCTCACGAAGTGGTTGCGTCTGTTCCCTGGCCTGCCGCAACAGGTCGCCGAAGCCCGCTACTTCGTCGCCGCCCTGATGGAGGCCGAAGGCCCCCGTGCTGTGGACGACGCTGTCCTGATCACCAGCGAACTCGCGTCCAACGCCGTTCGCCACTCCCGGAGTGGTCGGCAGGGCGGCTGGTTCGGGGTGAGCGTCAGGTTCGAGGACGATCTGATCCGGATCGAGGTGATCGACGAGGGTGGCGACAGCGAACCTCAACTCCTCGATGCAACCGAGCAGCAAGAAGGCGGGCGGGGTCTGCTGATGATGGCGGCCCTGGCGAAGGACTGGGGTGTGAAGGAGCGCCTTTACGGACGGTCTGTCTGGGCTGATCTCGCGCGAGCGGGCGCATGACTTTCGGCGGCTCGGTCGGCGGTGCCGCCTTCGCTGCTGGTGGTGAGGTGTGAGCCCTCGTGGCGTACCCCGCTATCGCGCACGCTTCTACGTAGTCGGTGTTCGCTCTGGACGGCACCTCCCGCCCGAACCGTCTAGGGCCCTAGACTCCTGGAAGTATCCGGGAGGTGTAGGCATGTCTGACGAGTTGCAGCGGATCACGGCAATCGGTGATCCGTACCTGCTCCTGCGTGAGGTCACGACGCGGTTGGCCGAAGCGCAGCAGGAGGTGACGGAACTCGCCCGGCTGCGCCGCCGGGTGGTGCAGGACCTGCACGCGCAAGGGCTGTCGTATGCGCAGATCGCGACAAAGGCAGGCTTGAGCCGCGGGCGGATTCATCAGATCCGGCACACTGGCCCGGCGCCCGAGGGTGCCTTCCTCGGCCGTGGCGCCGTCACCGTGGTGACTCCGCTGCGCTGGGACGGTGACAAGAAGCGTCCGGTCGTCGCCATGGACGACTTGAACTCCGGCAAGCGGCTCGAAGATCTGGCCAAGTCGTACGGGCTCGACATCGCCACCGGAAACGTGCTGGTGAGCGGTGAAGTGGACCTCAACCGTGACGGCCTCGTCGTCGTCTGCGGGCCTGGAATGTCCCAGCCCATGCGCGACCTGTACGACCAGGACCCGATCCTCGGCTGGCAGCACCCCGAGGGCGAGCCTTGGTCGCTGCTCGACCGGCGAACGGGCACCGTCTACATGTCGGGGCAGGACACCGAACCCGCGCGCCCGTATGACGTCGGTTATCTCGGCCGACTTCGCCGGCCGGACGGTGCCGGGACGGTGATCGCCATTGCCGGTATCCACCCGCAAGGCTCCCTCGGCGTCGTCCAGCTGCTCACCTCCGACCTGAACTCCCTATGGGGGCAGGTGGGCGAACACCGCTTCTCCACCCTCGTGGGCGTCGAGTACGACCCGGAGACCAGCGAGCCGCGCAGTGTCGAACTGCTCTGCCCGCTCTATCTGCACGAGGAGGAGTCGACGGCGTGACGATTGCCCTCGCCTCGGTTCCGGCCGCACCGGATGCGCAGAACGAGGACTTCGCCGCTGTTTCCTCCGGGGCCGCGGTCCTCCTCGACGGCGCCGGCGTGGCCGGTGCGGACACCGGCTGCAAGCACGGAGTCGCCTGGTTCTCCTCGACGCTGGGCGGCCTTCTGCTCGCCGCCATCGTCACGCACCCGGCCCTGCCTCTGGCCGAGTGCCTTGGACATGCGATCAGTGCTGTGCGGGACCTGCATGACGAGGGCTGCGACCTGGAACACCGGGCAAGCCCGACGAGTACGGTCGTGGCCGCGCGGGTTCGTGCGGGCCTGCTGGAATACCTCGTCCTGGGGGACTCGTCGCTTCTCCTCGCCGGTCGGGACGGCACGGTCAGCGTCGTCACTGACCGTCGGCTGGACATCGTGGGCAAGCAACTCCGCGGTTCGGTCGACGCGTTGCCCACCGGCTCGCCCGAGCACGGTGCCGCGCTCGCGGCATTCCGGGACGCCTTGACCGGGCTGCGCAACCGCTCTGAGGGCTTCTGGATCGCGGGGCCCGATCCGCGGGCGGCCCAACACGCCTTCACGGGGTCCGTGCCGCTGGATTCCCTGGCCGCTGTCGCGCTGATGACCGACGGGGCGACGCGTTTGGTCGACAAGTTTGAACTCGCCACCTGGGATGAGCTGTTCGCCGTCCTCGCGGCCTCGGGTCCATCCGAGGTGATCCGCCAGGTGCGGGAAGCGGAAGCCGATGACCCCCAGGGCCAGCGGTGGCCACGCGGCAAGGCGCGTGACGACGCGACCGTTCTGCACTGGCTGTTGGGGTAGGTCGAAGGTCATCGGAGAGTCAGCCTTGCGGCTGCGGTAATGCGGTCGCTGATCGTCTGAAGCGTACGTACATTCACTCCGGTGACTTACGACATCTCGTTCGTACGGGTGCGGCCGGGCCTGACGCTTCAGGAGACACTCGACCTCCTCAACGCCGACTTCGACTACGGCGCCGAGCTGCCCGTGTACCGGCCCTCCGCCGAGGAGCGGGCCGAGTGGAACCGCATCCTCGAACGGGTCTCGCGGGACATCGGATCGGTCGAGTCCGCGGAGTACCTGTACAGCCTGACCCTTGAGACGGTCGGCCCGCCCGGGCGGGTACAGCTCGACTACTGCGGAGACACGGCCAACATCGAGGTTGCGTACGGCCGCTCGGGTCCGGAAGCGCTGGCACTCATGGAACAGGCCTACCGTGTCGCCCGCATCGTCGAGGAGGAGAGCGGCCTGACCGGCCACGACTTCGAAGTGGATCAACCCACCCGAATGGGCGATCCCGCCAAGGCTGCCGGCCGACTGAGCGGCGTTTCCGACTGGATACAGAGCCGGTTCGGCTAGCTCCCAAGGTTCCTGCAGAGACTTGCTGTTTACCCCCCTAGACAGTTGACGGGTCGTCGGTTTACCTTTGGTGTCGACCCCCCTAGACAGTTGGGGTGGGTCACTCCCCTTGCTGTCTAGGGGGGTATCCAGACCGGACGGCGCCGGGAACGGCGCCACAGACCTGTGAGGTTCGAAGAATGCGTGTCATCCCCGTGGACACCTCGGCCGCGACGCTGCTCGTCACCAAGCTGCCCGAGGTGAAGGTGAAGGACCGGCAGACCGGTGAGATCGCCGTGGACCCGGTGTCCGGCGACCGGCTGATGGTGCTGGAGCTGGTGTTCATCGCCCAGGGCGGTTCGGACATGGTCAAGGTGACCGTGCCCGAGAAGGGCATCGGCGAGGGCCTGGTGATGGGCGTCCCGGTGATCCTTTCCGGGCTGGTCGCACGGCCGTGGGAGAGCGAGTTCGGCGGGCGGGTCCGCCACGGGATCGCCTACCGTGCCGACGCCGTCATGGCCAACGTCCCCGCGGTGCAGGGCTGAGCGACATGACCGACTCCGTGTGGACTCTGCTCCTGGTGCTCGTCACGGCCGGGGCCCTGCTGGTGCTGCGGCGCCGGTTACCGGTCGTCTTCTGGTGGCTTGTCGGCTATCCGTTCGTCGCGCTGCGGGTGCTCGCCACCTACCGCGCCACTATGGACGCCTGCGGTCTGACAGTGCCGGCCTCGGCCGTACGGCGGGCCACGGCCCGGATGATGGGCCGGGAGGCCGCTCCCGTTCCGCCGCGCCGGTCGTTTCCGCGGCCGACGGGTGCCGGGCTGGTGATGCGGCTACGGATGGCGACCGGGCAGGCGCCGGAAGACTTCATGGCCTCCGCCGACCGGTTGCGACACGCTTGGGCTGCTCACGCTGTCCACGTCCGCACCACCAAGCCCGGTCGTCTTGAGCTGCGGCTCATCGGCTGGGACGTCCTGGCCGACGTACGCCCGGCCCGGCGTCAGCACCTCGGCAGTCCGCTCACGCTGCCGCTGGCCCTGCGCGATGACGGGAGCTGGCACGTTCGGGACTTCCGCACCGTGCCGCACGAACTGATCCTCGGCGCCACCCAGTCCGGCAAGTCCGTCTACCTGCGCAACCTCCTGTGCGGCCTCGCCCGGCAACGAGTCGTCCTCGTCGGCATCGACTGCAAGTGGGGCGTCGAACTGGCGCCGTTCGCAGCCCGGTTGTCCGCCCTCGCGGACACCCCGGACGCGGCGAACGAACTCCTTGACGTCCTCCTTGAGGAGATGGAGGAACGGTTCCGGCTGATCGGCGTCACCTCCGGCGCGGACCCCGACGCCGTCCTCACCTCGGACGTGTGGGGCCTGCCCGACAAGGTGCGCCCGGTGCCGGTCGTGGTGGTCGTGGACGAGGTGGCGGAACTCTTCCTCGCCGCGAGCCGCGACGACGAGAAGCGGCGGGACGCCATGGTCACCAAGCTGATCCGGATCGCCCAGCTCGGCCGCGCGGCCGGCATCTACCTGGAGGTCTGCGGGCAGCGCTTCGGCTCCGAACTCGGCAAGGGCGCCACCATGCTCCGCGCTCAGCTCACCGGCCGGGTCTGCCACCGCGTCAACGACGAGTCCTCCGCCAACATGGCCCTCGCCGACATCTCGCCCGAAGCCGCGCTCGCCGCGACCGGCATCCCCGCCGACCGGCCCGGCATCGCCATCGTCGGCGACTCCTCCGGGGGCTGGTCCCGTGCCCGCTCCCCACACCTCACGCTCGACGACGCTGCGGCCGTCTGCCGCGCCACCGTCGACCTGGTCCCCGCCCTGCCCCGGCTCGCCGCGTTCCGACCGGCCGTCGCCCTAGCGGCCGCCAACGGCAAGCCGTCGCCCTCGACCGCTGCTGCGCCCGCCGCGCGCCCCGTGACCGAGTAGCGCCCTTTCCTCATCCGGTCGGCGTGACCGCCTCGCGCCACGTCCCTACCCCTCCCATGCCTCGAACCGGAAGGAACCCGTGCCGATGCGAGCCTTCCCGGCCCGTGTGGATGCCGTGATCGTCCAAGCCGTCATCGCGGGCGCCCTGTCCTTCTCCCACCTGCACGACCTGGCCGAAGCGGCCGGACAGGGCGGCTGGAAAGCCTGGGCCTACCCGATCTCGGTTGACCTGCTCCTGGTCGCTGCCTGGCGCCGGATGCGCGAGCAGCAGCGCGCCGGCCTCCCGGCCGCCGGATCGCGGCTGTGGTTCCTCGTCGCGCTCGCAGCGTCCCTCGGAGCGAACGTCGCCACCGCCGGACTTCTCGACCTGGACGACGTTCCCGCGCTGCTCCGCGTGGTTGTCGCGGGCTGGCCGGCCGTCGCGTTCTTCGGGGGCACCCTGCTCGCCCACACCCCCCGAAATCCGGAACCCCCAGCCCGTCCGGCACCGGTGCACGACGACTCAGACGCCCCGGCGTCCCCTGCCCCGAACTCGGCACCTCAGCAGTCCGAGACACCCGTGCTCACTCCTGCCGAGGCTGCCCCGGAGTTGGAGCCTGCGGCCGAACCTGCCCCGGTGGCCTCGCTGGCGGGCCCCGTCGTCCACCTTCCGCCCGCCTTGGTCGACCGCGCCCACAGCCTTGCCCGCGAGCACCACGCCGCCACCGGTGAGGCCGTCGACCCCGACATCATCCGTGCCCGGCTCGGCCTGCCCCCGTCCATGACCCCCGTCGTCGCCGCGCACCTCTGACCGACGACCAGAGAGGAGACCCGCCATGAACCCGCGCTTCATCAACGTCCGCCGTATCGGCCCCGTGCAGGTGGCCTCGTACCTCTCCCGTGGCCGCAACCGGCACGTCGCCGCCTGCACCGCCCCGCACTGCGACTTCTCCGCCGAGTACGACAGCCGTGCCGCCGCCGAACTCGCCGCCCGTACCCATCGCTGCTCGGCCTGACAGGAGACACCCCGTGCACGTCCCGCTCTGGCTCGCCCTCCTCGCCGTCGGAGTCCTCGGCGTCAAGCTTGCCCGCCCGCCGTGGTGGCTCGTCGTCGTGCTCCTCCTCGGCGGCTACCTCGCAGCTTCCAGCTTCCTCGCCCCCGCCGTCGGCCTCGTCCTCAAGTAGCCGGCAACCCACAGAAGGGAAACGCCCGTGTTCACGCCCAAGTACCCGCCTCAGGACACCGCCCCGGCTCCCAGCGCCTTGCCGCAGACCGTCTACACCCCCGTTTCTCTCCACCATGCTGCGGTGCCGGTCCCCACCTCGGCCCCGGCCGCGAACCGCCCCACCGTGCAGTTCACCCCCGGCAGCACGCTGACCCTCGTCGCGGGAGGTACCGCCGCCGTCCTGGTCGTCGGGACCGTCCTGGTCTCGATGCTCCTCGCCGTAGCGATCACGGCTGCGTCCGTCGCCGTCTGCGCCGTCGTCGTCCGCTCGATCCTCAAGAGCGACACCCGCTGATTCCTGCTCGTGGCACGCACCTCGTCATACCCACGCCGTCTAGCCCCCTGGACAGGTTGGGTGCGTGCCACCACCGGATCCACCCAACCACCCCACTCGGAGGACACCGCACATGCACCCCGAGGCTCCCGACGCCGGAGCCATCCGCCGACTCGCCGCTCTCGCACAGCAAAGCGACCTCGGCACCTACGCACGGCAGATCCAGCGTCTCGGCGGTTGCGAGAACCCCGTACGCATGGAGGGCCACCGGATCGACGTGCACGCGACGACCGGCGAGATCGTCCGCGAGATCACAGACCACAACCTGCCCGCCGGACAGCTCCTGATCCGCTGCAACAACCGCCGGGCCACCCGCTGTGCCACCTGCGCCGAGACCTACCGCAAAGACACCTTTCACCTCGTCACCGCCGGACTCAGCGGAGGCAAGGGCATCGGCCCGGCCGTCGCCGGCCACCCCCGCGTCTTCGCGACCTTCACCGCTCCGTCCTTCGGCCCCGTCCACAACCGCCCCACCGCCGGCCGCTGCCGCTGCGGACGGACCCACTCGGACGACGACTCCGCCCTCGGCACGCCCCTCGACCCGGACCGGTACGACTACGACTCCGCCGTGCTCTGGAACGCCCACGCGGGCGCCCTCTGGGCCCGGTTCGCCACCTACCTCCGTCAGCAACTCGCGGTCCGTGCGGGCCTCACCCGTACCGCCCTGCGCGACTGCCTCAAGGTCTCCTACGCCAAGGTGGCCGAGTACCAGCGGCGCGGCGCCGTCCACTTTCACGCGGTCATCCGCCTCGACGGCCCCGACGGTCCAGAAGACGCCCCACCCGCCTGGGCGACAGCCGAACTCCTCTCCGATTCCATCCGTGCCGCAACGCGCCTCACCGAGACGCCGGGACCGCTCCTGGACGGCCGAGCCCACGTCTTCCGCTTCGGCACCCAGCTCGACATTCGCCCGATCCGCTCCGCCGACTTCACCGGCACCGCCGACCTGACGAGCCGGGCCGTCGCCGCGTACATCGCCAAGTACGCCACCAAGGGCGCCGAAACCGCGGGCACCCTCGACCGCCCCGTTCGCAACCCCGTCACCGACCTCATCGGCGCAGACGTCACCGACCACGCCCGGCGCCTGATCCTCACCTGCTGGCGCCTCGGCGCCCTCCCGGAGCTGGACGATCTCCGCCTGCGCAAGTGGGCCCACATGCTCGGCTTCCGCGGCCACTTCTCCACCAAGTCCCGCGCCTACTCCGTCACCCTCGGCGCCCTCCGCCAGGAGCGCGCCGACCACAACGAAGCCGAAACCCGCGAGCGCGCAGCAGCAGCCGGCCACCCGCTGCCCGACCCGGACACCGTTCTCGTCCTCTCCCACTGGCGCTTCGCCGGCACCGGTTTGACCGAAGCCGAGTCCTGGCTTGCCACTGCACGACGCCCTGCCCCCGATACGGAAGGAGAACCGAAGTGAATCCGCATCGCGACGAGCTGATGACCGTTCCCCAGATCTTGGACGAGCTGGGTGGGGTCTCTCGCCGGACGTTTTATCGCTGGCGCGAGTTGGGCTACGGGCCGGCTGCGTTCAAGCTGCCCAACGGGGAGCTCCGGGTGTGGCGGAGCGACTTCACCACGTGGCTGCGGCAGTTGGAGGCAGCGGCGTGAAGTCTCTCGACGTGAAGGTGTGGAGCGTTCGGAAGCGGAACACGAAGAAGTCGTCCTACGACGTCCGGTGGATCGTCGCCGGCAATGTGTTCTCCGAGCAGTTCCGGACCAAGGGGCTGGCGGACCACTACCGATCCAAACTGCTGCAGGCCACTCACGGTGGCGAAGGATTCGACACGGTCACTGGCCTGCCTGACTCAATGGTCGAAAAGGCGGCCTCAATGAGCTGGTACGCCTTCGCTCTGCGGTACCTCGCCATGAAATGGCCCCACGCGGCACCCAACACGCGCAGCGGGATCAACGAGTCGCTGACGGCGGTGACCATGGCTCTTCTGGACGACCGGCCGGGGCAGCCGCCGGAAGAGCTGATCAGGAAGACGCTCCGCAACTGGGCATTCGTCCTGCCCGGACCTGATGAGCGCGAGTTGCCCGACGACGTTGCGAACACACTGGGCTGGGTGTCGAAAGCCTCGCGGCCTTTGGCCGATCTCGGTGATGCCGCCCTTGCAAGGGGGGTCCTGGACTCTCTGAGGCTGAAGCTCGACGGGACCGCTGCAGCCGCGGAGACAGTCCGTCGTAAGCGTCGCACGCTGGTCAATGCCCTGCACTACGCGGTAGACCTCGGGGAGTTCAAAGAGAACCCGTTGACCTCGATCCGCTGGAAGAAGCCGAAAGTCGCCGGTGAGGTCGACCCGCGCGTGGTCGCCAACCCCGAGCAGGCACGTGCTCTGCTGACGGCCGTGTCGTACATCGGCGGGTACGGCCGGGCCCGCGGTCGTCGGCTCGTCGGCCTGTTCGCCTGCATGTACTACGGGGCCCTCCGACCGGCCGAGGCCGTAGCGCTCACTGAGACGGATCTGAAGCTGCCCGAACGCGGCTGGGGTACGGCGCTGCTGAACCGGACCCGGCCCAGTGCCGGAAAGCAGTGGACGGACTCAGGCGAGACCCATGACGACCGGGGCCTGAAGAACCGTCCTGCGGAGGAGGTCCGACTCGTTCCGATTCCGCCTCAGCTCGTCGTCATTCTCAAGCAGCATCTCGCCACCTTCGGCGTTGCCGAGGACGGGCGGCTGTTCACGAACGAGCGCGGGGGAGTGGTCGGCTCGTCGACGTACTACCGCGTGTGGCAGGAGGCTCGGGCGCTGGCCCTTCCGCCAGCCGCGGTCGCCTCGCCGCTCGCTGCGCGGCCGTACGACCTCCGGCACTCGGCCCTGTCGACCTGGCTCAACTCTGGGGTGGACCCGACTGAGGTGGCCGAGCGGGCAGGAAACAGCGTTGAGGTCCTGCTCGGCCGCTATGCCAAGTGCATCGACGGACGCCAAGAGATCGCCAACCGGAAGATTGAAGTCCTCTTGAGTGAATATGAGTGAGTTGGGTTGGCTGTGACGTCGTCAACCGGCCCCAGCGCGACGGCCCGAAATAGCCTCGCTTTCTGATGACCCTCGACGGTACGAAGCGGTCCACTGTGGGGGCATGAACGAGTCCGGTGGGGCCGGTCGAAGCCGCTCCTCCACAGGTGGCTCTCCAAGCGTCACGACCACCAATGTCAGTGGCATAGGCGACGATGGCCCGACCCGGCATCACCCCCCTCAGTCTGAGAGGACTCCTCGTGGCCCAATCCTTCACGGTGCAGCTGGCCTTCGGCAGTCACCGCATCGAGAACGTCGCCTTGCAATGGGGGGTTGGGATGGGCGGTGACACGCGAAGGGATGCTCCCGGCTGGGGCACTGACATCGAAGTTCCGGCCGTGCTTGAGCTTCTCGATCTGATTGCAGACGGGGAGATCACTGCCGAGCAGGTCCGAGACACGCTGGACCGTCTGACCGCCGCAATTAAGGAGCGGATGAATCATGAGTATGAGGAGATGGTCGAACTGATGGAGCAGCCCACGCCTCGTGCCGTGCGCGAGAGGATTCGCTTCGATAACCGGTGGGTGTATGCCATATCAACCGACGGCACCCCTGACTCATTCAAGATCGGCGTCACGAAGGACATACCCCTGCGGATCAAGTCGTTGCAGTCAGGATCCGCGGCCACGCTGGAACTTCGCTGGAGCGCTCGGGGTGGGTTCCCTCTTGAGCGCTACCTGCATGAGCAATTCGACGCCAGGCGCACCCACGGGGAGTGGTTCGACTTCGACGGCTGCCCCGACCCCGTCAAAGAGATCAACGAGACCGCTCATGTCTTCCTCCAGCAATATATCGAGGAAGGTTCCACAAACTCTTGAGCCCATGGGGCTCGTGAATGCCGGTGCGGTGGACTGCTTCGTGCCCTCGGTGGCCTTTATGAAGTGGGATCTTTCGGACCATTAGGATTCGGCCGGTTGGCGACGTCGACGTGGTAGCCATAGTTGGATCAGCCCCCAGCCTTTATGGGTTGGGGGCTTGGTCGTGTACTGGCCGCTCTTTCCAGGTCGCTGGTTGCTAGATGCACCTGCCGCGTCGATTTCCCTTTCGCCGGTCTACGGGCGCCCCAGAAGTCCCGTCCGATTCGCCCTCTACGCACGGACGGGCAGAGTGCTGACCCTCGCTGTATGGGGGCTTTCGAGAAGTCGACGCGCCGGTTGGGCGGGGCACGACTGCTGTGCCCGTACTGCGGTCTGCCTCAGGAGCGGGTGGCGACGATCGAACACGACTGGGTGCTGTTGGAGCCGGACATGACCCCGCTCGCCCACGTGGTGCCGGCGGAGTACCGGTGGATCGAGACGTCCGACGGGCGGGTGGCGGTGTACGGCGTCTGTCCGCCCGACCCGTTCCAGCGGTGCCGCATTGAGCATCGCTTGGCCTGCCCAGGGCAACGCCTGCCGGACCTGTGGCCGTGGTTGACGAGTCTGCGTGGGGAGAACGCGCGGCAGGCCGAGCGGCTGAGCGAGCCCGAGCCGCCCAGTCCTCCTGAGGAGTGGCCGGACGCTGGATGACGGGCATCGGCGGAATTGCTGGGCTGACCTGGGACGACGCTCCAAGATCCTGTCCACAAATAGTCCACAGACCTCGTCATAGAGCCGCTTCGGGCCGCACACGCCTGCACATACACGAAGACCCCGACCTCAGCGTTTCCGCTGGTGACGGGGTCTTTGGGCACTTCATGCGAAGTGCCCCCGGCAGGATTCGAACCTGCGCACACGGCTCCGGAGGCCGTTGCTCTATCCCCTGAGCTACGGGGGCGTGTTCGTCGTGAGGTGTTGCTCGCGGCGACGGGTAGAACACTACCAGCTCGGCCTGGGTGGTCAGGAACGGGTTTTGTCGGGGGGTGTCGGGGCCGGTCCGGCGGGGTGGTGACCCGGGCGGGGTGGAAGTGGGGAAAAGCCGGACGCGGTGGCCGGTCCGGACCTACTCTCGAGTTGTGCCAGGCGCTTCGGGACGGGTGCTTGTTGTGGACGACAACAAGGTCATCCGGCAGCTGATCAGGGTCAATCTCGAGCTGGAGGGTCTCGAGGTCGTGACCGCGGCCGATGGTGCCGAGTGTCTGGAAGTCGTTCATCAGGTGCGGCCCGACGTGGTCACCCTCGATGTGGTCATGCCCCGGCTGGACGGTCTCAGGACCGCCGCCCGGTTGCGGGCCGATCCCCGGACGCGTGGTCTTCCTGTTGCCATCGTCAGCGCCTGTACGCAGTTCGAGGTCGAGGCCGGGCTCGATGTCGGCGTGGACGCCTTCCTCGCCAAGCCCTTCGAGCCCGCCGAACTGGTTCGGCTCGTGCGGGAGCTGATCGAGGGAGGGGCCAGCAACGTCGTCGAGGGCGAGGATCATGGCGCTCTTCGAGGTGTTCTCAGCCTTGGTGAGACGGCCGAGCGGGCCGGCGGCTGATCGGTCGCCTCGCCGAGACTGATCGGCGGGCTGATCGGCCTCCTCGCCGAGACTGATCGGCGACTGATCGGTGGAGGGCTGACCAGCATTCCCCTTCCCGTCCTGCCCCGCCCCTTTCCGTTTTCGGCTCGGCCGTCCACATCTCGGACGGTCGCCCTAATCGGCTCGCATTTCCACCCCCCTCCTCCCCTAGGCTTGTCCCGTGACCCCCGTCGAGCTCTCCCGTACCGTGCTGCGCGCGGTGTGCAGCGCTGTCGACGACGGTCGGCTGAGCGTGGCCGTGCCCGAGAAGGCCCTGGTGACCGTGCCCGGTCCCGGCGGCTGCGGTGACTACGCCACCAACATCGCCCTCCAGCTGGCCCGCCCGGCGGGGTGCCCGCCCCGGCGGGTCGCCGAGGTGCTCCAGCCCTACCTCGCCCGTTCGGCCGGTGTCACCGGCGTCGACATCACCGGGCCCGGGTTCCTCAACATCAGTCTCGACCGGGACACGGCCTCCGTCGCGCTCGTACGGCGGATCCTGCGGGAAGGGCCGCGGTACGGGCACTCCGACGTCCTCGTCGGCCGGGTCGTCCGCCTTCGTGTCCCGTACGACGTCCGTGCCGAGACCGTCGCCGACGCGCTCGTACGGATCGTCGGCTCCCAGGGGGGCCGGGTCGAGGTCGAGCACGGCGAGCCCGCCGATCTGCGGCCCGTGCCCGCCCCGGAGGACCCCGCCCCGCTCGGCAGCGACGCCGCCCGCTGGGCCCTGCTGCACCCCGCGCCGCACGATCGGCCCCGGATCTCCGCGGACCATCTGGTCCAGCGCGAGAGCAACCCGCTCTTCCGCATCCGCTACGCCCACGCCCGCAGCCGGGCCCTGGTGCGCAACGCCGCCGATCTGGGCTTCGGCCCCGAGCCCGGGCCGGTCGGCGACACCGAGGCCTGCGTCGTGGTCCTCGCCGTGCTGGCCGACCATCCCCGTGTCCTCGCGGCAGCGGCAGCGGGGGCAGCGGCGGAGCGAGGCGGTGGTCCCTCACGACTCGCCCGTCATCTCCTCGGCCTCGCCGACGCCACGCTGCCCTTCCTGCCCGCCGTCCTGCCCGTCGGCGACGAGAAACCCTCGGCCGCCCACCGCGCCCGGCTCGCTCTCGCCGAAGCCGCCGGGACGGTGCTGGCCGGTGGCCTGTCCCTGCTCGGCATCGACGCACCCGACCACCTCTGAGGGCGCCCGAGGGCGCCCCGGAGAGCCAGAGAGACAGAGAGAGTCCTCCAGCCATGAGCCGTTCCGCACACCCCGCCGGGCCCCGTCACGCCGACGTCCTCACCGAGGGGCACTACTCCGCCCCGCCCGCCGACCTCAACGTCCTCGACCCCAAGGTGTGGGCGCAGACCGTCACCCGTGACGAGCACGGCGTCGCGACCGTCGGCGGCGTCGACGTCAAGCGGCTCGCCGAGGAGTTCGGCACCCCGGCCTACGTCATGGACGAGGCCGACTTCCGCGCCCGTGCCCGCGCCTGGCGGACCGCGTTCGGCCCGGACGCCGACGTCTTCTACGCCGGCAAGGCCTTCCTGTCCCGTGCAGTCGTGTGCTGGCTGCACGAGGAGGGGCTCAACCTCGACGTGTGCTCCGGCGGCGAGCTCACGACCGCGCTGTCCGCGGGCATGCCCGCCGAGCGGATCGCCTTCCACGGGAACAACAAGTCGGCCGAGGAGATCGAGCGGGCCGTGACCGCCGGGGTCGGACGGATCGTGCTCGACTCCTTCCAGGAGATCGTCCGGGTCGCCCACATCGCCCAGTCGCTGGGGAAGCGGCAGCGGGTGCAGATCCGTATCACCGTCGGCGTGGAGGCGCACACCCACGAGTTCATCGCCACCGCGCACGAGGACCAGAAGTTCGGCATCCCGCTGGCCGGCGGGCAGGCCGCGGAGGCCGTGCGGCGGGCCCTCCAGCTCGACGGGCTGGAGCTCATCGGCATCCACAGCCACATCGGCTCCCAGATCTTCGACATGTCCGGGTTCGAGGTCGCCGCCCACCGGGTCGTGTCGCTGCTGCGCAGCGTGCGTGACGAGCACGGGGTCGAACTGCCGGAGATCGACCTCGGCGGAGGTCTCGGCATCGCCTACACCAGTGACGACGATCCGCGCGAGCCGCACGAGATCGCCAAGGCGCTGACGGAGATCGTCACCCGTGAGTGCGAGGCCGCGAAGCTGCGCACCCCGCGCATCTCGGTCGAGCCCGGCCGCGCCGTCGTCGGCCCGACCGCCTTCACGCTGTACGAGGTCGGCACCATCAAGCCGCTGGACGGGCTGCGCACGTATGTCTCGGTCGACGGAGGCATGTCCGACAACATCCGCACCGCGTTGTACGACGCCGAGTACAGCGTCGCCCTGGTCTCCCGGACCAGCGACGCCGAGCCGATGCTCGCCCGGGTCGTCGGCAAGCACTGCGAGAGCGGGGACATCGTGGTCAAGGACGCGTTCCTGCCCGCCGACCTGGCGCCGGGCGACCTCATCGCCGTGCCCGCCACCGGCGCGTACTGCCGGTCCATGGCCAGCAACTACAACCACGTGACCCGCCCGCCGGTCGTCGCCGTGCGCGACGGCGAGGCCCGGCTCATCCTGCGCCGCGAGACGGAGGAGGACCTGCTGCGGCTCGACGTCGGCTGAGTCGGCCGAGTGCCCGGACGGCTCGGACGCCCGGCCCCCGGGGCTCCCGCACGCGCCGGGACACGGGGATCCGGGAAACCGTAAACCGGAAGCCGGTCGGGCCCGCCTCCGGAAGAATTCGGGTGGGCCCGCTCCCGGAGAGCGGGACGGCGGAAGATCTCCGGTCTTCCGCCCCCACAGAAATGAAATAGATGTCTCACGATCCGGACCGGAGGCAGAAAGTCCCGTTCGGTGAGTGAGACTGGTCGGACCGCAGAGGTAAGAGGAAACGAGGTCGGATGATGCGTACGCGTCCGCTGAAGGTGGCGCTGCTGGGCTGTGGAGTGGTCGGCTCAGAGGTGGCGCGCATCATGACGACGCACGCCGACGACCTCGCCGCACGCATCGGTGCGCCCGTGGAACTCGCCGGTGTGGCCGTGCGTCGGCCGTCCAAGGTCCGGGAGGGGATCGACCCCGCCCTGGTCACCACCGACGCCACCGCCCTCGTCAAACGCGGCGACATCGACGTGGTGGTCGAGGTCATCGGGGGCATCGAGCCCGCCCGGGGCCTCATCGTGACGGCTTTCGAGCACGGCGTGTCCGTGGTCTCCGCCAACAAGGCCCTGCTCGCCCAGGACGGGGCCGCGCTGCACGCGGCCGCGGAGGCCAACGGCGCGGACCTCTACTACGAGGCGGCCGTCGCCGGCGCCATCCCGCTGATCCGGCCGCTGCGCGAGTCCCTCGCCGGCGACAAGGTCAACCGCGTGCTCGGCATCGTCAACGGCACCACCAACTTCATCCTCGACAAGATGGACTCCACGGGGGCGGGCTACCAGGAGGCCCTCGACGAGGCCACCGCACTCGGATACGCCGAGGCCGACCCGACCGCCGACGTCGAGGGCTTCGACGCCGCCGCCAAGGCCGCCATCCTCGCCGGGATCGCCTTCCACACGCGCGTGCGCCTCGACGACGTCTACCGCGAGGGCATGACCGAGGTCACCGCCGCCGACTTCGCCGCCGCCAAGCGCATCGGCTGCACCATCAAACTGCTCGCCATCTGCGAGCGCGCGGCCGACGGCGGGTCCGTCACCGCGCGCGTGCATCCGGCGATGATTCCGCTGAGCCACCCGCTGGCCTCCGTGCGCGGCGCCTACAACGCCGTGTTCGTCGAGTCCGACGCCGCGGGGCAGCTCATGTTCTACGGCCCCGGCGCCGGCGGTTCGCCCACCGCCTCCGCGGTGCTCGGCGACCTCGTCGCCGTCTGCCGCAACCGGCTCAACGGCGCCACCGGTCCCGGCGAGTCGGCGTACGCCGCGCTGCCCGTGTCGCCCATGGGCGATGTCGTCACGCGCTACCACATCAGCCTCGATGTGGCCGACAAGCCGGGTGTTCTCGCCCAGGTGGCGACCGTGTTCGCCGAGCACGGGGTGTCGATCGACACCGTCCGGCAGCAGGGAAAGGACGGCGAGGCCTCCCTCGTCGTCGTCACCCACCGCGCGTCCGACGCGTCCCTGAGCGGGACCGTCGAGGCGCTGCGCAAGCTCGACACCGTGCGGGGTGTCGCCAGCATCATGCGGGTTGAAGGAGAGTAACGAGCAATGACCCACCAGTGGCGCGGAATCATCGAGGAGTACCGGGACCGGCTGCCGGTTTCCGACACCACGCCGGTCGTGACGCTCCGCGAGGGCGGCACGCCGCTCGTGCCGGCGCAGGTGCTCTCCGAGCGCACGGGCTGCGAGGTCCACCTCAAGGTGGAGGGCGCGAACCCCACCGGGTCCTTCAAGGACCGCGGTATGACCATGGCCATCAGCAAGGCCAAGGAGGAGGGCGCGAAGGCCGTCATCTGCGCCTCCACCGGCAACACGTCCGCGTCGGCGGCCGCGTACGCCGTGCGGGCCGGGATGGTGTCGGCCGTCCTCGTCCCGCAGGGAAAGATCGCGCTCGGCAAGATGGGCCAGGCCCTCGTGCACGGCGCGAAGATCCTCCAGGTCGACGGCAACTTCGACGACTGCCTCACCCTGGCCCGGTCGCTGAGCGACAACTACCCGGTGGCGCTGGTCAATTCGGTCAACCCGGTGCGCATCGAGGGCCAGAAGACCGCCGCCTTCGAGATCGTGGACATGCTGGGCGAGGCCCCCGACATCCACGTCCTGCCGGTGGGCAACGCGGGCAACATCACCGCGTACTGGAAGGGGTACACCGAGTACGCGGCCGACGGGATCGCCGGGCGGACTCCGCGGATGTGGGGGTTCCAGGCCTCCGGCTCCGCTCCGATCGTGCGCGGCGAGGTCGTCAAGGACCCGTCGACCATCGCGACCGCGATCCGCATCGGCAACCCCGCGTCCTGGCAGTTCGCGCTGGCCGCGCGGGACGAGTCCGGCGGCGTCATCGACGAGGTGACGGACCGTGAGATCCTGCGCGCCTACCGGCTGTTGGCCGCGCAGGAGGGTGTCTTCGTGGAGCCCGCGTCCGCCGCGTCGGTGGCCGGTCTGCTGAAGGCCGCCGAGCAGGGCAAGGTCGACCCGGGGCAGACCATCGTGTGCACGGTCACCGGCAACGGCCTCAAGGACCCGGACTGGGCCGTCGCGGGTGCCCCGCAGCCGGTCACCGTCCCGGTCGACGCGGCGACGGCGGCCGAGCGCCTCGGACTGGCCTGACCGGCCTGGCCCGGCGGTCGCCTCGGGCCGGGCCCGGCGGAGTCGGGGGCGGCCGGTGGCCGGATCCGGTCGGTCCGACCGTCTCGGGGGCGGCCGGTCAGGCATCGGCCGGCCCCGGCGCAACCGGGGCGCCCGATGACGGGATCACGCCGCTTCGGCCGCCTCGGAGGCGGTCGGTGAGGGGCAACCCCATCGGGGGTGCACGGGGGGCTTGCGACACGCATCGTGCGCCTCCTGTGCGCCCTATGTCGCGGCAGAACCTTCCTTCGATAGGCTTGTAGTGAACCCGCCCGCCGCATATGCCTCCGCATTCGGCACGGTGTCGCGCCGCCCACGCGGCCCGAGGGTCCTCACGTACGTATCGCATTGTTCGCATCGAATGTCATTCGACAGTCCCGCAGCTCAAGGAGTTCATCGAGCGATGGCCGGTCCAGCGTTCCGCGCCGCCGCCGTCCGGGTGCGCGTCCCCGCCACCAGCGCCAATCTCGGGCCGGGCTTCGACGCCCTCGGCCTCGCGCTGGGGCTCTACGACGACGTCGTCGTCCGGGTGGCCGACTCCGGGCTGCACATCGACATCGCGGGTGAGGGCAGCGAGACCCTCCCGCGCGACGAGAGCCACCTCCTCGTACGGTCCCTGCGCACGGCGTTCGACCTGTTGGGCGGGCAGCCGCGCGGTCTGGAGATCGTGTGCGCCAACCGCATCCCGCACGGCCGCGGCCTGGGCTCCTCCTCGGCCGCCATCTGCGCCGGCATCGTCGCCGCGCGGGCCGTGACCATAGGCGGCGAGGCGAAGTTGGACGACGCCGCGCTGCTCGAACTCGCCACCGAGATCGAGGGGCACCCCGACAACGTCGCGGCCTGTCTGCTGGGCGGGTTCACGCTTTCCTGGATGGAGTCGGGATCCGCGCGGGCGATCCGCATGAAGCCCGCCGAGTCAGTCGTTCCGGTGGTTTTCGTCCCCGGAAAGCCGGTCCTGACGGCCACCGCGCGCGGTCTGCTCCCGCGCACCGTCCCGCACGTCGACGCCGCCACCAACGCGGGCCGTGCGGCCCTGCTCGTCGAGGCCCTCACCCGGCGCCCCGAGCTGCTGCTGCCCGCCACCGAGGACCGCCTCCACCAGGAGTACCGCGCACCCGCCATGCCGGAGAGCGCCGCACTGGTGGAACGACTGCGTGCGGACGGCATTCCGGCCGTCATCTCCGGCGCGGGACCCACCGTCATGGCACTGGCCGACGCGGGGACCGCCGACAAGGTCGAGCAGCTGGCCGGTACCGGCTGGGCCGCGAACCGGCTGAGCCTTGATCTCCAGGGAGCGAGCGTGCTGCCGCTTGCGCCCTGAGACACGGTTGCCGGATTTCGAGAGGGGGAATGTTTGTTGGATCCGGTAGTGTTAACCTCAAGTCTGCACCCGACCCCACCATGGCGAGGTGCTTCGTGTCCCCGTCCGGGACCAACATTCTTCCGGGAGCTCCCCAAGCCGCACTGCGTTCCGTACGTCGTATCTGGGCAGTACGCCGTACACGGGTGCTGAGCGGATCACAGGGCACGCTCCGGAATCGGCGCGACCACGCCGCGT
The DNA here is from genome assembly GCF_055584385.1 of Streptomyces sp. NPDC104096. Taxonomy (NCBI): domain Bacteria; kingdom Bacillati; phylum Actinomycetota; class Actinomycetes; order Kitasatosporales; family Streptomycetaceae; genus Streptomyces; species Streptomyces sp. NPDC104096. The sequence goes on from NZ_JBVJMD010000003.1 coordinate 331,327, forward strand.
GACACAGACACAGACAGTCCGTGCCACGGCTTCATGGAAGCGCCATCACCAGAAATTCCTCTTCCGCCGCTTTGGCGGACCACCGCCCCGGCACGGTCCACACAGACGGGACCACTGCCGGACAGCACAACCGGTCGCCGAGCCAGACAGGCCGACGTCCGCTCCAGGGAAGGACCCTTCGTGAGCGACACCACCGATCTGATGGGCGCACGTGTCGAGGAGACCGCTGCCGCGCCCGCCACGGACGCCTCCGCGCCTGCCAGCGGTGCCGGCTCCCGGCGGCGCCGCGGTACCGGCCTCGAGGGCATGGTGCTGGCAGAGCTGCAGCAGGTCGCATCCGGCCTCGGCATCAGGGGCACCGCGCGCATGCGCAAGAGCCAGCTGATCGAGGTCATCAAGGAGGCGCAGGCAGGGGGTACCTCTCAGGCCGCTCCGGCGAAGTCCGCCGAGTCCGCCGTCGAGACCAAGCCGAAGCGCCGGGCCACCTCGAAGGCGCGTACGGGCGACGCCCCCGCCGAGAAGCAGGCCGAGGCGCCCGCCGACCAGGCCGAGAAGGCCGTGGCCCAGCAGCAGATCGAGATCCCCGGCCAGCCCGCGGCCGACGACACCGCCGCGGAGCGCCGCCGTCGGCGTGCCACCGCCGACGCGGGCAGCCCCGCGACGGGCGGCACCGAGACGATCGCCGCCGAGGCCAAGACCGAGACCTCCGCGCAGCCGCAGGGCGACGCCGGTGACGGCGCCGAGGGCCGCCGCCGCGACCGCCGTGAGCGCGGCCGCGACCGCGACCGCCGGGGCAAGGACGACCAGCAGGGCGGCCAGCCGCAGCGTCAGCAGGGCCAGCAGCAGGGCGGCGGTCGTCAGGACCGCCAGGAGCGCCAGGAGCGCCAGGACCGCCAGCGTGACAACGGCCCGCAGCGCGACAACGGCCCCCAGGACGACGACGACTTCGACGGCGGACGCCGTGGCCGTCGGGGCCGTTACCGCGACCGCCGTGGCCGTCGCGGCCGCGACGAGATCGGCACCGCGGAGCCGCAACTCGCCGACGACGACGTCCTGATCCCGGTCGCCGGCATCCTGGACATCCTCGACAACTACGCCTTCATCCGTACGTCGGGCTACCTGCCGGGTCCCAACGACGTGTACGTCTCCCTCGCCCAGGTCCGCAAGAACGGCCTGCGCAAGGGCGACCACGTCACCGGTGCGGTCCGTCAGCCCAAGGACGGCGAGCGCCGCGAGAAGTTCAACGCGCTGGTGCGTCTGGACTCCACCAACGGCATGGCCCCCGACTCCGGGCGCGGGCGACCGGAGTTCAACAAGCTGACGCCGCTGTACCCGCAGGACCGGCTCCGTCTGGAGACCGACCCGGGCGTGCTGACGACTCGTATCATCGACCTCGTCGCGCCGATCGGTAAGGGTCAGCGCGGTCTGATCGTGGCCCCGCCGAAGACCGGCAAGACCATGATCATGCAGGCGATCGCCAACGCGATCACGCACAACAACCCCGAGTGCCACCTGATGGTCGTCCTGGTCGACGAGCGTCCGGAAGAAGTCACCGACATGCAGCGGTCGGTCAAGGGCGAGGTCATCTCCTCGACCTTCGACCGTCCGGCCGAGGACCACACCACGGTCGCCGAGCTCGCCATCGAGCGCGCCAAGCGTCTGGTGGAGCTGGGCCACGACGTCGTCGTCCTGCTCGACTCGATCACGCGTCTGGGCCGTGCGTACAACCTCGCCGCCCCGGCCTCCGGCCGCATCCTGTCCGGTGGTGTCGACTCGACCGCGCTCTACCCGCCGAAGCGCTTCTTCGGCGCCGCGCGCAACATCGAGGACGGCGGCTCGCTGACCATCCTGGCCACCGCGCTGGTCGACACCGGCTCGCGCATGGACGAGGTCATCTTCGAGGAGTTCAAGGGCACCGGCAACGCCGAGCTCAAGCTCGACCGCAAGCTCGCCGACAAGCGCATCTTCCCCGCGGTGGACGTCGACGCGTCCGGTACCCGTAAGGAAGAGATCCTGCTCGGCAGCGACGAGCTGGCCATCGTCTGGAAGCTGCGCCGGGTGCTGCACGCGCTCGACCAGCAGCAGGCGATCGAACTGCTCCTGGACAAGATGCGGCAGACGAAGTCGAACGCCGAGTTCCTGCTCCAGATCCAGAAGACGACCCCGATGCCCGGCAACAACGACTGAGGTCGTAGCGACAGGCAGTGACACGCGAAGGGCCGCTCCCCGACCGGGGAGCGGCCCTTCGGGCTGCCCGGGGCCCTGCGGCGTCGCGCCGCCGTGCGGGACGGGTCCGACGGCCTCGTCGGCCCTTCCTTCCTGCGGGCGGGTCCCGTCGGGCTCGTACGGGCCCTTCCTGCGGGCCGGTCCTGTCGCGTCCGTCCGGCGGCCCTTCCTGCGGGCCGGTCCTGTCGCGTCCGTCCGGCGGCCCCTCCTGCGGAGCGGTCCCGTCGCGCTCGTACGGCCCCTCCTGCGGCCCCTCCGTGCCTCGCCCCGCCGTGTTGCCGTGGGCGTCGGGTCGTGCGGCGAGAGCTTCGCCACGGGGGGCGCCCGCGGGGCAGTGCAGGCGCCGGGACGGCCCGGTGGCGGAAGTCGCAGGTGAGCGCCGTACGGCCCGGCCCGACGGCCGCGCGCGGTGTACGTGCGGGCGTCGGGGGAACACGGTGCGTCATGCAACCTCCCGCTCGAGTTCACCCGTCTGAGCGGATGGAGTGACGATTAGGCGACAGGGGTTTCCCCCGGTCGAGCGACGCGGAGAGTCGAGGAGCACATGTCTGCCGACAAGACGCCGGAGTCCGCGATACCCGGCGAGCCCGGTACCAGCGGCCCCCGCCGGAGCCGTCGCAGGAGTCTGCTGATCACGGCCTGGACGGCGGCCGGCATCGTCGCGCTCGGCGGCGCGGGCGGCGGCTATCTGTTCCTCAGGCTCAACGACAACCTCAAGTCGATCGACATCAACCAGCTGCTGGGCACCGACCGGCCCGCCAAGGCCGACAACGGCTCCGAGAACATCCTGGTCCTGGGCTCGGACTCGCGTTCCGGTGCCAACAAGAGGCTCGGCGGCGGCACCGACGACGGCAGCGCCCGCTCCGACACGGCGATGGTCGTGCACGTCTACAAGGGCCACAAGAAGGCCAGCGTGGTCTCCATCCCGCGCGACACCCTCGTCGACCGCCCCGCGTGCACGGACGCCCACGGCACCACGCACCGGGCCGTGACCGGGGTGATGTTCAACTCCGCGTACACCACCGGCGGCGCCGTCTGCGCGGTGAAGACGGTCGAGGCCCTCAGCGGGATGCGCATGGACCACTACCTGGAGGTCGACTTCAGCGGCTTCCAGCAGCTCGTCGACGAACTCGGCGGCGTCGAGGTCACCACCACCCGGAACATCACCGACCACCAGAGCCACCTGGACCTGGAGGCCGGCACCCACCGGCTCAGCGGCAAGCAGGCGCTCGCCCTGGTCCGCACCCGGCACGGCGTCGGCGACGGCTCCGACCTCGGCCGGATCCAGCTCCAGCAGGCGTTCATCAAGGCCCTGGTCACCCAGGTCAAGAACGTCGGCCTCTTCACCAGCCCCACCCGGCTGGTCGACCTCGCCGACACCGCCACCAAGGCCGTCACCACCGACTCCGAGCTGGGCTCGGTGAACTCCCTGCTCGACTTCACGAACGGGCTGAAGCGGATCAGTCCGTCCCATATGACCATGGTCACCCTGCCGGTGCGGTACGACCCCGCGAACCCCAACCGCGTCGTCGTCGCCGACGCGAAGGCGAAACTGGTCTGGGACGCCCTGAAGGCCGACCGGGCCGTGCCGAAGGCCGCCACCGACGGCACCGCGAGCGGTGGCGCCAAGGGTGTCGTGACCTCGTCCTGAGCCGCGCGCGGGGGTGCGGGGAATACCCGCGCCCACCTCTCGGTTTTGGGGGATGCGGCCAGTGCTGGCAGACTGGTACGTCGGCTCCGGTTCACGCTCCCGCATCCCGCGGCGGCGACCCGGCGCCCTCCCGAAACTAGGAGACACCTTGAAGCGCGACATCCACCCCGAGTACGTCGAGACGCAGGTCAGCTGCACCTGTGGCGCGTCGTTCACCACCCGTAGCACCATCACGTCCGGAGCCATCCGGGCCGAGGTCTGCTCCGAGTGCCACCCGTTCTACACGGGCAAGCAGAAGATCCTCGACACCGGTGGCCGTGTGGCCCGCTTCGAGGCCCGCTTCGGCAAGGCTGCTGCCGGCTCCAAGAAGTAGCGAGCCCCATTTCGCCGGTCCACGGTCGCACCCTTCACCGGGGTGCGCCCGGGACCGGCGTTTTTGGTCGCCCGTCTTCCCCTTCGCAACGCAGTACAGGAGCCCAAGATGTTCGAGGCCGTCGAGGAACTCGTCGGTGAGCACGCCGACCTGGAGACGAAGCTCGCCGACCCGTCGGTCCACGCCGACCAGGCGAACGCGCGCAAGCTGAACAAGCGCTACGCCGAGCTCACCCCGATCGTCGGCACCTTCCGCTCCTGGAAGCAGACCGGCGAAGACATCGAGACCGCGCGCGAACTGTCCGCCGACGACCCGGAGTTCGCCGCCGAGGTCAAGGAGCTGGAGAAGCAGCGCGAGGAGCTGACGGAGAAGCTGAGGCTGCTCCTCGTCCCGCGCGACCCCAGCGACGACAAGGACGTCATCCTGGAGATCAAGGCGGGCGCGGGCGGCGACGAGTCCGCGCTGTTCGCGGGCGACCTGCTGCGCATGTACCTGCGCTACGCCGAGCGCATCGGCTGGAAGACCGAGATCATCGACGCCACCGAGTCCGAGCTGGGCGGCTACAAGGACGTCCAGGTCGCGGTGAAGACCAAGGGCGGTCAGGGCGCCACCGAGCCCGGCCAGGGCGTCTGGGCCCGGCTGAAGTACGAGGGCGGCGTGCACCGCGTGCAGCGGGTGCCGGCCACCGAGTCCGCGGGCCGCATCCACACCTCGGCGGCGGGCGTGCTGGTCACCCCGGAGGCCGAGGAGGTCGACGTGGAGATCAACCCGAACGATCTGCGCATCGACGTCTACCGCTCGTCCGGCCCCGGCGGCCAGTCCGTCAACACCACCGACTCCGCGGTGCGCATCACGCACCTGCCCACCGGAGTCGTCGCCTCCTGCCAGAACGAGAAGAGCCAGTTGCAGAACAAGGAGCAGGCGATGCGTATCCTGCGCTCCAGGCTGCTCGCGGCGGCTCAGGAGGAGGCGGAGCGGGAGGCCGCCGACGCCCGCCGCAGCCAGGTCCGCACGGTCGACCGCTCCGAGAAGATCCGTACGTACAACTTCCCGGAGAACCGGCTCTCGGACCACCGCGTCGGATTCAAGGCGTACAACCTGGACCAGGTCCTGGACGGCGAACTGGACGCGGTGATCCAGGCCTGCGTCGACGCGGACTCGGCCGCCAAGCTCGCGGCCGCGTAAGGGCGGACTTACCCACGTACGAGGACGAGTACGACACGGAGGACTTGCGTGAACCTGCTGCTCGCAGAGGTGGCCCAGGCCACCCAGCGGCTGGCCGACGCCGGCGTGCCCTCGCCGCGCAACGACGCGGAGGAGCTCGCCGCGTTCGTGCACGGCGTGAAGCGGGGCGCGCTGCACTCCGTGAAGGACGCGGACTTCGACGCCCGCTACTGGGAGGTCATCGCGCGCCGTGAGCAGCGCGAGCCGCTCCAGCACATCACCGGCCGCGCCTTCTTCCGCTACCTGGAGCTCCAGGTCGGCCCCGGGGTCTTCGTGCCGCGCCCGGAGACGGAGTCCGTGGTCGGCTGGGCCATAGACGCCGTACGCGCCATGGACGTGGTCGAGCCGCTGATCGTCGACCTGTGCACCGGTTCGGGCGCCATCGCGCTCGCGCTCGCCCAGGAGGTGCCGCGCTCGCGTGTGCACGCCGTGGAGCTGTCCGAGGACGCCCTGCGGTGGACCCGCAAGAACATGGAGGGGTCCAGGGTCGACCTGCGCCAGGGAGACGCCCTGGACGCCTTCCACGACCTCGAGGGCCAGGTCGACCTGGTCATCTCCAACCCGCCGTACATCCCGCTGACCGAATGGGAGTACGTCGCTCCCGAGGCGCGGGACTACGATCCCGAGCTCGCCCTGTTCTCGGGCGAGGACGGCCTCGAACTCATCCGCGGTCTCGAGCGCACCGCGCACCGGCTGCTGCGCCCCGGCGGTGTCGTCGTCGTCGAGCACGCCGACACCCAGGGCGGCCAGGTGCCGTGGATCTTCACCGAGGAGAAGGGCTGGGCCGACGCGGCCGACCACCCCGACCTCAACAAACGCCCCCGGTTCGCGACCGCCCGCAAGGCGATGCCGTGACCGGCGCGTCCCAGACTTCAGTCCAGCCGTACGTGTACGAGGAGGCCCGCTAGATGGCACGGCGATACGACACCAACGACGCGACCGACCGAGTGACCGGTCTGCGCGAGGCCGCGTCCGCCGTCCGCCGGGGCGAACTCGTGGTGCTGCCGACGGACACGGTGTACGGCATCGGCGCCGACGCGTTCTCCTCCGCGGCCGTCGCCGACCTCCTCGACGCCAAGGGCCGGGGCCGCTCCATGCCCACGCCCGTCCTCATCGGCTCCCCGAACACCCTGCACGGCCTCGTCACGGACTTCTCCGAGCTGGCCTGGGAGCTGGTCGACGCCTTCTGGCCGGGCGCGCTCACGCTGGTCGCCAAGCACCAGCCGTCGCTCCAGTGGGACCTCGGGGACACCCGTGGCACCGTCGCGGTGCGGATGCCGCTGCACCCGGTCGCGATCGAACTGCTGACCGAGGTGGGCCCGATGGCGGTCTCCTCCGCGAACCTGACCGGTCACCCGTCCCCCGAGACCTGCGACGCCGCGCAGGAGATGCTGGGCGACTCCGTCTCCGTCTACCTGGACGGCGGCCCGACCCCCGGCAACGTGCCGTCCTCGATCGTCGACGTCACCCGTGAGGTGCCGCTGCTGCTGCGGGCCGGCGCGATCTCCGCGGAGGAGCTGCGCAAGGTCGTACCCGACCTCGAGGTGGCGAATTGACGGCCCCCCTCGGCCCCGAGCTCCCGGCCGCCCGCGCGCAGGGGGCACCCCCATGCGTGGCATAGGTGGTGGGGAGATGACGGGCACCTTCGGGTTCCCGCGTGACACCTTCCGCATCCTCCACGTCAGCACCGGAAACGTGTGCCGTTCGCCGATCACCGAGCGACTGACCCGCCACTTCGTGACGGACCGGCTCGGCGGTCTGCTGAGCGGCGGGCTGATCGTGGAGAGCGCGGGCACGTGGGGACACGAGGGCGCGCCCATGGAGGCCAACGCGGAGACCGTGCTGGCCGACTTCGGCGCGGACGCCTCCGGCTTCGTCGGCCGGGAGCTCCTCGACGAGCACGTCATCATGGCCGACCTGGTCCTGACGGCGACCCGCGACCACCGGGCGCAGGTCATCTCGATGGGGCACTCGGCGGGACTGCGCACCTTCACGCTGAAGGAGTTCACCCGGCTGGTCCGCGCGATCGACCCGGCGACCCTGCCGCCCCTGGAGGACGGCGTGGTCATGCGGGCCCGCGCGCTGGTGCGGGCGGCCGCGGCGCTGCGCGGCTGGCTGCTGGCCCCGACCGCCGAGGCGGACGAGGTCTACGACCCGTACGGGGCGCCGCTGCCGTTCTTCCGGTCCATCGGGGACGAGATACACGAGGCGCTGGATCCGGTGGTGACGGCGCTCACCGGAGTACCGGCGCGGATGTAGGACCCGCCCGGGCGGTGCCGGGCGCGCCGGGTGCCCCCGGCCTACATTGGACGTACGTCACCGTCGACGCGTCCGGAGTCCATCATGGCCGTCACCCATGCCCTCGAGGTCGATGTCCTGCGCCGGCAGGACCCCGAACTGGCCGACGTCCTGCTCGGTGAGCGGGACCGGCAGTCGACGTCGTTGCAGCTGATCGCCGCCGAGAACTTCACCTCGCCGGCCGTGCTGGCCGCGCTCGGCTCCCCGCTGGCGAACAAGTACGCCGAGGGGTATCCGGGGGCCCGTCACCACGGCGGGTGCGAGATCGTGGACGTCGCCGAGCGGATCGCGGCGGACCGGGCGAAGGCGCTGTTCGGCGCCGAGCACGCCAATGTGCAGCCGCACTCCGGCTCGTCCGCCGTCCTCGCCGCGTACGCCGCGCTGCTGCGGCCCGGTGACACGGTCCTCGCCCTCGGGCTGTCGTACGGAGGCCATCTCACGCACGGCTCGCCGGCCAATTTCTCCGGACGCTGGTTCGACTTCGTGGGGTACGGCGTCGACGCCGAGAGCGGGCTGATCGACTACGACCAGGTGCGCGCCCTGGCCCGTACGCACCGGCCCAAGGCGATCGTGTGCGGCTCCATCGCCTACCCCCGGCACCTCGACTACGCCCTGTTCCGCGAGGTGGCCGACGAGGTGGGCGCCGCTCTCGTGGCGGACGCGGCCCATCCCATCGGGCTGGTCGCCGGGGGAGCGGCGCCCAGCCCGGTGCCGTACGCCGACATCGTCTGCGCCACCACGCACAAGGTGCTGCGCGGGCCGCGCGGCGGCATGATCCTGTGCGGCCGGGAGCTCGCCGAGCGGGTGGACCGGGCCGTCTTCCCGTTCACGCAGGGCGGCGCCCAGATGCACACCATCGCCGCGAAGGCGGTGGCGTTCGGCGAGGCGGCGACGCCCGCCTTCACCCGCTACGCCCATCAGGTCGTCGCCAACGCGAGGGTCCTGGCGTCCGGGCTGGCGGCGGAGGGTCTCGTCGTCACCACCGGCGGGACCGACACCCACCTGATCACCGCCGACCCGGGGCCGCTCGGTGTCGACGGGCGGGCGGCGCGGGGGCGGCTCGCGGCGGCCGGGATGGTCCTGGACTGCTGTGCGCTGCCGCACGGCGACGCCCGCGGCCTGCGGCTGGGCACCGCGGCGGTGACCACGCAGGGCATGGGGGAGGCCGAGATGACGCGGATCGCCGTGCTGCTCGCGAGCGTGCTGCGGGGCGACGTCGGGACCGTCCCGGCCCGGGAGGAGGCGCGGCAACTGGCGTCGGAATTTCCGCCGTATTCCGGCTGAACGGGGGTAGGCGCACACGGGTGCACAGGCTCACGTGCAACCATCGTCGCTACCCGGAAGTCCCCAACCATATGCGTCCCTCGCTAGGGTGTGGGGCTGAGATGGCCTGCGAGACCTGTGGGGAAGCCCGTGCGTGAATACCTGCTGACGCTCTGCGTCACGGCCGCGGTGACGTATCTGCTGACAGGGCCGGTACGCAAGTTCGCGATCGTGGCGGGAGCGATGCCGGAGATCCGGGCACGTGACGTGCACCGGGAGCCCACTCCGCGGCTCGGCGGGATCGCGATGTTCTTCGGCCTGTGCGCCGGACTGCTGGTCGCGGACCATCTCACCAACCTCAACGAGGTCTTCGAGAAGTCGAACGAGCCGCGGGCGCTGCTCTCCGGAGCGGCGCTGATCTGGCTGATCGGCGTCCTGGACGACAAGTTCGAGATCGACGCCCTGATCAAGCTGGGCGGTCAGATGATCGCCGCCGGTGTGATGGTGATGCAGGGTCTGACGATCCTGTGGCTGCCGGTGCCGGGCGTCGGCACCGTCGCGCTGACCCAGTGGCAGGGCACCCTGCTGACGGTGGCGCTGGTCGTCATCACGATCAACGCGGTCAACTTCGTGGACGGTCTCGACGGTCTGGCCGCCGGCATGGTGTGCATCGCGGCGGCCGCGTTCTTCATGTACGCCTACCGCATCTGGTACTCGTACGGCATCGAGGCGGCCGCTCCGGCCACGCTGTTCGCGGCGATCCTGATGGGCATGTGCCTGGGCTTCCTGCCGCACAACGCGCATCCCGCGCGGATCTTCATGGGCGACTCGGGTTCGATGCTGATCGGCCTGGTGCTGGCGGCCGGCGCGATCTCCGTCACCGGGCAGGTCGACCCGGACGTGATGAAGCTGTTCTCCGGGTCCGAGCGCAGCGCCGTGCACCAGATGGTGCCGGTCTACATCCCGCTGCTGATGCCCCTGACCATCATCGCGATCCCGGCCGCGGACCTGGTCCTGGCGATCGTGCGGCGCACCTGGCGCGGCCAGTCGCCGTTCGCCGCGGACCGCGGGCATCTGCACCACCGGCTGCTGGAGATCGGGCACTCGCACAGCCGCGCGGTGCTGATCATGTACTTCTGGTCCGCCCTGATCTCCTTCGGCGCGCTCGCCTACTCCGTGAACGCGGCGTCCATGTGGATCGTGCTCGGCGTGGTCTTCTTCTGCGCGCTGGGCCTGGTGCTGCTCCTGCTGCCGCGGTTCGCGCCGCGCGCCCCGCGCTGGGCCGAGGCGTTCGTGCCGCCGCGCTACCGGCGCCGCAGGACCCGTGTCGTGGCCGAGGGGCAGGGGGCGCCCGGGGCGGCGCGGGAGGAGCGGGAGGAGGAGGCGGCGGACGTCGAGGCCGCTCCGGCCGGGAAGACGCCCGCGGAGGCCGCCTCGGACGAGGACCTGCCTGCCGAGGACGTGCCCGGGGACGGGGAGTTGGCGCCGGTCGCGGCCGGGATGCACGGGGCGTCAGGGGCCAACGGGGCGACCGCCATCGGCGCTCGCGCACGCGTGCGTTGACATCACAAGGTAAGAATCTGACTAGAGCATTGCCAAGTCGTGGGGGAGCAAAGCACCCCAATACCAGACATATTGGCCGTGTTTTTGCACAGACGCGCAGCGTCAGTCTCATGTGTGACAGCGAGCACACCTACCAGGTAAAGACCTCATCAAATAGTTTGTGATACGGTTCACGAGAACCCGGGATGGAGCCGAAGGACCGTAATGCGACGGTCCCTTGGCGGGAGGTCACCAGCACTCGACCCGGGACTACGCTCGTCCATGACGACACCCCTGCCCCCCTTGAAAGCGGAGTTGCCGCCATGCCGTCCAACGACGTCCGGATCCTGGCCCAGGCTGCTGTGCCCACGGCTGCCGTCGGCGCGATCGCCGCCGTCGTCAGCGGTGTGGTCGCGGGCGGCAAGGGTGCGGTCGGGGCGATCGTCGCGACGCTGATCGTGATCCTCTTCATGGGAATCGGGCTCTACGTCCTGCAGCGCACCGCCCGATCGCTTCCGCACCTGTTCCAGGCGATGGGTCTGATGCTCTACGCGGCGCAGATCCTGCTGCTGTTCATCTTCGTCGCGGCCTTCAAGCACACGACGCTGTTCAACCCCCGGGCCTTCGCGCTCACGCTCGTCGCCGGCACCCTCACGTGGATCGCCGCGCAGACGCGTGCTCACATGAAGTCCAAGATTCTCTACGTCGAACCCGATTCGACCACCTCTTCGAAGGGTGACGGGCCCGAAAAGCCGGGTCGCCAGTCGTGAGGGGTAGGGCCGGGATAAAGCCGCACGAGAGATCCTGCTATCGTCCGGTGCCAACTGCGGCATCGCGGGCGCGGGCATCCGAGCTGACGCCTGTTCGATCGCGAGGCGAGATGCCCCTCAGCCGCCCCCACATCCGTTACACCAGTCCCGTGCCGAACCGCGGCCCCGTGCCGCGCCGACACAACGAGGTTGCCGTACCTATGCGCCACGATGAAGGAGCCCGCGGTGAGTGCTGACCCGACGCAGACGCTCGCTTTCGACACGAGCTGTCACCTGTTCGACGGGTGTGGCTTCCCGGCTCCGGGCCTGCACTCGTTCATGTTCGAGCCGCTCTGGGGCGACACCGACGGCCTGTACTTCAACAAGCCGATGCTGCTGGCACTGCTCGGTTCCATCATCGTGGTGGGCTTCTTCTGGGCGGCCTTCGCCAAGCCGAAGCTCGTCCCGGGCAAGCTCCAGATGATCGCCGAGGCCGGCTACGACTTCGTCCGGACCGGCATCGTCTACCAGACGATCGGCAAGCGTGAGGGCGAGAAGTACGTCCCCCTCGCCGTCTCGCTGTTCTTCTTCATCTGGATGATGAACCTCTGGTCGATCATCCCCGTCGCCTCCTTCCCGGTGACCTCGATCATCGCCTACCCGGCGGTGCTCGCCCTGATCGTCTACGTCACCTGGGTCTCGCTGACGTTCAAGCGCCACGGTTTCGTCGGCTTCTTCAAGAACGTCACCGGCTACGACAAGTCGCTCGGCGCGGTGCTGCCGCTGTCGATGACCATCGAGTTCTTCTCGAACCTGCTGGTCCGCCCGTTCACGCACGCCGTCCGACTGTTCGCGAACATGTTCGCCGGCCACACCCTGCTGCTGCTCTTCACGCTCGCCAGCTGGTACATGCTGAACGGCATCGGCATCGCCTACTCGGCCGTCTCGTTCGTGATGGTCATCGTGATGACCGCCTTCGAGCTCTTCATCCAGGCTGTCCAGGCGTACGTCTTCGTCCTCCTGACCTGCACCTTCATCCAGGGCGCGCTCGCCGAGCACCACTGAGTCGCTCCCTCACCCAAGAGACATCCGGTGGCCAACCCCCACCGGTCACTGAAAGAGAAGGAAGAACCGGCATGTCCGCTCTCCAGACCCTCGCTGCGGTTGACGGCAACCTCGGCTCCATCGGTTACGGCCTCGCCGCGATCGGCCCGGGCGTCGGCGTCGGCATCATCTTCGGTAACGGCACCCAGGCCCTCGCCCGCCAGCCCGAGGCGGCCGGTCTGATCCGCGCCAACCAGATCCTCGGCTTCGCTTTCTGTGAGGCGCTGGCCCTCATCGGCCTCGTCATGCCGTTCGTCTACTAAGACGAACGACAGCGACAGCCCCATTCGACGAAAGGCACTGATGTGAACCCCCTGGTTCAGCTGGCGGCCGAGGCGGAGAAGGAGAACCCCCTCATTCCGCCGTGGCCGGAGCTCGTCATCGGCCTGATCGCCTTCGTCATCGTCTTCGGCTTCCTCGCCAAGAAGCTTCTTCCGACCATCAACAAGGTCCTGGAAGAGCGTCGCGAGGCCATCGAGGGCGGTATCGAGAAGGCCGAGGCCGCACAGACCGAGGCCCAGAGCGTCCTTGAGCAGTACAAGGCCCAGCTCGCCGAGGCCCGCCACGAGGCCGCGCGGCTGCGCCAGGAGGCGCAGGAGCAGGGCGCCACGCTCATCGCCGAGATGCGCGCGGAAGGCCAGCGGCAGCGCGAGGAGATCGTCGCCGCCGGTCACTCGCAGATCGAGGCCGACCGCAAGGCCGCCGCGTCCGCGCTCCGGCAGGACGTCGGCAAGCTCGCCACCGACCTGGCCGGCAAGCTGGTCGGCGAGTCCCTCGAGGACCACGCCCGCCAGAGCCGTGTGATCGACCGCTTCCTCGACGAGCTCGAGGAGAAGGCCGAGGCGGCTCGATGACAGCACACGGAGCGAGCCGCGAGGCGTTCGCAGCTGCCCGTGAGCGTCTCGACGCGCTGACGGACTCCACGTCCGTGGACGCGGCCCGGCTCGCCGACGAACTGGCCGCCGTCACCGCGCTGCTCGACCGCGAGGTGTCGCTGCGTCGGGTCCTCACCGACCCGGCGCAGGCCGGTGAGGCCAAGGCCGAGCTGGTCCAGCGCCTGCTCGCCGGCCAGGTCAGCGGCACGACCGCCGACCTGGTGGCAGGCACGGTGCGTTCTCGCTGGTCGCAGCCTCGCGACCTGGTCGACGCGCTGGAGGAGCTGGCGAGCATCGCCGACCTCACCGCCGCGGAGAAGGCGGGCACGCTCGACGACGTCGAGGACGAGCTGTTCCGGTTCGGCCGGATCGTCTCCTCGAACACCGAGCTGCGCGCCGCGCTGACCGACCGCAAGGCCACCGTCGCGGCCAAGACCGAGCTGCTGAACCGGCTGCTCGGCGGCCGGGCGAAGGCCACCACCGAGCGTCTGGTGACGCGCCTGGTGACCGCCGCGCGCGGACGTAGCCTGGAGACGGGACTCGAGTCCCTGTCCACGCTCGCCGCCGAGCGCCGGGACCGCGCCGTCGCCGTCGTGACCTCGGCGGTGCCGCTCAGCGACACGCAGAAGCAGCGCCTGGGCGCCGCCCTCGCGAAGCTCTACGGCCGCAGGATGCACCTCAACCTCGACGTGGACCCCACGGTCGTCGGCGGGATGCGGGTGCAGGTCGGTGACGAGGTCATCAACGGCTCCGTCGCGGACCGTATCGAGGACGCCGGCCGCCGACTGGCGAGCTAGCACCCCCGCGGCAACTCAATAAGCAGTACGTAAGCAATTACGGCCCTGGTTGGGCCGTGCAGAGGATTCACCTCTTTCAGGGGGGAGTCCCCATCCCCCCAAAGTGAAACTTCGGGCCCAACAAGGAGAGCAGGGAACCCAGATGGCGGAGCTCACGATCCGGCCGGAGGAGATCCGGGACGCGCTGGAGAACTTCGTCCAGTCGTACAAGCCGGACGCGGCCTCGCGCGAGGAGGTCGGTACGGTCACCCTTGCCGGCGACGGCATCGCGAAGGTCGAGGGTCTCCCCTCGGCCATGGCCAACGAACTGCTGAAGTTCGAGGACGGCACCCTCGGCCTCGCGCTCAACCTGGAAGAGCGCGAGATCGGCGCCATCGTCCTCGGTGAGTTCAGCGGCATCGAGGAGGGTCAGCCGGTGCACCGCACCGGTGAGGTGCTCTCCGTGGCCGTCGGCGAGGGATACCTCGGCCGCGTCGTCGACCCGCTCGGCAACGCGATCGACGGCCTCGGCGAGATCGAGACGTCCGGCCGCCGCGCCCTGGAGCTTCAGGCTCCGGGCGTCATGGCCCGTAAGTCGGTGCACGAGCCGATGGAGACCGGCTACAAGGCCGTCGACGCGATGACCCCGGTCGGCCGCGGTCAGCGTCAGCTGATCATCGGCGACCGCCAGACCGGCAAGACCGCCCTGGCCGTCGACACGATCATCAACCAGCGCGACAACTGGCGCTCGGGCGACCCGAAGAAGCAGGTCCGCTGCGTCTACGTCGCCATCGGCCAGAAGGGCTCGACCATCGCCTCCGTGCGTGGCGCCCTCGAAGAGGCCGGCGCGCTGGAGTACACGACCATCGTCGCCGCCCCGGCGTCCGACCCGGCCGGCTTCAAGTACCTGGCGCCGTACACCGGTTCGGCCATCGGTCAGCAGTGGATGTACGAGGGCAAGCACGTCCTCATCATCTTCGACGACCTCTCGAAGCAGGCCGACGCCTACCGCGCCGTGTCCCTGCTGCTGCGTCGCCCGCCGGGCCGCGAGGCCTACCCCGGTGACGTCTTCTACCTGCACTCCCGTCTGCTGGAGCGCTGCGCGAAGCTCTCCGACGAGCTGGGCGCCGGTTCGATGACGGGTCTGCCGATCGTCGAGACGAAGGCCAACGACGTCTCGGCGTTCATCCCGACCAACGTCATCTCCATCACCGACGGCCAGTGCTTCCTGGAGTCGGACCTGTTCAACGCCGGTCAGCGCCCCGCGCTGAACGTCGGTATCTCCGTCTCCCGAGTCGGTGGTTCCGCGCAGCACAAGGCGATGAAGCAGGTCTCCGGCCGTCTGCGCCTCGACCTGGCCCAGTACCGCGAGCTGGAGGCGTTCGCCGCCTTCGGTTCCGACCTGGACGCCGCGTCGAAGTCGCAGCTGGAGCGCGGTCAGCGTCTGGTCGAGCTGCTCAAGCAGGCTCAGTACCAGCCGATGCCGACCGAGGACCAGGTCGTCTCCGTGTGGGCCGGCACCACCGGCAAGATGGACGACGTCCCGGTCGCCGACATCCGCCGCTTCGAGAAGGAGCTGCTGGAGTACCTGCACCGCAAGGAGCAGGGTCTCATGACCTCCATCAAGGAGGGCGGCAAGATGTCGGACGACACGCTGACCGCCGTCGCGGACGCGATCGCGGCCTTCAAGAAGCAGTTCGAGACCTCCGACGGCAAGCTGCTCGGCGAGGACGCTCCGGCCGCTGCCGCCAAGTGACGTAAGGAAGGGACCTGACTCATGGGAGCCCAGCTCCGGGTCTACAAGCGTCGCATCCGATCCGTCACCGCGACCAAGAAGATCACGAAGGCGATGGAGATGATCGCCGCCTCGCGTGTCGTCAAGGCACAGCGCAAGGTGGCGGCCTCCACGCCGTACGCGACCGAGCTCACCCGCGCGGTCACGGCGGTCGGTACCGGCTCGAACACGAAGCACCCGCTGACCACGCAGGCCGAGACGGTCGTGCGGTCCGCGGTGCTGCTCCTGACGAGCGACCGCGGTCTCGCAGGCGCGTTCAACTCCAACGCCATCAAGGCCGCGGAGAAGCTGACCGCGCGCCTGGAGGCCGAGGGCAAGCAGGTCGACACGTACATCGTCGGCCGGCGCGGTCTGGCCCACTACAACTTCCGCGAGCGCAAGGTCGTGGAGTCGTGGTCGGGCTTCACCGACGAGCCCTCGTACGCGGACGCCAAGAAGGTCGCGGCTCCGCTGATCGAGGCCATCGAGAAGGACACGGCCGACGGCGGCGTGGATGAACTCCACATCGTCTTCACCGAGTTCGTGTCGATGATGACGCAGACGGCGCTCGACGACCGTCTGCTCCCGCTCAGCCTCGAAGAGGTCGCGCAGGAGGCGGCGCCGCAGGGCGAGATCCTCCCGCTCTACGACTTCGAGCCCTCGGCGGAGGACGTCCTCGACGCCCTGCTGCCGCGCTACGTCGAGAGCCGTATCTACAACGCGCTGCTCCAGTCGGCTGCTTCCAAGCACGCCGCCACGCGCCGCGCGATGAAGTCGGCGACCGACAACGCGGGCGAGCTGATCAACACGCTCTCCCGTCTTGCCAACGCGGCCCGCCAGGCCGAAATCACCCAGGAAATCAGCGAGATCGTCGGTGGCGCCAGCGCCCTTGCCGACGCGACCGCGGGGAGTGACAAGTAATGACGACGACTTCTGAGACGGCCGTTGCCACGGGCCGCGTCGCCCGGGTCATCGGCCCGGTCGTCGACGTGGAGTTCCCCGTCGACGCGATGCCGGAGATCTACAACGCCCTGCACGTCGAGGTCGCAGACCCGGCGAACGCGGGCGAGAAGAAGACGCTGACCCTGGAGGTCGCCCAGCACCTGGGTGACGGCCTGGTCCGCACCATCTCGATGCAGCCCACCGACGGTCTGGTCCGCCAGGCCCCGGTGACCGACACCGGCACGGGCATCACCGTCCCGGTCGGCGACTTCACCAAGGGCAAGGTGTTCAACACCCTCGGCGAGGTGCTGAACGTCGACGAGAAGTACGACGGCGAGCGCTGGTCCATCCACCGCAAGGCCCCGAACTTCGACGAGCTCGAGTCGAAGACCGAGATGTTCGAGACCGGCGTCAAGGTCATCGACCTTCTCACCCCGTACGTCAAGGGTGGAAAGATCGGTCTGTTCGGTGGTGCCGGCGTCGGCAAGACGGTGCTCATCCAGGAGATGATCTACCGCGTCGCCAACAACCACGACGGTGTCTCCGTGTTCGCCGGTGTCGGTGAGCGCACCCGTGAGGGCAACGACCTCATCGAGGAGATGGCCGACTCGGGCGTCATCGACAAGACCGCCCTCGTCTTCGGCCAGATGGACGAGCCCCCGGGCACCCGTCTGCGCGTGGCCCTGGCCGGTCTGACCATGGCGGAGTACTTCCGCGATGTGCAGAAGCAGGACGTGCTGTTCTTCATCGACAACATCTTCCGCTTCACCCAGGCCGGTTCCGAGGTCTCGACCCTGCTCGGCCGTATGCCCTCCGCGGTGGGTTACCAGCCGAACCTGGCCGACGAGATGGGTCTCCTCCAGGAGCGCATCACCTCGACCCGTGGTCACTCGATCACCTCGATGCAGGCGATCTACGTCCCCGCGGACGACCTGACCGACCCGGCCCCGGCCACCACGTTCGCCCACCTCGACGCGACGACGGTTCTCTCCCGTCCGATCTCCGAGAAGGGCATCTACCCGGCCGTGGACCCGCTGGACTCCACGTCCCGCATCCTGGACCCGCGCTACATCGCGGCGGACCACTACAACACCGCCATGCGTGTGAAGACGGTCCTCCAGAAGTAC
This sequence comes from Streptomyces sp. NPDC104096, assembly GCF_055584385.1. NCBI lineage: Bacteria > Bacillati > Actinomycetota > Actinomycetes > Kitasatosporales > Streptomycetaceae > Streptomyces > Streptomyces sp. NPDC104096. Next base: position 349,251 of record NZ_JBVJMD010000003.1, read on the forward strand.
AAGGACCTCCAGGACATCATCGCGATCCTCGGTATCGACGAGCTCGGCGAGGAGGACAAGCTCGTCGTCCACCGTGCCCGTCGCGTGGAGCGCTTCCTGTCCCAGAACACCCACGTCGCCAAGCAGTTCACCGGCGTCGACGGGTCGGACGTGCCGCTGGACGAGTCGATCGCCGCGTTCAACGCGATCATCGACGGCGACTACGACCACTTCCCGGAGCAGGCGTTCTTCCTCTGCGGTGGCATTGAGGACCTCAAGGCCAACGCCAAGGAGCTGGGCGTCTCCTGAGCCTCGCGCTCTTGACGAGGGGGCGGGCGCGTCCCGCCCCCTTCGTCACGCCCACTAGACTTGTAACCAACACCCGGCAGACCCGCCGGGTGGTGACCCGAGGAGCCAACCTTGGCTGCTGAGCTGCACGTCGCGTTGGTCGCGGCCGACCGAGAGGTCTGGACCGGCGAGGCGACCCTGGTCGTCGCGCGCACCACGTCCGGCGACATCGGCGTCATGCCCGGTCACCAGCCGCTGCTCGGTGTGCTGGAGTCGGGCCCGGTGACCATCCGTACGCGTGAGGGGGGAACGGTCGTCGCCGCGGTGCACGGCGGTTTCATCTCGTTCGCGGACAACAAGCTGTCGCTGCTGGCCGAGATCGCCGAGCTTTCGGACGAGATCGACGTCCAGCGCGTGGAGCGTGAGCTGGAGCGCGCGAAGGCGGAGGGCGACGCCCACGCCGAGCGCCGTGCGGACGTACGACTGCGCGCGGCGGCAGCGCGTTAGCAGGCGCGCTGTGCGATGACGTCCCTCAGCCGCGGCTGGGACCGGAGCGATCCGGTGCCGGTCGCGGCTGAGGCAGATCTGGATGTTTTTTCCGTTCCGTTATCTATTTACGGTTCTCTAGGAGACGAGGAGGTCGGTGCCGATGGTCCTCGCTCTGACTGTGTGCGCAATCGTCGTCGCCCTGGTGGTGGTGGGGCTGTTCGTCTTCGGACTGCGGCGCAGACTCATCCAGCGCTCGGGCGGCACCTTCGACTGCAGCCTGCGCTGGGACGTCCCCGAGAAGTCCGACACCAGCGGCAAGGGCTGGAGCTACGGCGTCGCCCGCTACAACGGCGACCGCATCGAGTGGTACCGGGTCTTCTCCTACGCCCCCCGCCCGCGTCGCATCCTGGAGCGCTCGTCGATCGAGGTCGCCGGCCGCCGGCTGCCCGACGGCGAGGAGGAGCTGGCGCTGCTGTCCGACTCGGTGATCCTCGCGTGTCTGCACCGCGGCACCCGGCTGGAACTGGCGATGAGCGAGGACGCGCTGACCGGTTTTCTCGCCTGGCTGGAGGCGGCCCCGCCCGGCCAGCGGGTGAACGTCGCGTAGCGACGTTCAGGGCCCCGCTGGGTGGGGGTCCCCCCGGCCCCGCTGGGTGGGGGAGGGTGAACGTCGCCTGACGCTCCCCCCATACGACGACGCTCCCCTGGACCAGGTCCAGGGGAGCGTCGGTCTTTCAGCCTCCGAACTGTTCTACGACAGTCCGCTGTTGAGGGCGCTCACCAGCTCACCGTTGCTGGTGTCGCCGCTGAACTCCCAGAAGAAGGCGCCGCCGAGACCCTGCGACTTGGCCCAGGCCATCTTGGTGCCGATGGTGGCCGGGGTGTCGTAGGACCACCAGTTGTTGCCGCAGAAGGCGTACGCCGTGCCGGCGACGAGGCCGGTGGACGGGCAGGACGTCTTGAGCACCTTGTAGTCCTCGATGCCCTGCTCGTACGTACCGGCGGCCGGGCCGGTCGCCGTGCCGCCGGGCGCCGCCTGGGTGACACCGGTCCAGCCGCGGCCGTAGAAGCCGATGCCGACGAGCAGCTTGCTCGCGGGCACGCCCTTCGCCTTGAACTTGGCGATCGCGTCGGCGGTGGTGAAGCCGGGCGTCGGGATGCCGCTGTACGAGGTGAGCGGGGAGTGCGGAGCGGTCGGGCCCTGGGCGTTGAACGCGCCGAAGAAGTCGTACGACATCACGTTGTACCAGTCGACGTACGCCGAGGCGCCCGCGTAGTCGGCCGCGTCGATCTTGCCGCCGGAGGTGCCGTCGGCCGTGGTGGCCGCGGTGACCAGGTTGTTCGAGCCGAACTTGGCGCGCAGGGCCTGCATCAGGTTCTTGTAGGCCGCGGCGCCGCTGCTGTCACAGGACAGACCGCAGGCGTTCGGGTACTCCCAGTCGATGTCGATGCCGTCGAAGACGTCGGCCCAGCGCGGGTCCTCGACCAGGTTGTAGCAGGAGTTGGCGAAGGCGGTCGGGTTGGCCGCCGCCTGGGCGAAGCCGCCGGACCAGGTCCAGCCGCCGAAGGACCACAGCACCTTGATGTTCGGGTACTTGGCCTTCAGCTCACGGAGCTGGTTGAAGTTGCCGCGCAGCGGCTGGTCCCAGGTGTCGGCGACGCCGCTGACCGACTGGTCGGCGGTGAAGGCCTTGTCGTAGTCGGCGTAGGAGTCGCCGATCGCGCACTGGCCGTTGGTGACGTTGCCGAAGGCGTAGTTGATGTGCGTGATCTTGGCGGCCGAGCCCGACGTCACCAGGTTCTTGACGTTGTAGTTGCGGCCGTAGATGCCCCACTCGGTGAAGTAGCCGAGGCGGACCTTGTTGCCGGTGGGCGGGGGAGTGGTGGTGCCACCGGTGGTGTGCACCGAGACGGCGCCGCTGACCGGACCGGTCTGGTCGGCGGTGTCACGGGCCTGGACGGTGTACGAGTAGTCGGTGCCGGCGGTGAGACCGGTGTCCGTGTACGAGGTCGTCGTCACGGTCGCGACCTTGGTGCCGCCGCGCAGCACGTCGTAGTTCTTGACGCCCTTGTCGTCGGTGGCGGCGCTCCAGGAGAGCTTCACCGAGGTGTCGGCGATGCTGGAGGCGGTCGGAGTGCCCGGCGCGGTGGGGGCGCTGTCACCGGGGACCGTGGTGTCGCCGTCGCAACTGCCGCCGTTGAGCTTGCAGTTGGAGGGCGAGCCGGTTCCGGCGCCGTTGAAGCCGAAGGAGACGGAGGCGCCGGCGGCGAGGGCGCCGTTGTAGGACTTGTTCTTGGCCGTCCAGTGGGTGCCGGAGGACGTGACGTCGGCGTCCCAGGCGGAGGTGACGGACGTGCCGGAGGGGAAGTCCCACTCGATCGTCCAGGAACTGATGGCCGTGGTGCCGGTGTTCTTCACCGTCCACCTGCCCTCGAAGCCGGTGCCCCAGTCCTGGGTCTTGGCGTAGGTGGCGGTGGCGGTGGTCGCGGCCTGGGCGGGGCTCGCGAGGCCGACCAGACCGGCCAGGGGGAGCAGCAGAGTGGCGAGCCCTGCCGTCGCTCGTTGTCCGAAGCGCATTCCGCGCCTCCTCAGGGGGAGTTGGAGGGGGATGGGCGTAACTGAGCCTTCACGCCCACGGTGCCCGTGAGAATAGAAAGGTCTGGACCATAGGTCAATAGGTCTGGACCACTATGGCAGTTGCGTAATGGAGTCCCCAACTCCGGCGCGAGGATAGTCTGTTGTCCCAGCAGCCCCAGAAGCACCCTGTATGCACAACCGTCCCGCACCTTCGCCGGTCCGCGCGCCGTACGCTGACCGCATGAGCGACAGGGGCCGCCCGGGGGCGGTGCTGGTGGTGGACGACGACCCGGCCATCCGGCGCTCGCTGGAGCGCGGACTGCGGCTGAGCGGCTTCTCCGTGCGGACGGCGGACAGCGGGCGGGCCGCCCTGGACGCCGTCCGCGAGGCGCCGCCCGATGTGCTCGTCCTCGATGTGTCGATGCCCGGCACGAGCGGCATCGAGGTGTGCGCGCGGCTGCGCGCCGACGGCCAGGACCTCCCCGTGCTCATGCTCTCGGCGCTGGACGAGACCGCCGACCGGATAGCCGGGCTCCAGGCGGGCGGGGACGACTATCTGGTGAAGCCGTTCGCCCTCCAGGAACTGGTGCTGCGCCTGCGGGCGCTGCTGCGGCGCAGACCGCCGGCGGGGGACGTGCTGCGGGTGGCGGGCCTGGTCGTCGACCCGGCGGCCCGTACGGCGGAGCGGGACGGGCGGTGCCTGGAACTGACCCGGCGCGAGTTCGAGCTCCTGGAGGTGCTCGCCCGCAACGCCGGACTGGTCCTCACCCGCGACCAGCTCCTGGAGCGGGTCTGGGGCTACGACGTCGACGTCCGCACCGACGCCGTCGACACCTTCGTCAGCTATCTGCGGCGCAAACTGGAGGCCGACGGGCAGCGGCGGCTGGTGCACACCGTGCGCGGAGTGGGCTTCGTCCTGCGGGGCGAGCCGTCGTGAGGCTGTCGACCCGGATCGGGCTCGCGGTCGGGGTGACCGTGCCGCTGCTGGTGCTGGCCTCCGGCTGGCTGCTGCTCCAGCTCGTCTCCCGCGATCTGCACCGGGCCGAGGACGACCATCTGCGGGCCCGCGCCGCCGCCGTGGTGCCGGACGCCCGCGCCCTGCTGCGGGTCTCCGCCGCCGACCGGCCCAAGGCGGCCGACACCCGGGAGCGGCGGCTGTACAGCGCGGTCCTCGACGTCGGCGTACGGGTCGTGGGGCCGGGCGGCACCTTCAGCGGCGGGCCGCAGCCGGACGCCTCGGTCGCACTGCCGGAGCGGACCCCGGGACCGGTCACCGTGCGGGCAGGCGGCACCAGTTGGCGCGCGCTGTCGGTGCCGCTCACCACCGTGCGCGGTTCCGGCACCCTGTGGGTCTTCTCGCCCGACACCGCCGACCGCGCCCAACTCCGCCTGGTCAGACGGCGGGTGGCCGTGACGTCGCTGCTCGCCGCACCCCTGTCCGGCCTGCTGGCCTGGGGCATCGCCTCCGGCGCGGCCGGTCCGCTCACGCGCCTGGGCCGCCGTACGGCCGGACTCGACCCGCGGACCAGCACCGCCCGGCTGCCGGACGAGCCGACCGGGATCACCGAGGTCGACGAACTCGCGGCCACCCTGCGCACGGTCCTGGCCCGCTACGACGAGCAGGCCGCCCGCACCGCCGAGGCGCTCGACACGGCCCGCTCCTTCTCCGCGGCCGCCTCCCACGAACTGCGCACCCCGCTCATGAGCATGGGCACCAACCTCGACATCCTCACCGGCCACCCCGATCTCCCGGAGCCGGACCGCACGGAGGTGCTGGCCGACCTGCGCGGCGAACACGCCCGGCTGCTGAGCCTGTTGGTGATGCTGCGGGAGCTGGGCCGCGGGGACCTGGTGGAGGCGGAGGCGCTGCGCGACGTGGACGTGACGGAGGCGGCGGACGCCTCGGTGGCCCAGGCCCGGCGGCGGGCTCCCGACGCGCGGATCACCCTCGACGCGGCGCCCGGGCTGACGGTCCACGGCTGGGAGCCGGGACTGCGGCTGCTCCTGGACAACCTGCTGGCCAACGCGCTGGCCCACGGACGCGACGCACGGGGCCGGGCGACGGTGGCGGTCGCGGTGCGGCGCGCCGGGGAGCAGGTCGTGGTCACGGTCGACGACCAGGGACCGGGGGTGCCGCCGCAGGACCGCGCCCGGGTCTTCGAGCGCTTCCGGCGGGGTCCCGGCAGCTCCGGGTCCGGACTCGGTCTGACGCTGGTGGCCCAGCAGACCGCGCTGCACCGGGGGACCGCGAGCGTGACCGAGGGCCCGGCGGGGTCGGGGGCGCGCTTCGAGGTACGGCTGCCGTCGACCGGCGGGAGCCTGCCGGGCCGCCGTGACTGGCTGATCGGCACAGCCGGGGCAAACCGGTCACAGAGTTTCCCCAAAGAGACTTCCTAACCTCCGACGCGTCGGACGGCCACGGCGGCCGTCCGGGAACGGAGGAGGACATGTACGCACGGCGAAGGCGCCTGTTCGTGGGGCTCGCCACGGCGGCCCTGCTGGCGGGCGGCACGACGGCGGCGACCGCCCTCACCACCCCCGCGCCGGTCCCGACGGGCGACGGCGCGCAGGCGCTCTGCAAGCGGCTGCCGAAGCTCGACGACCGGATCGACCGGGCCCTGACGCGGCTGGACGCGGACGCCGGCACCCGCGGTTCGGTCGCCCGCCTCCAGCAGCGCGTGGACAACGCGCGATCGGCCGGGCACCAGGCCGTCGAGACGTTCCTCCAGGACCGGCTCACCTTCCGCAAGTCCCTGGTCACGACGCTCCGGCAGCGTCAGAAGGACCTGGCCGACGTGAAGACGTGGTGCCAGGACAACGACAACGGCAAGGGCGACGGCGGGGGGCGGAGCTGATGCGCCGCACGGCCCTGGCGGCGGCCGCCGTCGCCCTGCTCATGGGTCTCACCGTCGGCTGTAGCGGACACGGCGGCACGGCGGGCGAGGCGCCCGCCACCCCCGCCGGTTACAGCGGGATGCGGCAGAAGGTGGACGCCGCCGAGTCGGCGCTCGCCCGGGCGGACCGGGACGCCGCCCGGGACGACACCGACCGCTGAGCGCGGCGGGCCGGGGGCGCCGCGCTCGCGCGGTGGGCGCTGCGATCGGCGCTCCCCGCCCGGGCCCCGCAGGTCGGCGCCTCCTGGCCGGGCCCCGCAGGTCAGCGCTCCCCGCCCGGGACCCAGAGCACGTCCCCGACCGCCTTGTTCGCCGTACGGGCCAGGATGAACAGCAGGTCCGACAGTCGGTTGAGGTAGGTCGCGGTGAGCGGGTTCATCACCTCGCCGTGCGTCTCCAGGGCCGCCCAGGTCGAGCGCTCGGCCCGGCGCACGACCGTGCACGCCTGGTGCAGCAGGGCCGCGCCCGGGGTGCCCCCCGGCAGGATGAACGACCGCAGCTTCTCCAGCTCCGCGTTGAAGCGGTCGCAGTCCGCCTCCAGCCGGTCGACGTAGGACTGCTCCACCCGCAGCGGCGGGAACTCCGGGTCCGCGACGACCGGCGTCGACAGATCCGCGCCCACGTCGAACAGGTCGTTCTGGACGCGGCCGAGGACCGTGACGATCTCCTCGTCCAGAGCGCCCAGCGCGATCGCGACGCCGATCACGGCGTTCGCCTCGTTGGCGTCGGCGTACGCCGAGATCCGCGGGTCCGTCTTGGCGACCCGGCTCATGTCGCCGAGGGCGGTGGTGCCCTGGTCGCCGGTCCTGGTGTAGATGCGTGTCAGATTGACCATGAGGCCAGCGTAGTTACGCTCCGGCGGCGCGGAACACCCGTGTGCCCGCCGTCACGGCTGGGGCGAGGCGCCCGACTACGCCGTCCGGGGCGGGCGCCGACGCCTGCCGGTGTGATGTCCGTCAGATGAGACGTGACGCGCGTTACTAACCGGTCACACAGCGGCGCGCGAGCGCTAGGGTCCGCCGGAGAGTAAGACATGAACAGCGTGTTGGTCACGGTTGCAGTAGGGGAGTCGCACAGTGGCACGGAAGCTTGCCGTCATCGGAGCCGGCCTCATGGGTTCCGGCATCGCCCAGGTCTCCGCGCAGGCGGGCTGGGACGTCGTCCTGCGTGACGTCACCGACGAGGCGCTGAAGCGTGGCACCGACGGGATCAAGGCGTCGTACGACAAGTTCGTCGCCAAGGGCAGGATCGAGGCGCAGGACGCCGAGGCCGCGCTCGCCCGTATCACCGCGACCACCGACCTGGACGCCGTCGCCGACGCCGACGTCGTCGTCGAGGCCGTCTTCGAGAAGCTGGAGGTCAAGCACGAGATCTTCCGCGCGCTCGACAAGATCGTGCGCGAGGACGCCGTGCTCGCCTCCAACACCTCCGCCATCCCGATCACCAAGATCGCGGCGGCGACCGAGCGCCCCGAGCGGGTCGTCGGGGTGCACTTCTTCTCGCCGGTGCCGATGATGCAGCTCGTCGAGCTCGTCCGCGGCTACAAGACCAGCGACGAAGCCCTCGCCACCGCCCGGGAGTTCGCCGAGTCCGTCGGCAAGACCTGCATCGTCGTCAACCGCGACGTGGCCGGCTTCGTGACCACCCGCCTGATCTCGGCGCTCGTGGTCGAGGCGACCAAGCTGTACGAGTCGGGCGTCGCCTCCGCCGAGGACATCGACCTCGCCTGCAAGCTGGGCTTCGGCCACGCCATGGGCCCGCTGGCCACCGCGGACCTCACCGGCGTCGACATCCTGCTGCACGCCACCGGCAACATCTACACCGAGTGCCAGGACGAGAAGTTCGCGCCGCCGGAGCTGATGCGCCGGATGGTTGACGCCGGTGACATCGGGCGCAAGAGCGGGCAGGGCTTCTACACGTACTGATCGCCACGTACGTATCGGCGCCGAAACCGCACACACCCCGGGGGTATCACTCCCGGGGGTGAATTCGGTATCGGTTCGCTTACAGACGGCAACCAGCCGGCTGCTGAAGCAGTCAAAGGTTGCACAGTCATCGTCACGGAGTTCGCCACCGCACTCTCGGGGAGCGCATATGTACATCAGGGGCGACCACGCCGAGCTGGTCGTCGGGGGCCGCCTCGACGTCCGCAGCGCGGCGGACGCCCGTACGGTCCTGCACTCGGCCGTCGACGACGGGGTCGGCGATCTCGTGCTCGACCTGTCCGGACTCGACTCCTGGGACGCCACCGGACTCGGGGTGATCATGGGGGTCCACCGGCGGGCCGGCCGCATCGGCCGGCGCCTGGTGCTGCGCGGTGTACCGCCGCAGATGCAGCGCCTGCTGGTGGCCACCCGGCTGCACCGGATCCTGGCGATCGAGGGCGGCATCGGAGTGGAGTCCCTGCCCCGGGTGTGATGTCCGGCGCGACGGCGCGCGGACCCGCGCGGGCGTGCCCGGGCCGGTGAGGTGGCGCAGGCGCGCGGACCGGTGGATGCGACCGGAGCGGCGCGGGTGTGCCGAGGGCGGGCCGGAGGTGCCGGGGAGAGGGCGAGTGGGCCCGGGCGGACGGGGGAGACCCGGCCGGCTTCCGGCGGAACGCCTGACGCGCGCAATCCTCACGAGACCGTGACGTCTCGGACGGCGCGGTACCCCGGGCTGTCGGAGATACTGTGCGAAGGTTTAGGGTTCGGCTGCCCGCTGACCTCGTAACCCTCTAGTGGGCCCGGACCAGAAGCGACGCGCGGTGTGCGACAAGGCCGGGAGGGGCTTTCGGCACTCGACGCTTTTGGGGGCTTGAACCTATGGACCCGATCGACCGGGGACCCGAGGAGTACGGCCATGACGGTGACAGTCGCGCGCCGCGGCCACGCCCGGCCAGGGATGCCCTCACCCCCGACTTCTCGCAGCACAAGCCGACCCTGGCCCGTACGGTCCAGGTGGTCACCGGCGACCTGCTGCTCACCGTCAACCCCGTGGACGGCAGCGAGATAGAGGCCTGCCCGCCCGGCGCCGCGCGCCCCGGCCGGCCCGAGAAGCTCGACGCCGCCGCCCGCGCCGAGGCCGAACGCGCCGCCCAGCCGCCCGTCCCGGCCGGTCCCGCCCAGCCGGAACTCCCCCTGCTCGGCCGCCAGGACGAGCGCGAACGCCTGGTCAGACTGCTCGCCCGCGGTCGCTCCGTCCGCCTCACCGGCCCGGCAGGCTCCGGCCGCACCAGCCTTCTCGACGTCGTCGCCGAGGACTGCACGGACCTCGCCCCCGACGGCGTGGTCCGCCTCAACGGCGCCCGCCGCACCGCGAGCGACCTGCTGTACGGCCTGTTCCACGCCGTGTACGACGCGCCCCTGCACCGCCCGGACCACGACGAGCTGATCGGGCACGTCCGGGAGATCGGCGCGGTCGTCGTCCTCGACGACGCCGAGATCGGCGGTGCCGAACTCGACGAACTGCTCGACGCCACCCCCGAGTGCGCCTTCGTGATCGCCGCCACCCCCGAGGTGCCCGCCCCGTCCGCCGAGGCGGCCCTGGAGGAGGTCTTCCTCGGCGGTCTCGACCGCGCGGGCGGTGTCGACCTCATCGAGCGTGCCGTCGGCCGTGTGCTCACGGAGGAGGAGAGCAACTGGGCCGGCGACCTCTGGTTCGAGTCCGAGGGCCTGCCGCTGCGCTTCGTCCAGGCGGGCGCCCTGCTGCGCCAGCGCGACCGGCTGCGGGCCGACGTCGGGGCCGTCGACGAGTTCGGCGTCTTCGCGGACGAACTGCCCGAGGACGCCGACTTCGACGCCGAGTCGACCGAGGAGGTGCCGCTGCCCTCCCTCGCCGAGGCGGCCGCGCCCGCCCCGCTGCTCGCCTCCCGGCTGAGCACCTCGGCCCGGGCCGCGCTGCGCTTCGCCGTCGCGCTCGGCGGCGAGGTGCCGCACCAGGCGCACCTGCCCGCGCTGGTCGGCGACACCCACGCGGACGCCGCGCTCGGCGAGCTCGCGGCCTGTGGTCTGGTCTCCCCGGTCGGCCCCCGTTACCGGCTGGCCGCCGGGGTCCTGACCCAGCTGGAGGCCGCCGGCTACGACGACGACGTCGAGGACGGCGCCCTGACCGCCGCCCAGCACTACGCCTGGTGGGCCGGCCATCCCTCCGTCACCCCCGGCAGGGTGTGCGCCGAGGCCGACGCCGTGCTCACCGCCCTCGCGGTACTGGCGCCGACGGTGACCCCGTCCGACCGCGTCGAGGACGAGGACGGGACCGAGGGCGAGGCCGAGGCCGAGGCCGAGGAGAACATCGTCGTCCGGCTGGCCCGCGCCGCCGCGCCCGCCTTCGCCGCCGGACTGCACTGGGGCGCCTGGGAGCAGGCGCTGCGGGTCGGCGTCGAGGCTGCCCGGACCGTCGGTGATGTCTCCGAACAGGCCTATTTCCAGCACGAGTTGGGTATTCTCGCGCTCTGCTGCGGCCAGTACGACGTGGCGCGCGCCGAGCTGGAGGCGGCCATAGGGCTGCGCGGCGCGGCCGCCGACAAGCGCGGCACGGTCGTCGGCCGCCGGGCCCTCGCCCTGGTCGCCGACCGCACGGGCGACGTGCCCGGGATGCGGGCGACGGCGGGCGAGGAGGTGCCCGACGCACGCTCCGAGCAGTCGGCCTCACCGCCCGGCGGGATCCCCACGGTCCGTCAGCCGCTCGCCCTGGACACCGCCGATCTGGTCACCTACCGGTCCGTGGCCGAAGGCGGCCACAAGGAGCGCGGCGGTCTGCGGGGCATGGCCCGGCGCAACCTCGTCGCGGCCGGGGCGGGCGCCCTGCTCGTCGCCGTGCTGGGCACGGTCGTGACGCTCGGCGCCACCTCCGACAAGAACGACGCCAACATCCCCTCCGACCGGGTCGGCGTCAGCCCGTCGGCCGACCAGGACCTGGACGACGGCAGCCTGGACGCCGACCAGCCCAAGAGCGACACCGGCAGGACCGGCACCGGTACCGGCGCCCCGTCCGCCACACCGACCGACCCGGGCCCCGACGGCACCTACGGCACCTCCGACGACCCGACGCCGACGGGCGAGGCGCGGCCCTCCGACGACCCGACCGGGACGAAGGGCTCGGGCGGCGCCTCCGGATCGCCGACCAGGAAGCCGACGGGCTCGGCAACCCCGAAGCCGTCGCCGAAGCCGACGAAGTCGTCCACGCCGCCGCCGTCGTCGACCCCGCCCGCCACGCCGACCACGTCCGAGCCTCCCGAGTCGCCCACCGCCAGCCCGACCACCACGGACACGGCCGGTGGCGCCGCGTCCGCCAGCGCCTCCATGAGCGCCTCGGAGGACGCCGGGTCCGGCACGCCCGGCGAGACGGCACCGGTGATCTGAGACCGCTCGCGCACGAGGGGCCGCTCGCGTACGAGAGGGCCGGGCCCGCTTCGGCGGACCCGGCCCTCTTCCGTACCCGTACCCGTGCGGGCCGCTCAGAACAGCCGCAGCTTGTCGTCCTCGATGCCCCGCAGCGCGTCGTAGTCCAGGACGTGGCAGTCGATGCCGCGGTCGGTCGCCAGCACGCGGGCCTGCGGCTTGATCTCCTGGGCCGCGAAGACACCGCGCACCGGAGCCAGGTGCGGGTCACGGTTGAGCAGGTCCAGATAGCGGGTGAGCTGCTCGACACCGTCGATCTCGCCCCGCCGCTTGATCTCGATGGCGACGGTCCCGCCCTCGGCGTCCCGGCACAGGATGTCGACGGGCCCGATGGCGGTCATGTACTCGCGCCGGATCAGCGTGTAGCCCTCGCCGAGGGTGTCGATGCGGTCGGCGAGCAGTTCCTGGAGGTGTGCTTCCACGCCGTCCTTGATCAGGCCGGGATCGACGCCGAGTTCGTGCGAGGAGTCGTGGAGCACCTCCTCCATCGTGATGATGAGCTTCTCGCCCGCCTTGTTGACGACCGTCCAGACGCCGGCCTCGTCGCCGCTGCCTTCCTTCAGCGTGCAGGGCGGCGACATCCAGTTCAGGGGCTTGTAGGCCCGGTCGTCGGCGTGGATGGAGACACTGCCGTCCGCCTTCACCAGAATCAGGCGGGGCGCGGAGGGGAGGTGGGCGGTGAGCCGGCCCGCGTAGTCGACGGAACACCGGGCGATGACGAGACGCATGGTCCGCAACGCTACTCGACGGGCGGCGGTACACGCGATTCGCCCAGGATGACGTGGGTTCACGGGTGGCCGATTGTGTGCTTACTGGGAGTTCCCTAAGTGTGCAATCTCCTGGTGCCGCCCCCGGCGGTTGCCTACCGTAGTAAACGGGAGGTCGCGATGCGTGTACGCAGCGTGCTCGGTGTTCCGGCGTGCGAACTTCCCTTCCCTGTCCGGCAACCCCTGCGTCTCGGGGGTGCGAGAGGAGAACCCATGTCGCTCGACGTCTCACCGGCCCTACTCGAACAGGCCGAGCGAGGCGAGGTCGACGAAGCAGAATTCGTCGACTGCGTCCGGACCTCCCTGCCCTACGCGTGGGAGATGATCAGTTCCCTGGTGGCTCAGCTGAAGGTCGACGGCGGCCCGTTCGCCGACAACCAGACGCCCCCGCCGGACGAGCAGGCCCGCGGTCAGCTGTTGCGCGCACTCGCGAGCGACGCGATCCGCGGCGCCCTCCAGCGACACTTCGGTGTGCGTCTGGCCTTTCAGAACTGCCACCGGGTAGCGGTGTTCCCGCTGGACGCCTCCGTCGAGGAGTCGCTGGCCCGTTTCACCTCGGTTCGCAGTCAGGTGTTGAACCAGTCCCCCGAGTTCCGGGACTGCTGACGCAGTGAGCCGCCTGCTTGCCGCTCCGTCCGCGGGAGGTGCAGTCAGTGCCGGAGCGGCAAGCTCCCCGTGCGGCTGGGGTGTTCAGCCGAGGTGCGGGAGCACCTCGGCGCCCAGCCGCCGTACGTTCTCCTCGGTCGCCACCAGGTCGCCGGAGCCCTCGACCAGCAGGGCGAAGCGGTCGATGCCGGTCCGCTCGCTGGTCGCCGCGAGCCGGTCGGCGCACAGCCGTGGCGTGCCCACCGGGTGCAGTCCGCAGAGCAGTTCGGTGTACGCCAGCGGGTCCCGCATCTGCCGGGCGCGGCCGTCCACCGTCACATGGGCGTCGAGCCCCTGCTTCAGCCAGCCCGGCATCGCCTTCGTCAGCGCCTCCACCGCGTCCGTACGCCGGTCCGCGATCTGGCAGACCCCGGCCGAGACATGGGCCGCGCCGTGGACCTCCTGCGCCGGGCGCCCGGCCGCGCGCGCGTGCTGCCGCCACAGCGCCACCATCTCCGCCTTCTCCTCGTCCCCGATGTGCATGCCGAGCAGCATCGGCAGTCCGCGCTCGGCCGCCAGCCGGACGCTCGCCGGCGAGGTGCAGGCGACGACCACCTCGGGGCCCGTGCCGTCCGTCAGGGACTCCGACGGCCGGGGCACCACCGGGACTTCACGGAAGGAGAAGCGTCCGCCGGACGCCCCCACCGAGGGCTCGCGCAGCCAGCGCACCAGCAGATCGAGCGACTCCGGGAACCCGCTCTCGTACGCCTTCAGACCGGCACCGAACACCTCCAGGTCCACCCAGGGCCCGCCGCGCCCCACGCCCAGCGAGAACCGGCCGCCGCTGGTCACATGGAGCAGGGCGGCCTGCTCGCCGAGGGCGACGGGATGGACGGTGGGCAGTACGCTGACCGCGGTGCCCACCCGGATACGTCGGGTGCGGCCCAGCAGCAGCGCCGCCAGGGTGACCGCCGACGGACAGGTTCCGTACGGTACGAAGTGGTGCTCGGCCAGCCAGACCGTGTCGAGCCCCGCTTCCTCGGCGACCTCGGCGGTGCGGACCGCGCGGTGCAGTGCCTCTCCCTGTCCCTGTCCGGGGAACTGGGCCGCCAACACGAAACTTCCTACACGCATTGCACTTTCCTGCTTCCTTGGCTCCGACATGGAGCTCCCCCACCCGGCATAACCGTCCGACACATGCCTAGGTCACGGCCTGACGGGGAGATTTGCCGATTGTCTGGAGAATCGGTCCCAGGAGAGGGGGACTTGTGAGGTTTGACGCCCTACGCGTACCCCGGTCCGCGGCGCGTAGGCTGGACACGGTCCGTGCTTCCTGTAGAGCCGTGAGGTGTTCCGTGTCCCCGCGTCGCAACCGTCCCAAGGGCTCCGGCTCCGAACGGAGCGCGGAGGACGACTCCTCCGGCCGCTACGGCGGCTGGCAGTCCACGACCAGTTGGCAGGGCGAGGAGTGGAACGTGCGCCATGTGGCCGGAGCGAGCGCGCAGGGCAAGTCCTACCGCTGCCCGGGCTGCGACCAGAACATCCCCGACGGGGTGCCGCACGTGGTGGCCTGGCCCGAGCACTCGGGCGTCGACGAGCGCCGGCACTGGCACAAGGCGTGCTGGAACGCACGGGACCGCCGCACCACGCGGGTGCAGCGGTCCCGTAACGCGCCCAGATTCTGAGTCCGGCCCGGCCGCCGGAGCGAGCAGGGCCGGACCCGGGCCGGGGTGGCGGTCCCCCGGCCGGGGCGGAGGTCAGACGTCCCGCTTCTCCAGCAGCGCGAAGGCGCAGCCGAACGCGACGGCCGTGACGCCCAGCGCGATCCACAGCGGGTCCCAGCCGGACGGACCGGACTCGCTGAGCGAGGTCGAGTAGAAGACGCTGAGCTGGTTGGGGATCGAGTACTCGAAGAGCGCCTCGCGGACCTTCTCCAGCGACGAGGAGAACATGAAGAGCGCGATGACCAGCGGGGCCAGCAGCACACCGATCATGATGGTGATGGCGCCCGCCGAGTGCCGGATGATCGAGCCGAGCACCAGCGACAGCAGGCCGAGCAGCGCCATGTAGAACGAGACGCCGACCGTGGCCTTGAACCACTCGCCGCCCGACGGCTGCCGCGCCCCGTTCAGGATGGACACGTCCGCGAGGGCCACGAGGGACGCCGACACCAGCGTGACCACGAAGGCGACGAGGAAGAACACGATCGCCTTCGCCGTCAGCACCCGGCCGCGCGAGGGGCACGCGGTCATCGTGGTCCGGATCATGCCGGTGCCGTACTCCGAGGCCGTGGTCAGCACGCCCAGCGTGATGATGCACATGCTGCCGATGAGCAGTCCGAAGAAGCCGAAGGACAGCGGGTTCTCGCCGGACAGGTCCGACTCGTTCGCGTTGGCGGAGATGACCAGGGCGGCCAGCAGCCCGATGCCCACGACGAGCAGCACGAACACGCCCAGCGTCCACATCGTGGAGCGCACCGACCTGATCTTCGTCCACTCGGAGGCGACGGCGTGCCCGAGGTGCGTGCGCACGACGGGGATCGGCGAGGTGTAGGTGGGGTACGCGGAACCGGCCGCAGCCTGCCAGTCGGGCGCGGCCTGCGGCATCGGGGGCTGGGGCGTGCTCATCGGGCGTCCTCGGGCTTGGTCG
Source organism: Streptomyces sp. NPDC104096 (assembly GCF_055584385.1). Classification (NCBI taxonomy): domain Bacteria; kingdom Bacillati; phylum Actinomycetota; class Actinomycetes; order Kitasatosporales; family Streptomycetaceae; genus Streptomyces; species Streptomyces sp. NPDC104096. Next base: position 364,861 of record NZ_JBVJMD010000003.1, read on the forward strand.
GAGCGTCGGTGGCGGATGCGGGCGTTGCCTCTGCTGCCGGGGCTGCCGGGGCTGCCGGGGCTGCCGGAGCCGCCGGGGCGGCGGGCGCGACCGGCGGTGCGGCCGCGGCGGGCGGTGCGGCGACCGGCGGCGCGGTGACCGGAGGCGCGGTGGGCGCCGCGTACGGGTTGGCCGCGACGGGAGCGCCGTAACCGCCGTACGGGCCCGCGGGGACCTGACCGGGCGCCGGGGGCTGCATCGCGAACGGCTGGCCGCCCTGCTGGGGCGGCGGCGGGGCGTACCAGCCCGGCTGGCCCTGCCCGGGTATCGGCATCGGCATCGGCGGCTGCGCGCCGGGCGGCAGCGGCTGCATCAGCCCGGCCTTCTGGTCGACCGTCGAGCGGTAGTCGACCGCGCCCTGCGTCATCCGCATGTACGCCTCCTCCAGCGAGGCCTGGTGCGGCGACAGCTCCCACAGCCGTACCTCGGCCTCGTGCGCGATGTCGCTGATGCGCGGCAGCGGCAGCCCCGTCACCCGCAGCGCGCCGTCCTGCTCGGGCAGCACGTGCCCGCCCGCCTCGGCGAGCGCGGACGTGAGCTTCTCGCGCAGCTGGGGCTCGGTGTCCGGGGTGCGGACGCGCGCGAAGTCGGCGGAGTTGGCCGAGATGAAGTCGCGCACGCTCATGTCGGCGAGCAGCTGACCGCGGCCGATGACGATGAGGTGGTCGGCGGTCAGCGCCATCTCGCTCATCAGGTGGCTGGAGACGAACACGGTCCGTCCCTCCGCCGCCAGGGTCTTCATCAGGTTGCGCACCCAGAGGATGCCCTCGGGGTCGAGGCCGTTGACCGGCTCGTCGAAGAGCAGCACCTGGGGGTCGCCGAGCAGCGCGGCGGCGATGCCGAGCCGCTGCCCCATGCCGAGCGAGAACCCCTTGGAGCGCCGCCGCGCCACGTCCTGGAGCCCGACCACGCCGAGCACCTCGTCCACGCGCCGGGCCGGGATGCCCGAGAGCTGGGCCAGGGACAGCAGGTGGTTCCGGGCGTGCCGGCCGCCGTGGACGGCCTTGGCGTCGAGCAGGGCGCCGACCTGGCGCGCGGCGTTCGGGAGCCGGCGGTACGGGTAGCCGCCGATCGTCACCGAGCCCGCAGTGGGGTTGTCCAGGCCGAGGATCATCCGCATGGTCGTCGACTTGCCCGAGCCGTTGGGCCCGAGGAAGCCGGTGACGGCACCCGGTCGTACCTGGAAGGAAAGGTTGTACACGGCGGTCTTGTCGCCGTAGCGCTTGGTCAGGCCGACAGCCTCGATCATGCTCCGCACCCATCGAGAGGATCAGGACAGCGGGGCACACGCCCCCCGTAAGGGTAAGGAGCCTATCGGTGTGCTGACGGTTCCGCTCAAGGGAAGGTAAAACAACGTGCAGGTCAGCGCGGGTCGGGACGGTCACTAGGCGTCGCGGTTGCGCAGCACCAGGTAACCGCCCGCGAGCGAGGCGAGCACCCACAGCACCATGATCCCGAGCCCGCCCCACGGTCCGTAAGGGGTGTCGTCGTCGATTCTCGCGACCACCCGCATGATCCTGCCGCCGGCCTGGTCGGGCAGGAACCGGCCGATCCGCTTGGTCGCGTCGACGTTGGCGAGGATGTTGGAGATCAGGAAGAAGAACGGCATCAGGATGCCCAGCGACAGCATCGGCGAGCGCAGCATCGTGGCGACGCCCATCGAGAACATCGCGATCAGGGTCATGTAGAGGCCGCCGCCGATCACCGCGCGCAGGACGCCGGGTTCGCCGATCTCCGTGCGCAGCGAGCCGAGCATGGCCTGGCCGAGGAAGAAGGCGGCGAAGCTGGTGATCATGCCGACGACCAGGGCGAGCCCGGTCGCCACCGCGATCTTGCTGAACAGGAAGGTGCCGCGCTGCGGCACGGCGGCCAGCGAGGTGCGGATCATGCCGGTGCTGTACTCGTTGGACACCACCAGCACGCCGAACACGATCATCGCCAGCTGGCCCAGGGTCATCCCGGCGAAGCTGACCAGGGTCGGGTCGAAGGAGAGCCGCTCCCGGACGGGCATCCGGTCGAACTGGCTCCGCGACAGCGCCGAGATCAGCATGCCGAGGGCGATCGTGACGACCACGGCGAGGGAGAGCGTCCACACCGTGGACGCGACGGAGCGGATCTTCGTCCACTCGGACCTGACGACCTGCGTCGCCGCCATGCTCAGCCCCTCTCCCAGCCGTCGCCCCACTGCCGGGGCAGGGCGGTGTCGGCATGCGCGTGGTACTCCACCGACTCCGCGGTCAACTGCATGAACGCCTCCTCCAGGGAGGCCTGCTGGGGGCTCAGTTCGTGCAGCACGATCTGGTGCTGCGCGGCCAGTTCCCCGATCCGCTCGGGCTTCCCGGCGTCCACCTCCAGCACACCGCTGCCGCTCTCCACGACCGTGATGCCGGCCCCGCGCAGCACGTCGAGCAGCCGCTCGCGCTGCGGGGTGCGGATGCGGACGTAGGCGCGCGAGTTCTGCCGGATGAAGTCGGCCATGGAGGTGTCGGCGAGCAGCCGCCCCTGCCCGATGACCACCAGATGATCGGCGGTCAGCGCCATCTCGCTCATGAGGTGGCTGGAGACGAACACCGTCCGGCCCTGCGCGGCCAGCGATTTCATGAGGTTGCGGATCCAGTGGATGCCCTCGGGGTCCAGCCCGTTGACCGGCTCGTCGAACATCAGGATCCGCGGGTCGCCGAGCAGCGCCCCCGCGATCCCGAGCCGCTGCCCCATGCCGAGCGAGAACCCCTTGGCCTTCTTCTTTGCGACCGCGGACAGCCCGACGGTGTCGAGCACCTCGTGGACCCGGCTCTTCGGGATGCCGTTGCTCTGCGCGAGGCACAGCAGGTGGTGGTAGGCGCTGCGGCCGCCGTGCACGGCCTTGGCGTCCAGCAGGGCGCCGATGTACTTCAGCGGGTCCTTGAGGTCGGCGTAGTGCCGGCCGTCGATGCGGACGTCGCCTGCCGTCGGCCGGTCGAGGCCGAGCATCATGCGCATGGTCGTCGACTTGCCCGCGCCGTTGGGTCCGAGGAAGCCCGTGACGATGCCCGGTCTGACGGTGAATGTCAGGCTGCTGACCGCCACCTTCTCGCCGTACCGCTTGCTCAGCCCCTCGAGCTCGATCATGCCGCCCACGCTAGGGCGGCCGTTGGGCGGCTGCCACCCGGGCGGGCAAACAGTGTCCGACCGCGCGACGAAGGCCGTACGACGTCGGTCGAAAGGCCGTACGGCAGCGACCGAAAGGCTGTACGGGGGCGCCCGAAGAGCCGTACGGAAACGCCCGGGAGGCCGCCCGACGGTGACCGGACCGCGTGGTGGCGGCGGCCCTGGGGCGGGTCCGGACGGGTCTCCGGCCAAGGCCCGAGGACGGTACGACGAAGGCCCGCGCCCCCGGGGGAGGGTACGGGCCTTTGCTGTCGTGAAGGACTTACCGGGTCTGCTGGGCCGGGACCCCGCGGGAGATCGGCTCGTCGTCGGCCGGGCTGCCGGCGGCGGCCACCGCGGCACCCGTGAGGGTGGCGAGCATCTCGCGGACGTTCGTGAGCTGAGCGTTGATCGAGTCGCGGCGGTTGGTCAGCGCGGCCAGCTCACGCTCGGATTCCGAACGGATGCGGTCGGCCTTGGCGTTCGCGTCCGCCACGATGTCCTCGGCCTGACGCTGGGCCGTCTCCACCGTCTGGCGAGCCCGGCGCTCGGCGTCCGTGCGCAGCTTCTCGGCCTCCAGGCGCAGCTGCTCGGCGCGGTGCTCGATCTCCGCCAGGCGCTTCTCGGCCTTCTGCTGACGCGAGGCCAGGTCGCGCTCGGACTGCTCGCGACGCTTGGCCAGGTTCGTCTCGAAGTCGGCGGCGGCCTGCGCGGCCTTGGCGCGGGTCTCCTCGAAGAGGGCGTCGGCCTCCTCACGCTTGGACTGCGCGTCCTTCTGAGCCTCGGCCCGCAGCTGCGAGGCGTCGCTCTTGGCCTTCTCGACGATCCGGACGCCCTCGTCCTCGGCCTTGGACTTGCGCTCGGCGGCGAACGACTCCGCGTCGTTGCGAACCTGCTGGGCGGCCGACTCGGCGAGCTCGCGGTGCTGCTCGGCCGCGCGGCGGGCCTCCTCGCGCAGGTCCTTGGCCTCCTCCTCGGCGAGGCGGAGGATCTTCTCGACACGCGCGCCGAGGCCGGCGTACGACGGCTCGGCGTCGCTCACCTGAGCCTGGGCGTTCTGCGTCTCGAGGTGGAGCTCCTCGATGCGCTTCTCGAGAGCGGTGATGCGGGCCAGAGCGCTGTCGCGGTCGGAGACGAGCTTCGAGATGCGTTCGTCCACCTGAGCGCGGTCGTACCCACGCCGCACAAGCTCGAAGCCGTAGGGGGAAGTGTCGCTCATGGGGTTCCTGTCGAATGAGACCGGTGAGGTGATAGGTGGAATCCTAGGGGCCTAAGCGGTGTGTCATCGAGCGGATACGTGTTTGATCTGGAGAATGACACCCCTTTTGGGTGGCTCACCGCAGGACAGCTTGCAAAAAACCAGGTCAAAGACCCCAGACCTTAACGGAACTCTCACGATCCGCCGAGGGACTCTCAGGCCTCACGGCCCTCACCGTCGATTGCGTCACACCAGACCGACGACACCGCCGACGCACCGGCACCGGACCGGCACCGCACCGGCACGAGAACGCGAGAACGGTCGAGGTCCGCCCCGAAAGGCGGACCTCGACCGAACGCTCCGGCTCTCCGGCCGTCTAGCTCTCCGACGGCTTGCCGCCCGGACGGGGTGCGCCCACGGTCGCGCCCGCCTTCACCGCCCCGTCCTTGCCGGCGCCCGGAGTCTCGAACGACTCCAGCGCCTCCAGCACGTCCTGGACCCGGGAGATCTCGGCGTTGATGTCCTCGCGGCGGCGCACCAGCACCTCCAGCTCGCGCTTGCCCTCCTCGACGGTGGCACGCGCCTCGCGGATCGCCTCCGCCTTGAGCTCCTCGGCCTCGCGCACCAGCGAGGCCTTCTTCTGCTCGGCCTCCTTCAGGAGCAACTCCGCCTTCTTCACGGCGGCGATGCGCACCTTGCCCGCCTCGGAGCTGGCCTCCGACAGCAGATCCTTGGCCTTCGACTGCGCCTTGCCGAGCTGTTCCTCGGAGGCCTTGATGAGCGCGTCGCAGCGGTCACCGGTCGACTTCATCGTCTCCGACGCCTCACGGCGGGCCCGCTCGTGCAGGTCCTCGATCTCGGACGTGATGCGGTCGCGCAGCTCCTGCGCGCGCTCGCGGATCGCCGTCGCGTCCCGGCGGGCGCCGACGAGCAGCTCGTCCGCGTCCGCACGGGCCTTCTCCACCAGCCCGTTGCCCTCGATCGTCGCCTCGGACACCAGCCGCTCGGCCTCGCTGCGGGCCGCGCCGACCATCGTGTCCGCCTGGGACTCGGCGTCCGCCGTGGCCTTCAGCGCCTGCTGCTGGGCCTCGGTGAGCAGCTTGTCGGCCTCGGCCGTGGTCTCCGTGATGAGCGTGTCGACCTGCTCGGCCGCCTCCGAACGCCGCTTGTTGGCTTCCTTGCGGGCCTCGTCCAGGGTGCGCTCGCTCTCCTCGCGGGCCTGGGACACCAGCCGCTCGGCCTCCGCGGCCGCGGCGGTGCGTACCCGCTCGGCCTCGGCGCGCGTGCGCTCGGCGTGCCGCTGCGCGGAACCGACCGTCTCGGCGGCACCGGCACGCAGCCGCTCCGCGTCGCCCTTCGCGTCCCCGATCAGCTTCTCGGCCTTGGCGACCGCCTCGGCCCGGACCCGCTCGGTCTCCGCGGCCGTCTCCGCCTGGAGACGTTCCGTCTCCGCCGTGACCTCGGTGACGAGGGTGTCCGCCTGGGCCGCCGCCTCCGAACGGATCCGGTTGGCGTCCTCCCGGGCCTCCGCCCGGGTGCGCGAGGCGTCCTGCTCGGCCTTCGCCGTCACCTCGGAGGCCTCGGTGCGCACGTTCTGGGCGTGCGCGGCCGCGTCCGAACGCAGCCGCTCGGCCTCGGCGATCGCCTCCGTCGTGGTGCGCTCGGCGAGCGCCTTGGCGGCCTCGGCCTCCTCGTGCGCCTCGCGCCGGAGCCGCGCGGCGTCCTCGGCGGCCCGCTCCCGCTCGGCGTAGGCGTCGGAGCGGACCCGGTCCGCCTCCTCCTCGGCCTCCCGGCGGGTACGGTCCGCCACGTGCTCGGCGGCGGAGCGCAGCCCCGTGATCTCCTCCTGCGCCTGCTCGTGCAGACCGGTGACGGAGTCGCGCACCTGCTGGGCGTGCTGCTCGGCGGCCGACACCAGCTCGCCGGCGCGCCGCTCGGCCTCCTCGACCAGGCGCACGGCCTCGGTCTGCGCGTCCTCGACCCGCTTGCGTGCCGAGGCCAGCAGCTCCTCGCTCTGCTCGCGGGCCCGCTCGCGCTCCTGGTCGGCCTCCTGGCGGGCGGAGCCGAGGAGTTCCTCGGCCTCGCGGCGCCGGCGGGCGGCCTCCTCCTGGGCGGCGGCCAGCGTCTCCGACGCCTCCGTGGCCAGCCGTTCGGCGGCGGCCTGCGCCTCCGAACGCATCCGGTCGGCGGTCTCCTGGGCCTCCGTCTTCAGCCGCTCGGCCTCGGCCGCGGCCTCCGAACGCAGCCGTACGGCGACGGTCTCGCCCTCGGCACGGGAGGCGGCCGCGTCGGCGGCGGCCTCGTCGCGCAGCCGCTCGGCCTCCGCCTCGGCCTGTGCCTGGAGGGTGCGGATGCGCTCGGCGGACTCGGCGCGCAGCCGGTCGGTCTCCTCGCCGGCCTCGCGGCGGATCCGTACGGCCTCCTCGCGGGCCTCGGTCAGCGCCTGCTCGGCCGAGGCGATGCGCTCCTCGGCCTCGGTGTGCAGCCGGGCCAGCCCGTCGGCCGCCTCGGCCTGCCGGGCCGCTATGGCGCGCTCGGTGTCCTCGCGCAGTCCGGCCGCGGCCCGCTCGGCGTCGGCCTTGATGCCCTCGGCCTGCTCGGTGGCCTCGTCGCGCTGCTCCTCGGCCTCCTTGCGGGTGCGCTCCAGGGTCTCCTCGGCCTGCCGGCGCAGCGCGGTGGCGCGCTCGATGGCCTCGGTGCGGACCTTCTCGCTGTCCGTCGTGGCGCTCTGGCGCAGCTCGTCCGCGTCCGCCTTCGCCTTGCCGAGCAGTTCCTCGGCGGTCTTGGCCGCCTCCTCGATCTGCTGGACGGCCTCCCGCCGGGCCTCGGCGCGGATCTTCTCGCCCTCGCCGACCGCCTCGGAGCGCAGCTGCTCGGCCTCGCCGCGCAGCCGTCGCGCCTCCTCCTGGAGCTCGACGGTCTTGGCGCGGTACTCCTTGGTGTCGTCCTTCGCCGTGCCCTTGAGCTGCTCGGCGATGTCGTGCGCCTCGGCGCGCAGCCGGTCGGCCTCGGCCTCCGCCTCGGTGCGGATCCGCTCGGCCTCCTCGGTGGCGGCCCGGGTGGTGTTGCGCGCGTCCTCCTCCGCCCGGTTGAGGACGTCCTCGGCGGTGCGCGCGGCCTTGCCCAGCTGGGAGGCGGTCTCCTCGGCGGTGGCGCTGCGGGCCTTCTCGGCTGCCTCGGCGAGGACCTTCTCGGCCTCCGCGCGGGCGTCCGCGACGATCTGGTCGGCGCTCGACTTGGTGGCCTCGGCCTCCTTGGTGGCCTCGCTGACCAGCCGGGCGACCTGCTCCTTGGCGGTCCGGGTGCGCTGCTCGTTGGTGGACTCGGCCGTGGCGAGCGCCTTGGCGGCGGCCTCCTTGGCCTCGGCGAGCACCTTCTCGGCCTCGGCGCGGGCCTCGCGCAGGGCCGTGTCGGCCTCGGCGATGCGCTGCTCGGCGGCGCGGCTCAGCTCGGTGGCCTGGCGGCGGGCGGAGTCGGACTCGTTCGCCGTCGAGGTGCGCAGCGCCTCGGCGTGGTCGGTGGCCTCCTGGGCCTGGGTGGAGGCGGCGTTCAGCAGGCGTTCGGCGTCCGTACGGGCACGGCGCAGGAGCTGGTCGGCCTCGGCGCGGGCCGCGTCGGCCTCGGCCTGGAGCCGCTGCCGGGTCTCCGCGGTGACCCGCTCGGCCTCCGCGCGGGCGGCGGCCAGGGCCTGGTCGACCTCGCCGCGGGAGTCGTCGAGGAGACGACGGGCCTGCGACTCGCTGCGGGCGCGCAACTGCTCCGCCCACGCCACGTTCTCGTTGACGTGCGACTCGACGGTCTGCCGGCGCTCCGCCAGCTCCTGGTCGAGCTGCTGACGCCGGGTGACGGCCTCCTGGTGCAGCTCGGCCTGGAGCCGCGCGGCCTGCTCGGCGTGCTCCTGGAGGAGACGCTGGGTCTGCGCGCGGGCCTGGCTGATCTCGCGCTCGGCCTCCTGGCGCAGCTGGTCCGCCTGCATCTGCGCGTTGCGCAGCATCTGCTCGGCCTGGTACCCGATGTCGCCGCCGTCGAAGGCGGGCCGGGACATGATGGTGCGACGCGCCTCGTGCAACTTGGCGCGCAGCACCTCGACCTGGTAGCCGAGGTCCTCGGCATGCTGGATCGCCTTTTCCCGCTCGGTCTTCAGCCGCTTCATCTCGGCTTCGAATCGAGAGAGGTGATCGACGTCAGCCGCCGGCTCTCGCTCCTGGCTCTCGTAGCCCCGCACTGCGCGGTCCCATCCGTCCCCTGGTCGCAAGCTTCTCCAACGAGCTCCGTCCATCCGCCGAACGGGGCCCCCGGGGGAATGGTGTCAGATCAACGACGGAGCATGGGCTGCTGCCCCGACGCTCGTCCCCCGAAACCCGGACCCCGGAATGCGGTCGCCCTGGTGTGAGCGACGACCGCCCCCAACCCTACCGGCCCATATGTACGAGGGTCAGTGCTCAGGTGACTCAACCGCCGCCGAAGTGACCAGTTCTGTCAGTACACCGTGGCAGTCCTTGGGGTGCAGGAAGGTGATTCGCGACCCCATGGAGCCGCGTCGTGGCTCCTCGTACAGGACGCGTACGCCCTTGTCCTTGATGTCGGCTGCGTCCGTGTCCACGTCCGCCGTACCGAAAGCGATGTGATGGACACCCTCGCCGTTCTTGTCGAGCCACTTCGCGACCGTGGAATCCGGACGGGTGGGCTCCAGGAGCTGGAGGTACGAGGCGCCGCCGTCGGACGTATCGTTGATCTTGAGCATGGCCTCGCGCACGCCCTGTTCCTCGTTGACCTCGGAGTGGAACACCTCGAAGCCGTACGTCGCACGGTAGAACTCGACGGTCTTGTCGAGGTCGAAACAGGCGATCCCGATGTGGTCGATTCGCGTCAGCATGTTGTCAGTGCAGCGCGTCGGAAGTGGTTACGCAACGTGCGCGCGATCACACCGACAGCCGGATGACGGGTGGACTACCGCTCAGTACATTCGAGTAAACCCTCGTTCACTCCTCGGCTGTGCAGGCCGGTAAGGGGATCGCAGCTCATGTCTTCTGGAACGAACAGCTCGGTGATCGTCGCGGGGGCGCGTACGCCCATGGGACGGCTGCTGGGCTCGCTGAAGTCCTTCTCGGGCGCCGACCTCGGCGGCTTCGCGATCAAGGCCGCCCTCGACCGTGCGGGCATCGGCGGCGACCAGGTGCAGTACGTGATCATGGGGCAGGTGCTCCAGGCCGGGGCGGGGCAGATCCCGGCCCGCCAGGCCGCCGTCAAGGCCGGCATCCCGATGAACGTGCCGGCGCTGACGATCAACAAGGTCTGCCTGTCCGGCCTCGACGCGATCGCGCTGGCCGACCAGCTGATCCGCGCGGGCGAGTTCGACATCGTCGTGGCGGGCGGCCAGGAGTCCATGACCAACGCCCCCCACCTCCTGCCGAAGTCCCGCGAGGGCTACAAGTACGGCGCGGTGGAACTGCTCGACGCGATGGCGTACGACGGTCTGACCGACGCCTTCGAGAACATCGCCATGGGCGAGTCCACCGAGAAGCACAACACCCGCCTGGGCATCGCCCGTCCGGAGCAGGACGAGATCGCCGCGCTGTCCCACCAGCGCGCGGCCGCCGCCCAGAAGAACGGCGTCTTCGAGGCCGAGATCACCCCGGTCGAGATCCCGCAGCGCAAGGGCGAGCCGGTCGTCTTCAGCAAGGACGAGGGCATCCGCGGCGACACCACCGCCGAGTCGCTGGGCAAGCTGCGTCCGGCGTTCACCCGGGACGGCACGATCACCGCCGGTTCCTCCTCGCAGATCTCCGACGGCGCGGCGGCCGTGGTCGTGATGAGCAAGGCCAAGGCGCAGGAGCTCGGCCTGGAGTGGATCGCCGAGATCGGCGCCCACGGCAATGTGGCCGGTCCGGACAACTCGCTCCAGTCGCAGCCGTCCAACGCGATCCTGCACGCCCTGAAGAAGGAGGGCCTGGAGGTCTCCGACCTCGATCTGATCGAGATCAACGAGGCCTTCGCCGCCGTCGCGGTGCAGTCAATGAAGGACCTCGGGGTGTCCACGGAAAAGGTGAACGTCAACGGCGGCGCCATCGCCCTGGGCCACCCGATCGGCATGTCCGGCGCCCGGCTGGTGCTGCACCTGGCGCTGGAGCTGAAGCGCCGCGGCGGCGGGGTCGGCGCGGCCGCGCTGTGCGGCGGCGGCGGCCAGGGCGACGCCCTGATCGTGCGGGTGCCCAAGGCTTGAGTTCCGCTGTACGACCTCTCGCGAACGGAGCTGTGATGCAGGACGTCTCCTCTCTGGTGACCCAGGCCAGGGAAGGCCGGCCGCGGGCCGTGGCCCGGCTGATCTCCCTGGTGGAGGGGGCGTCCCCGCAGCTGCGGGAGGTCATGGCGGCGCTGGCCCCGCTCACCGGCAACGCCTACGTCGTCGGGCTGACCGGCTCGCCGGGCGTCGGCAAGTCGACGTCCACCTCGGCGCTGGTGTCCGCGTACCGCAGGCAGGGCAGGAGGGTCGGTGTGCTGGCCGTCGACCCGTCCTCGCCGTTCTCCGGCGGGGCCCTGCTGGGCGACCGGGTGCGGATGTCGGACCACTCCTCCGACCCCGGCGTCTACATCCGCTCCATGGCGACCCGCGGCCATCTGGGCGGGCTCGCCTGGTCCGCGCCGCAGGCGATCCGGGTCCTGGACGCGGCCGGCTGCGACGTGGTCCTGGTGGAGACGGTCGGCGTCGGCCAGTCGGAGGTGGAGATCGCCTCCCAGGCGGACACCTCGGTCGTCCTGCTGGCCCCGGGCATGGGCGACGGCATCCAGGCCGCCAAGGCCGGGATCCTGGAGATCGGCGACGTCTACGTCGTCAACAAGGCGGACCGGGACGGAGCCGACGCCACCGCGCGCGAGCTGAACCACATGCTCGGCCTCGGCGAGTCCCGAGCCCCCGGCGACTGGCGCCCCCCGATCGTCAAGACGGTCGCGGCGCGGGGCGAGGGGATCGACGAGGTCGTCGAGGCCCTGGAGAAGCACCGGGCCTGGATGGAGGAGCGGGGCGTCCTGACCGAACGCCGCCGGGCCCGCGCCGCCCGCGAGGTCGAGACGATCGCCGTCACGACGCTGCGCGAACGCATCGCCGACCTGCACGGCGACCGCCGCCTGAGCGCGCTGGCGGAGCGGATCGTGGCAGGCGAACTGGACCCGTACCGCGCGGCGGACGAACTGGTGACAGGCCTGACGGCCTGACGGCCTGCCCCGGAGCCGAGGCGGGCGGGACCCGGTTCGGGGTCCCGCCCGCCTCGGCTCGCGCGGAGCGTGCCGTCAGGGGCGTCCGCGTTGCCCGCGAAGGTGCTGGGCGATGGGCTTGAGGGCCTTGTCGAGCTCTGCCAGGGCCTCGGGCGAGACGAGGTCGATGAAGTGACTCCGCACGGACGCCACATGGTGGGGCGCGACCTTCTGCATGGTCTCCAGGCCGTGCTCGGTGAGGACCGCGTACAGTCCGCGACGGTCGGACTCGCAGTTCTCCCGGCGGACCAGGTCCGCGTTCTCCATGCGGGTGATCTGGTGGGAGAGCCGGCTCTTGGACTGGAGCGTGGCGGAAGCCAGGTCGCTCATCCGCATCCTGACGTCCTCCGACTCGGAGAGATTCACCAGGATCTCGTAGTCGTTCATTGTCAGGCCGAACGGCTGGAGGTCCTTTTCGAGCTGGTAACTCAACAGCCTGTTGACCTCCAGGTGGGTGCGCCAGGCGCACTGCTCCGCATCGGTCAGCCAGCGCGTGGCCGTTTCGGTCTCCATGAATGAAGTCTACCTAAAAGGTTGAAAGGCGAACTAGTGAGGGTGGTGTGACGGTGCGCACGCGTTCGATGTCACACTCCGCAGACTACCGCTCACAGCCCGAAGCGACGCTGGAGGTCTCCCAGCTGTCCGGGAAGGCGCGGTGCCCCGGACGGCTGCCCCTGACCACCGGGGACGCCGCCGCCGGGCACGCCCGCCGTGTGCGGAACCGCCCCCGTGGCCTGCTCGGCCATGAGGGTCTCGGTCGACTGGAGCAGCACCGTGCCGGCGCCCACGAACTCGAACTGATGCTCCTCCCCGGAGGCCCCGCCCAGGCCCGTCATCGCACGTAGACCGCCCATCACGCCGGTCATGTACGCATGGTCGTAGTGATGGCACGGCGACGGGCAGTCGGCCCAGCCGACGAGCGCCTGCGGGTCCACCCGGATCGGAGGCTCCATGAACACCACCGGCCCGTTAGATGCGGCCACAAACTTGCCGGTTCCGATAAGGGTCAGAAAACCCGGCACGATCGACTGCTTGAGCGCGAGACTTGGCTGAAAAGCGAGCAGATTGCCCGAGCGAATGGTCAGGTTGCCGTCGTCGAGGTCGTACGAATTCACATCGAAGGCCCGGTCGGCGAGGAGCATCTTGCCGGAGCCCTCCGCCACGACCCACTCGGCGGCGTGCAGAGGCGAATGAAACGCCGTGCGGACAAGTCGGTCCAATCGGCCGTGCCCGACGCCGTTGAAGTCGATCGACCCGTAGTAGGCGATCATCTTCCCCTTCTGGAGGAACCACTGGCTCCCCTTGAGCTCCACGCAGAAGGTGTAGGCGTTGACGTTGTCGTCCACGGGCAGCGTCATCGGGTCGTGCACCACCGGGCCGCCCGCCGTCACGTACCCGCTCACAGCTTCTCCTCCGACGCCTGGACGTAGACCGTGCCGCTGCCGCTCAGCTCGAGTTGGAACGCCTCCCCGGAGCCGCGGCCCACCATGTCGCGCCAGCCGAGCGCCGTGGACAGCCTGTTGCGCACGTCGCCGTGATGGGCGACGTACGCCTGCGGGTCGACGTGCACCGGCCGCTGCGGGGTGATCGGGATCTCGAAGACCCCGCCGTGGGCCATCACCGCCACCGCGCCGTGCCCCTCGAGGGTGGTCGTGAACAGTCCCTGGCCGGTGACCTGTCCGCGGACCATGCCCATGACGCCGCCCTGCGCGCCCATGAACATCGTGCCCTGCCGGAGCGTGCCCTCGAAGGCGAGCAGCCGGTCCGCCTCGACGTACAGCGTGTCGCCGGTGAGGCGCACGACCTGGACGTGGTGGCCGCCGTGCCCGAACAGGACCGTGCCGCTGCCCTCGACGGACATCAGCGGGGTGGCCTCGCCCGCGACCCGGCGCCCGATCATCGACATGATCCCGCCCTGGCCACCCTGGAGGTCGGGGGTGAAGGACACCTCGCCCTTGTAGGCGAGCATCGCGCCGCGCTGACTGAACAGCCGCTGCCCCGGGACGACGGTCGCCTCGACCATCTTGGAGTTGATCTCACGGAAGGCCATCTCAGAGATCCCCCGCCACCGTGTTCCGCTCGCTCGGCTGCACGTACACCAGTCCGTCCCCCTCGAAGCGGATCTGGAAGGCCTCGCCGCCGCCCTCCCCGAGGAACGTGCGGAACGTCACACCGGACTGGAAGGACTGCCGGACGTTCCCCTGGTGCGCGATGTACGCGCCCGGGTCGACGGTCAGCGGGTACTGCGGGCTGACCCGGAGCACCACCGCGGGTCCGTCCGAGGTGATCGCCGCCTGGCCGTGCCCCTCGACGGTCGTCGTGAACAGCCCGTTGCCCTGCGCGGCGCCGCGCAGCCCGGTGAACGTGGTGCCGGTGCGCAGCCCGGCGTCCGTCGCGAGCAGGTTGCTCGACTCCACGTACAGCGTGTCCCCCTGGAGGCGGACGAGGTTGATCTCGCTCGCGCGGTCCGCGAACCAGCAGGTCCCCTGGCCTCTGACCTCCATCACCGTCATCTGTTCACCGGTGAGCCGCCGGGTCACCATCCCCCGCAGCCCCTCGCCGCCGCCACTGAGCTTCTTGAAGGCCATCTGCCCGTCGTACGCGACCATCGAGCCGTTCTTCGCCTTCACGGCATCCCCGGTCATGTCGACGGCGAGCACCTTGCTGCCCTGCATTCGGAACATCGCCACGCTGCGAAGGTAGCCGCCACTCCGTCGCCCGCACAGGTCCCCGGGGTGGAGAACGCCCCTGAATGCACCCCTAGGGGAACCGTGGCCCCCCTCCCGGACGGCGCCGGCCCGTTTGTCACAATGGGCGGACGCTTGTGCGCGCGTTCACAAACCGTGACGCCCTCATCTCCCACCGAAGGTGCCCCGTGGACCTCAAAACCGCCACCGCCCTCCGCCGCCTCCGCCTGGTCTCGGCCCCCGAGGCCGTCTCCTTCCTGCTGCTGCTCGTCTGCTCGGTGCTCAAGCGGACCACCGACTTCAACGCGGTGCCCGTGATGGGAGCGGTCCACGGCGTCCTGTTCATCCTCTACGTGATCTTCTGGGCGGACGCCTGGAACCGCGCCAAGTGGCCGCTGGGCACCGCCGCGCTCTACTTCGTCCTGTCGGTCCTGCCGACCGGCGGCTTCTTCGCCGAGCGCCGGCTGCGCCGCGAGGCCGAGGACGCGGTGATCGCCTCCCGGGCCCGCAAGGAAGGAGTGGCGAGCGCATGATCGTCGCCTTTTCCGTCACCCCGCTCGGGGTCGGCGAGGAGGTCGGCGAGTACGTCGCCGACGCCGTCCGGGTGGTCCGCGCGTCCGGACTGCCCCACCGCACCGACGCCATGTTCACCTCGATCGAAGGCGAGTGGGACGAGGTGATGGACGTCGTCCGGCGCGCGGTCGCCGCCGTCGAGGCGCGGGCGCCGCGGGTGTCCCTGGTCCTCAAGGCGGACATCCGGCCCGGTGTGACCGACGGGCTGACCTCGAAGGTGGAGACGGTGGAGCGCCACCTCTCCGCGTAGCACACGAGTCGCGGCACGCGGCACGCGACACGGAACACGGACACGGAAAAGCCCCGGCCCTCGACGGCCGGGGCTTTTCCGTGCCCGTGGCACGCAAGGAGTTTCACGGCCCCTCGGCAGTCCCCGCCGACACCGCCTTTCGGGTACGGGATTGCGCCGTCCGTGCTCCGAACGCGGTAAAAGAGGTGGGTGAACCTGGCGAGTCGGAAATGCGGACCATAGCTTCGACCCATGAAAAGAAAGCACATCGGATACCTCGGGTGCGCCGCACTGGTGACCGCATCGGGACTGGCCGGTATTCCCACGGCCGGTGCCGCTTCGTCGGTCCATGTGGTGCGTCCGGGGCAATCGATCCAGAAGGCGGTCGACGTCGCGAGGTCCGGTGACGTCATCTACATCAGGCCCGGCACCTATCGGGAGAGCGTCCGCATCACGAAGTCCCACCTCGTCCTGCGTGGTTCGGGCGCGCTGACCGTGCTGAAGCCGGCCTCGAACAAGAAGAGGGCGGCCAACAGCTGCGCGGCCGCCGGCAACGGCATCTGCGTGGAGGGCACCGCCGCCAGGCCCGTCGTCGGCACCCGTATCCGAGGGCTCGTGCTGACCGGCTTCAAGAAGAACGGTCTGTGGGCCTCGGGCACCGACCGGCTGTCCGTGCGCCATGTGACCTCCGAGAAGAACGGCACCTGGGGCTTCGCCGAGGAGCTCTCGGTCCGCAGCCTGTTCGCGCACAACGTCGCCAGGAGGAACGGCGAGTCGGGTCTCTTCCTCTCCAACACGGTCCGCGCCGAGGCGGGCGCCGTCGACACGCGCGGCACCGTCGTCCGCAACAACCGGCTGACCGGCAACCGCATCGGCATCACGGTCCGGCGGCTGCGCAACGTCACGGTCAGGAACAACGACGTGGACCGCAACTGTGCCGGCATGTTCGTGGTCGGCGACGAGAACAAGCCGCGCACCGGCAACATCCTCGTACGCAGGAACTACGTCCACGACAACAACGCGTACTGCCCGAAGACCGCTCGGCTGCCCTTCATCCAGGGCGCCGGAATCGTCCTCACCGGAATCGAGAAGTCGGTCGTCGAGCGCAACCAGATCCACCACAACGTGGGGAAGTCCCCGTTCTCCGGCGGAGTGGTCCTCTTCAAGAGCGTCGTGGGCGCGCCGAACCAGAACAACATCGTCCGGCGCAACGTGCTGACCGGTAATTCGCCGGCCGACCTGGTCAATCGGGACACCGGAAAGGGAAACAAGTTCACCCGTAACACGTGCCGGCGCTCACTGCCCGCCGGAATGTGCTGACCGGATCACCCGTGTCCTTGCCGCATCAAGCGAACCAAGCGAATCGAGACGGTACATGACCACTGTGAGTCCCGCCCCCGCGCAGGCTCCGCCCGCCCCGGCCACGGCCCCGCAGCAGCCCGCCCCGGCCATGCGGCTGAGGGAGCTCGTCTTCGGCGCCGCCTGCGCCGCGGCCGTGCGGGCGGCGGCCAAGCTCGGCGTCGCCGACGCCCTCGGCGAGGAGCCGACCGGCGCGGAGCAGCTCGCGGCCCGGCTCGGCACCGAGCCCCGGCCCCTGCTGCGCCTGCTGCGCGCCCTGACCTGCTACGGCGTCTTCGCGCAGAACGAGGACGGACGGTTCGTCCACACCAGCATGTCCCGACTGCTGCGCGAGGACGACCCGCACAGCCTCCGGTACATCGCCCTGTGGTGCACCGAGCCCTGGACCTGGGACGCCTGGCCGCTGCTCGACGAGGCGGTGCGCTCGGGCGACAGCGTCTTCCACGAGCTCTACGGAAAGGGGTTCTTCGACTACCTGCACGAGGACGCGCAGGACTCCGCGCACGTCTTCAACCAGGCCATGACGACGTCCAGCGAGCAGTCGGCGCGGGACGTCGCGGAACTGCTCGACCTCACCGGCGTGACGACGGTCGCCGACATCGGCGGCGGCCAGGGACACGTGCTGGCCAGCCTGCTGGAGAAGCACCCGGACGTACGCGGCACCCTGCTCGATCTGCCGCGGGTGGTGGAGAAGGCGGACGCCCGGCTGCGGGTGGGCGGCGCGCTCGCCGAGCGGGCCCGGATCGTCGGCGGGGACTGCCGTGAGGACATCCCGGTCGAGGCCGACCTGTACATCATCAAGAACATCCTGGAATGGGACGACGACAGCACCCGCAGGACGCTGCGCAACGTGATGGCGAAGGCTCGCCCCGGGACCCGGGTCGTCATCATCGAGAACCTCGTCGACGACACCCCGTCGATGAAGTTCACCACCTCCATGGACCTGCTGCTGCTCCTCAACGTCGGGGGAGCCAAGCACACCAAGGAGAGCCTGGTCGCCCGCATGACGGAGGCCGGGCTGACCGTCGCCGAGATCCAGCCGGTCAACGCGTATCTGCACGCGTTCGAGTGCGTCGTACCCGCCTGATCCCGGCGTGGGGCGGGGGGGGGCCCCCCCGGGGGGGGGGGGGGGGCCGGGGGCGGCCCGGGGGGGGCGGGGCCGGCGCGGCCGCGGCGCCCCAGCGGGGGGGA